>JAICGN010000007.1 GCA_025923075.1 Chitinophagaceae bacterium
AGTTTGTTTGACGATAAAAACACAGCGTGGATGCGAAACAAGAATTTGCAAACCGCTGCATGTACCGGGCAATACCCAACCTGCGTTGCAAATAACACCCAACCCGGTTATTAATAATATGCATGTGTTGTTTTATTCAACACACAACGAACAGGTAGTTATTAAAGTGGTAAACAACAATGGTGTAGTGGTAAGAACCTGGACACGCAATGTGATACAAGGCGTTAACAACTGGGACTTTGATGTATCGACACTTCCCGCCGGCGCATACACATTGTATGTGCAATCACCTAACCAATTATCCAGTCAACTATTTATTAAGGCGAATTAGAATAGTCAGGGCTACTACAGCCGGGCCGCATTATCCGAAAGGGTGTGCGGCCTTTTTTCTTGCGAGTCTCGCCTCAGCCGAGACGAAGCAAACTCCTCAACTTGCGTGGCTGTTTATTTTTGATTAGAAATTATGAAGTTGGCACTCGCGCCATTATAAACTTTCGTTGCACAATTCACCCAAGGCACAAATGAGTATACGCGAAGGATAGTTGAAACTTGGGGACGCAATCATTCTTATACTTTCAACAACTTAACAATAGTGAAACAGCATAAAAACAAAAAGTCCCGCCGAAGCAGGACTCTTGAATTATAATAAGGATGAAAAACCAATTTTAATCAGTACAAGTTAATCCAGGAACAGCAAGAGCAAGTTCAACTCCATTACCATCTTTCACTGACCAGCTTCCAGTAACGACACCGCCTGAATTAGTCGAGTTCCATCTTATCCTGATAAGGATTGTTTCGCAGGCATCTACACTCCCTTCCACTTTAATAACACGGTTTGAGCTTCCGCCTGTTGTCCATTGTGATATTGTCATGCCTGTAGCGTCGGTAACGATCACCCCAGCATCTGCACCAGTAAAGTTTGTCAAACCACCTTGAATCTTGATATAACTCTGTGCGTCTTTTGATGTGAATGTATATACTGCTTCGCGTTCGGTACCGCAGGCAATCGCCTCGCCTGTGAATGAAGTTTCACATCCATCCACAGCCTCAATTACAAAACAGTAAAGCTCGTTTCCGCTGAATGAACATTCTCCGGTTTTATCCTGACCCCCGCGCCTGTCGCAATTGCCATCGGCAGCATTGTGTTTGGTCCGGAAAATATAATCACCAGGTTCTGCAAATGAACCACTCCAATTTGCATCGTAATCATAACATTCAAAGCCCGTAAGAGGCTCCCATTCCAGGTCAGCCGTTGCGCATGACAGATCTTTATAAATCTTTGTTATGTCGTCTCCGGCTAAAATATAACCACGTTCAATTGAAACTCGTCCACACTCAATTGAAGCAGTTATATCAAATGATTCATTGACGTTAACCTGTGTTGGCGTTGTTAATGTTACTCCACCACATAAAAGGGAACCATTTTCTAAACGCATTCCTTGCGTATAGACACTGGTAACTTCAGTGTTTTCAGGTTGCCTGGAAGCCGATAAATCCAGGTCTTGCGATTTTTTGCAGGAAACAATAACAATGGCGGAAACCAGCCCTATTAAAAGGGCAAGAGTAAATCTAGTTTTCATTAATACAGGGTTTAGAAATTATTAAAACGGATTGTTTGGTGGTTGTTCGGAGGAGACCGGAATTTAAGTGGAACAATTACTATTGTTTACTACTACAGTAATTGAGTACAAAAATAATACACGAATCCATTTTTCCTATAGTGCTTTTACGACCTGGAAAAGCTGTCAGGCTCAAAAATTGAATCTAGAAAGATTTCATAAAAATAAAAAGCCGCCCTGGTGATCCATGACGGCTTAATCCAACTTGACTGCTTATATCAGCTCTTTTATTGCATATGCAAAGTTTATAGTTACAGTTAAATTACCTAAGTAAGCATTGTCGACGAGTCCAATTACAGTTTTGTAACCGTATAGGTTTCGGTCGCAAAGTTTACCTGTACTTTATAATCACCGGCCACTGTTGGTGTGGGAATGGCAGCGGGATCATTCCCTCCCCCATAGTTTGCTCCCAAAGCGCCACCGGTAGCCGAGTTACCCCCAAACTGAGGTTGCCAATTACCACTACTGGATAGGAATTTATAATATTTACCAGGCGCCATTGACATTGTAATTTCATGTACGACTGAGTTTAACCTCGTCAATTTTTGATTAACAGGAGGCGTGTTTGTCCAACCACCTGCAGTAGCGTCGCCGGTTGTATAGAGTTCCTGCGGTAATGGATTGCTCACACTTGTAACGGTAAATTTTCCCGTCTGGAAATCTAAAATAATTTTGTACCAGCCCGCCGCAGGACTGGGAAAACTTGGATTGGCATCGCCATACTCAAACAATCCACCAGTAGCAGTGCCACCACTCGCCATGTGGTATTGGGTGCTCCAATTACCCTGGGTTTGTAAAATTTTGTATCCCCCGCTACCGGTCATTTGAAAAATGCCGGCCCATGTTGTTTCATCCAACCTTGCAAATTCCCTTCCGGGAGGAAAAGCAGGGGGAGCAGGGTCATTGCTCCAACCAAATGTAGAAGCATCTCCTACAATGAACAATCTTCCCGAAGTTGGTAAAACAACTTTTGGAGGGATTTTGTAAGGAGTCATTCTTATTTTAATAACATTGGAAAGTTTCAACTCATTGTTATTCCCATATGATGACTTCAGACGCACGTCCATGTCAACCGGTACATTAAATGCATAACCCCGGGCTAACAATAAGCTATTCAATTCTTTTGCAATGAAGCTTGCGGTTAATTGGCCGGTCACTGTTTTACTATCTGGATTCGCAAAATTTTTTCCTGTTGAGTCCATTTCAACAACAAACTTATAAGTAGAACTATCGGTAGCATAGTTCGGATTTGTCCAGCTTAATGTTAATGCAGTATTATTTGAATCTGCAGGAGCCGGCGCCAAGGTTGTCGAAGAGGCGGTAAGAACAGGAGCAGTTCCTTCTCCATAAAAAGGTAAGCTGTCTGCCTTTTCGCAGGCAGTGAAAAATAAAACTCCGGCAGTTATCAGAAAAGTGCTATTTATTATTGATTTCATAAAAAAAAATTAGTGATGGTTACAGTTTTGTTACGGTGAATTTTCCTCTCTGAAAATCAACTTCTATCTTATAGTTTCCGCTTACAGCCGGAGCTTTCATATCACCTCCGGCGGCTTTAAAATCGTCTCCATTCACATTGTTCGTATTATTAGCGCCGATGGCACCGTACTTAACAGTCCAGCTACCATTTTCGGGCAAAAACAAATACGATTTGTCTCCGATCAGCGGAATAGTTATTTCATAAAGAGTAGTACTTATCTTGGTAAATTGCTGGCTGGGTACAGGAACAGGATTATTCCAGCCGGTAGCATCACCGCCGGGAGTCGCATTTCCCACAATATATAATTGTCCTGTTGACGGGGGCGTCACTTTTGGGGGAATAACATATGGAGTTACATTAAACTTCAGGATATTGGAATATAAGGGAACCGCTGTACCAATCGTCGAGGTTACTCGCATTTCAATATTATGAGACACCCCTGCTGTCAGCTGTAATTGATTTAGCAAATAATCATTGAGGTCATTTTGCGAAATACTAAGGCTTAAATCCTGACTGATAGAAATTATTTTCCTCTTAGGATTCGTAAAATTGGCGCCGGTAGTATCTATTTCTATCTGGTAAGCCACGTTTTGTGAACTAAGACCTGTTGTAAACCTGTAGTCAGGATTTGTCCACGCAATTTTTACAGCTTCCTGATCTTTGTTAGCAAAAGAAAGTGGAATGGTGCCGGTACGTGAGGAAGTCAGAACAGGGTTTGTTCCTCCCTCATAGAAAATTCTATTTTCTTCCTTCTCGCAAGACCATAAAAGAAGTAAAAAGGAAACTGAGATGCATAATTTCAGAAAATTATTTTTCATATACCATTTAATTTATGCGTGATTAATATCCGGGGTTTTGAATAAGGTTAGGATTCGTATTTATTTCTGCTGAAGGAATCGGGTATAAGTTTCTTGTAGAAGCAACAGCAGTCCCATCCTTTACACCCCCTTTCCATGGCCACAGATAATCGGACGTTGTAAAAAGATTATAACGGATAAGGTCTGTTCTTCTTTTACCTTCCCATACTAATTCCCTCGCTCTTTCATCCAGAATAAACTCAAGTGTCAATTGGCTCTGACTAATATTCCCTGATGTATTTCCGTAAGCCCTTGTACGAATATTATTGATATACGTTAATGCCTGGTCGGTAGTACCACCGGTACCTCCTCTTTTAACAGCTTCCGCAAAAATCAAATAAGCTTCAGCAAGCCGGAATATGGGGAAATCAGTATCTACCCACGTAAGGTTAGAGCCGTTAGCTCCTGTTGAAGTTTTATTTTTCCATTTCCTGATACTATACCCGTTTCTGAATTCGCTAATATCATTAATCTCTAAAGTTTGTCCTGCTGTCTGGAACATCGCTCTTTTATCTGTTGCGCCTGAAATGTCAGTAAATTTCTGTACAAATGCTTTTGTTGTTCTTAATCCGCCCCAACCAAAATCAATTCCAAAATCATTTACGTTCATATCGCCGCCTACCGGAGCATGTACAAGAAAAGTGGTGCCTCCCCAAGAACGGGTTTTGGTTCCATCAAAGGCAACAGTAAAGATCATTTCATTCGATTTATGATTGTCAGCCACGAAAAGATTGGCATAGATTGGATCCAGTGCATAATTGGCTGCAATCACTTTGGCACTATAGGTAACTGCCTCGGTGTATTTTGGAGTACCCGTATAGATTCCTGCATTAAGATAAAGATTTGCAAGCACCATCCATAGTGCAGCTTTGTCCGCACGGGCATATTCATTTTGTTTTGGATCTGGCAGCAGGCTTTCGATGGCCTTCAATTCCGATTCAACATAGGCAAATAATTCAGCTCTTGTTTTTCTTGGAGGTAAATAGGCTCCAATGCCATCGGCCTCAGTAACAAAAGTTGTATTCCCATATAAATCCAGCGCATGCCAGTAACTTAATGCTCTCAGAAATCTTGCTTCGGCCTGGTAGCCGGCTATTTTTGAAGCGTCGGCCCCGGATATGCCCCTTT
Organism: Chitinophagaceae bacterium; assembly: GCA_025923075.1. Lineage (GTDB taxonomy): Bacteria > Bacteroidota > Bacteroidia > Chitinophagales > Chitinophagaceae > VBAS01. The sequence continues at coordinate 5,082 of JAICGN010000007.1, forward strand.
CAGAGACTTTATCCTCGGCTGATTCACGGATAAAATCGTTAGCCAACGTGATCTGGTAAAAAATACGGCTGTACAATGCCCGGTTAAAAACCTCGGTAGGCGACCAATCCATTTCATGAAGGTCTTTAATGGTTTGGTCGTTCCATCCAATCACAGCTTCATCCGTTGGAAATTCCTGCAGATACCAATAGGAGCGCAGGTAAGATGAAAAACCTTCATCTATTCCACCAAGATCACCGTTACCGTCCGGCCCGTTATTCCCGGTTAATGCAAGACCCCCGTATAATTTAGCAAGAGAGCTCCTGTAACCAGCTTCATTTTGATACAATGCATCCGCTGTCAGCGCATTTGGAGAAGTTCTTTCCAGGTCTTTTGTACATGAAAACAACAGGATGCATCCGAAGCACGCCAACAGTTTTATTTGTTTAAGTTTCATAAAACAAATTTTATATTGAATAATTTAAAAATCAAGATTAAAACCCAATGAATAAAATCTCGGTTTAGGATATATAGTTCCGTCAATTCCACCACTCAACTCCGGATCAATACCTTCATAATTGGTGATCACAAATACATTCTGAACGCTTGCACTAATCCGAAGGTTGTTTTGCCCTTTCTTAAGAAAATTCAACTTTCCGAAATTGTAATTCAGATAAAGATTATCCATCCTCACGAACGAAGCATTTTCGAGATACCAGTCTGACCAGGTCTGCCTGTTTTTAAACCCGGATTCCAATACATCGCTATGCGCGTTATTAAGATAATTCTGACCGGTTAAAACATTTACCAATATGCCTGAGCCTGCTTTAACATTATTGTACATGTAATTGTCAAGACTTGCCCGCATGGTGAAGCCGGCATTGAATTTTTTGTATGTAGCATTGGCTGAGAAGCCCATATAAACTTTGGCCTCGGAATTATGAACCCAATATTTATCAAGGTCATCAATTTTTCCATCCCTGTTCTTGTCCTCATATAATCCTTCTATCGGGAGGCCACTTTCATCATATATTTGCTTATACAGGAAAAACGTATTGGGGCGATAACCTACGGTGTTTCTTTGAACATACCCGTTAATACCGATTGAACCAACTTCTGCTCCAAGATATTTTGGATCATTCACCAATTGAAGCTTGGTAATTTCATATTGAATTACATAAGTGAGATTATACTGCAAATCCAAAGTGAAATCCTTATTGCTTACGGGAGTTGCATTAAGTGAAAATTCCAATCCTTCGCTTTCTGTATTACCTACATTAGTCACTATTTCATTACTGAAATTAGTTCCTGCAGGCGCGGGTACCAGGGCTAAAAGATTTTTTGTTTTCCGGTTGTAATAGTCAACAGTAAACCCTAACCTGTTTTTGAAAAAGCTCATATCCAAACCAATATTACTTGAATTTGTTTCTTCCCATTTTAAATCCTCATCATAGCGCTGAGGACGAACTACCGTATAATAATTATTGCCAAACTGGTACTGGGCTGCAGCGTTACCATAAAAGAAAACAGGTTGATAACCATAGTCGGCTATTCCATCCTGTTGTCCCGTTATTCCCCAACCTAAGCGAAACTTCAGCGCTGATATGACCTCATTGTTCTTCAGGAATGATTCTTCTTTTGCATTCCATGCCAGCCCTACAGAAGGAAAATTACCCCAGCGATTCGCTTCGCTAAATCTCGAGGAGCCGTCACGACGCATGGTGAAAGTGAGCAGGTAGCGATTCATATACCCATAATTCAACCTGCCATAAAAGGAAACAAGTGTGTTTTGTGTAAACCCGGGAGGATTCGCTCTTGCCACAGTATCTTTTCCATTGGCGGCCAGGTCAGGAAATGTAGGTGTTTCTGTTTTCCAATCCTGCCATGAGTAACCGGCTACTACATCTATCCTGCTTTTTATATCAGTTAAATCTTTTGCATAACTAAAATAAAATTCCAGCAATTTATTTGTCTTGGTTTGCTCATAATGATTCATTCTTCCGGGCGCGGGAGCCCCTGTTAATGAAGTGCGGTTGAAATCTGATGCTGCCGTGGCGGGCACGAAAACATCACCTTCACCATCGCTTCTATCCATGCCGAGATTTAGGTTGGCATGAAGGTCAGGCAGGAAATGCATTTTGTAATCTATTATTACGTTCCCGATAAAGCGGTCCACATCACTCTGATCATCACGTTGATTAATTAAACCAACAGGGTTCTTTTGGGATAAACCATTCAGGGTAGTTCCACTACTCAGCCATTCAAAATAACCGCCATATTCCGGTTTACCGGAATAGATCGGTTTCGTCGGATCAAAATAGACTGCCGAACTGATAGCACCCTGGTTAGCAAACGTGTTGCTTGCAGAAGAATATTTCGAGTTAAGATTTACGCTTAAATGATTCTTGAGGAATTTTGGAGACAGGTTCAATCCTATTGTAGTCCGTTTCAAATTGCTGGTCTTTAAAATACCATCCTGGTTAAGATAACCTAATGAAAACCGATAAGGTAGTTTGGCAATGCCACCACTCACTGAAATGTTATTATCCGTGCTAAAAGCAGATTGATAGATTTCGTCCTGCCAGCGAGTACTTGTATTGCCAAGCAAAGCCTTATCCGAGGCACTTCCTTTTTGATTTACCAGGGTTGTGAATTGTTCGGTAGATAATACATCTATCTGTTCTGTTATTTCAGAAATTGAATTAAGCGTACTGAAATTTACTTTCAATCTACCAGCAGATCCTTTTTTGGTTGTAATGAGTATAACCCCATTTGCAGCCCTGTTACCATAAATGGCAGCTGCCGAGGCATCCTTCAAGATGTTCATGCTCTCAATGTCATTCGGGTTTATCATAGAAAGAGGGCTCGGAGCACCCGAAATGTTATTATTGTCAAGAGGTACTCCATCAATGACAATAAGTGGGTCATTGCTCGCATTTAGCGATGTACCGGCGCGAATCCGGATCCGGCTGCCGGAGCCTGGCAGTCCATTGTTGGGTGTAATTTGTACCCCCGCCACTTTACCGGCGATCAATTGTTCAGGTGAGACGATAGGGCCCTTTACAAAATCTTTTGACGTTACTGTCGCGATCGAGCCTGTAAGATCTTTTCTTTTGGCTGTTCCATAACCGGTTACTACCACTTCATTTAGTGTGGCATTTGTTATAACAAGCGCAACATCTACAGTAGTTTTTCCTTCTATATCCATTTCCTGAGATGCAAAACCAACAGAAGAAAAAACAAGCGTCTTTACAGATGGAGAAATGGAAATGCTAAATAATCCCTCTGCATTTGTTTGGGTTGCGATACGAGTCCCTTTTCCCGTTACGGTGACACCCTGTACAGGCGTTCCATCATTTGAAGAAGTTACTTTACCGGTGATAACTTTTTCCTGTGTAAAACCTGTCGCTGCAAGAAAAAGAAGGCATGGCAACGCGATACCTTTAAGTAGTCTTTCGCAGTACATAAGCAGTAATTGTTGTTAGTTCTAAAATAGTGTAATATGGAATGTGTATCCGAGACACAAAGTTGTGTTTTTTTTTATTTCTGCAAAATTTAGTTTTTGGCTTATTGGACTTTTGTCATTGGGTCAGATCAACCGGCGGGCACGTAAACGTTTAATAAACTCTGTAAACTGGCATCGGATGTAATCGTTTACATAAATGTCAAAATAAAACTGACTTACCTGTCATTTCTCAAGGAGGATTGCCTGACTATCAGTAAAGGATCAAGCACGATCTTTTGATTTATATGCTTTTCCTTTTTTTCGATAATGTCAACCAATAGAGTTAGTGCCGACTTTCCCATCCTGATTGTTTGTTGATCAACAGTTGAAAGGGAAGGCGTGATATGTTCGCCAAACAATTCATTCGCAAAACCAATAATACCCATTTCGCGAGGTATAATAATGTGCCTCTCTTTTAATTTGCTGATTGCTCCAAGGGCCGTAAAATCCTCCGCAGCAAAAATTGCATCCGGAGGGTTTGAAAGTGATAAAAAATATTCTGTTCCGGTCTTTCCAGTTTCTATTGAAATATTTCCGGGAAAAATAAGCTTGGGATCAATGCGAATTCCATTGGCCTTGAGTGCATCCCGATACCCTTCTATACGATCATTAAAGTTTTTCAGGTGCTGAGGACCCGATATATGCGCAATATTTTTATACCCCTGCTTAATAAGGTGCTGAGTGGCGTTAAAGGCACCTTTATAATCATCTATTACTACTGAATCAACTCCCAATTCATCGTTTACCCGATCGAAAAAAACAAGAGGTATGCCGCGTTTCTTAATTTCAACAAAGTGAGAATAATCGATCGTATCTTTTGCAAGGGACACCAGAATACCATCCACCCTTGCCGTTAAAAAAGTTTCCAAACCCTTTTCTTCAAACTCCCTGCTTTCATTTGACTGAAACAACAAAACATTATATCCATTTGAGTTGGCTATACTTTCTATTCCATGCACAACAGATCCGAAAAAATTTATTTCTGCGCTTGGAATGATCACTCCGATGAGATGTGTTTTACCGGATCTAAGGGAAGATGCAATTCGGTTTCTCTTATAATTAAGCTTTGACGCTGTAAACTGAACGGATTGTTTGGTTTTTTCACTAATTCCCGGATGATTGCTTAAAGCTCTTGATACTGTCGCTGGTGTAGTATTTAATTCCTTAGCGATATCGATTATCGTAGTCTTGTAAGACATTTATGCAATCGTTTACACAATTTTAAAATTTTCCCTCCTTCTAAACAAAATAATCTTTTGCAAACCCTGCCGGTTGGGCCGCTTTCCTCAAACTGCCGATAGCATAGAAACAAATCAATGGGGCCTGAACATTTTGTTATTCAATACATTTGCCTGAATAATTCTTCTCGTATGATTCGAAAGTATCTTTTGGTCTCCATAGTATTTTTTTCAGGCTTCTGCTCTGCCCAGGATCCCTGGAGGATCACAGCGGAAAAAATTGATCCGAATAATTATTATGGTGTAACCGCCGCAAACGGAATGATTGGAATTGTTTCTTCACCAGAGCCATTTAAGGTGAAAGATGTTGTACTCGCCGGAGCTTATGATCTGTATGGCCGTGGCCGGGTGAGTAACTTTTTAAAAAGTTTCAACTTGCTGAACATGTACCTTGAAGTGGATGGAAAAAGAATTGATGGGAAAGCTGCTTCCAATATGCAGCAGGAATTAGATATGAAGAAAGCTTCTTTTACAACAACATTTGATTACGGTGATAAGGCTGCAGTTTCCTACACCTATTATTCACTTCGTCATTTGCCCTACACCGTATTGATGGATGTTGCTGTAACAGCAAAAAAAGACATTGGGATTACAGGTGCAAGTGTTATGGAATCACCGGATGCCTTGAAAGATGTCCAGAATTATTATAACGAAATTGACAGGCCGCATGTTGTTATCAGCTTACTGACCTCTTCTGCAAAAAGCCCGACAGGAAAATTATTAATGTGTGCAAGTAATACTTTTTTATTTGGTGAGGCACATGGCAGCGAACCAAGAGTGATCCATGAAATGTGGGATAATAATATGCACCTGATGAAGTTTACCAAAAGACTTAAAGCTGGTGAAACTTATCGTTTCTCTATTGCTGGTTCATCTATTACATCCGCTCATCATGATGATCCCTTAAATGAGGCAGAACGGGCAACGATCTTTGCAAAATTGGAGGGCCGGGACCGGCTTTTAAATTTCCATCATAAAGCATGGGAAGAACTATGGAAAAGCGATATTACGATTGAAGGCGACCCGCAAAGTCAGCAAGATATTCATAGCATGCTCTATCATCTTTATTCTTTTTCAAGAGAAGGTACGGCACTGTCTCCTTCGCCAATGGGATTAAGCGGGCTTGGTTATAATGGCCATGTTTTTTGGGATACAGAACTATGGATGTATCCTGCAATACTTGTTCTTCATCCCGAAATTGCTAAAAGTCTTGTTGAATATCGCTACCAACGTCTCGACGCCGCAAAAAGAAATGCATTCAGTAAAGGATATAAAGGGGCAATGTATCCGTGGGAAAGTGCAGAAACCGGTGTTGAAGAAACACCGGTATGGGCCTTGAGTGGGCCATTCGAACATCACATCACCGCATGTGTGGGGATTGCCGCATGGAATTATTATTGTGTAACCCAGGATAAACAATGGCTGCGGGATAAAGGGTATCCGATATTATCTGCCACCGCGGATTTTTGGGCAAGTCGTGTAGAAAGAAATGGTCCCGGTCATTATGATATCAAAAATGTAGTTGCTGCAGATGAATGGGCCGAAAATGTAGACAATAACGCATTTACTAATGCAGCCGCGAAATCTAATCTTCAGTTTGCAACAGAAGCAGCGAAAGTCTTAGGCATGACGGCCGATCAGGATTGGATGCATGTGGCAAGCAATATTCCTATCTTAAAGATGGATAACGGGGTAACGAGAGAACATGCCACTTATAGTGGTGAAGGAATAAAACAGGCTGATGTTAATTTGTTGTCATATCCTTTGAAGCAAATTACTGACGTCGCTCAAATCAAAAAAGATCTCGAATACTATGAAACAAGAGTGCCCAATGAAGGCACTCCTGCCATGACACAAGCTGTATTTACAACATTATATGCACGGTTGGGTAATGCTGACAAAGCCTATCGCTGGTTTAAAGAATCCTATATACCAAATCTCAATCCGCCATTCCGGGTAATTGCTGAAACCAAAGGAGGCACTAATCCATATTTCGCCACCGGCGCCGGTGGAATCATACAATCATTATTAATGGGTTTTGGCGGTCTGGATATTACTTCCACCGGGATTGTTCAATTAAAAACTTCATTGCCAAAACAATGGAAAAGCCTGACACTAACAGGTGTTGGCCCGCAGAAAAAAACATTCAGTATTAAATAACGAGGATTTGTATCTTTAACAACTTGAAACGAATTGCTGCCATATTACTGCTTTCCTTGATGGTATTTAATCTCGCAGGTTATCGCTGGTTGTTTTCCGCAATTGAAAAAAAGGTCACTGCGAATCTCGAGCAAAGAATTTCTTCCGGCAAATACAGCGATGAGCAATTAGTTGAGATCCGCATTCCCCTAAACATGCCGTATTATACGGATAAGGATTACGAAAATGTGTATGGCGAAACAGATTTTAACGGTGAACACTATCGATATGTAAAAAGAAAAGTTAGTGGCAATACGCTGTATTTGTTGTGTCTTCCCAATAAAGAAAAGACAAGCATTGCTAATGCGAAGAATGAGTTTACAAAAGCCGTAAATGATATTCCCGGAAACAAACCAGGTTCCCAGCAAAAAAACAATTTTATAAAATTGCTTACTTCCGAATTCCAGGTAAATGAAATTCCTGTTCATGAAAATGGTTTTTTAATGGCCAGTTTATCCTATTTTACCAGAAATACAGAAGCTAAAGATTTATTTAACCCTCTTACTGAAGCACAGCCTCCCGAAGCTTGAGGACTTTCTGAATCGAAGCCAACGCGGAAAATATTTTATCCCTAATTTCTCAAATAGAACATGAAAGCATTAAAAATTTTAATGCCCTTATTATTGCTGGCAGCAGTAAGTTGTACAGAAAAGGGGGCACAAACCGATCTGAAGTTTTTTGACGACCAGATTCTTTATTGCAAAACGGTGAAGAAGCTTAATGACGTAGTGTTGGAAAATAATTTTCCTCCCATGATCGCCACCCGTAATTATGTGTATGCAAGCATCGCAGCTTTTGAATGTGTAGCAGCCGGTGATGACAATTATATTTCACTGGCAGGACAGATAAAACATATGCCTGCCATGCCAAAACCGGTAACGAAGGATATTGATTTTTCCTTAGCTGCATTACTGGCTTTTACAAAAGTTGGAAATGCTGTTACTTTTCCCGAAGGAAGCATGATGGGTTATTATAACGATCTGACAAAACAAGCCGAAAAGGCTGGCATATCAGCTCTTGTTGTAAAAAACACCATTGCCTTTTCAGATAGTGTAGTTGCTGCAATTATGCGCTGGAGTAAGAAAGATAATTATGCGCAAACAAGGACAGCAGAAAGATACACTGTTTTGTATAATGTGCCAGGTCGGTGGATACCAACACCGCCAATGTATGGTACAGCAGTAGAACCACATTGGAGAGAAATAAGAACAATGGTGATCGATTCAGCTTCACAGTTCAGACCAGTTGCTCCGCCGGCATGTGATCCGAAAGACAAAAACGGGGATTTCTGCAAAGCAATGATAGAAGTAAAAACAATTGGTGAAAATCTTACTGAAGAGCAAAAGCATATTGCCGATTTCTGGGATGACAATCCTTTTAAGATGAATGTAACGGGACACGTGATGTTTGTTACCAAAAAATTTTCTCCTCCTGGTCACTGGATGAATATCGTTGGCATTGGCGCAAAAGCTGCAAAAGCTGATTTCAAGACAACGGTGGCTGCCTATGCTCAAACAGCCATTGCTTTATATGATGCATTTATAAGCTGCTGGGATGAAAAATTCAGGAGCAATTATGTTCGCCCTGAAACAGAAATAAATAAAATTGATGAGAACTGGCGTCCCTATATACAGACACCGCCTTTCCCATCTTATACAAGCGGTCATGCTACAAACAGTGCAGCCGCCGCTGAAGTAATGACGCATTGGTTTGGTGATAATTTATCATTTACTGATACTTCATTGCTTGAGTTTGGAATCAAAAACCGCGAAATAAAATCTTTCCGTGGAGCTGCAGAGGAAGCTGCTATGTCAAGACTATATGGTGGTATACATTATCGTTTTGATAATGAAAATGGAACGATAGCCGGAAAAAAACTGGGAGAGTTTATTGTATCCCGGCTGAAACTTAAAAAATAATTTAATTCAAACGAAAACTGCTTAAACATTATGAACCGCATTTATTTAATTATCGCAATTTTAGTTGTATCCACATACCAGCAAACAAACGCACAAGGCTGTGTTGCTATTAAAGGTACTGCTGGTATTTGTGGCCGTCCTTCTGATGCAAGAGGTTGGGAATTGAATCTCAACAACCGCTATTTCAAATCGTACAAGCATTTTGTAGGTACCGAAGAACAACACCATAGAGAGGAAGAAGGTAGTAATGTGATCAATCATTCTTACGAACTGGATATAACGGCTATCAGAACTATTAATTCAAGGTGGTCAATTGCAATGACTGTACCCATTATGTACTTTGCCCGTTCTTCTTTGTATGAACATGATGGTAGAACAAGACACAGTACACACTCCTTTGGTATAGGAGATGCAAGAGTTTCCGGGTATCGCTGGATGTTTGATCCCAAAACCTCACACAAAGGAAATGTTCAGCTTGGGTTAGGAATAAAATTGCCAACCGGTAATTATACCTATATGGATTATTTCTATAAAAAGGCAGACTCCAGTGTTCTGGGGCCTGTTGATCAATCCATTCAGCCCGGTGATGGCGGCACAGGGATCACTTTTGAATTAAACAGCTTCTATAATTTCAGTCATAAACTTGGCGTATATGGCGGCTTCTTTTATCTGATCAACCCGAGAGAAGTTAACGGTACATCTACAGCAAGAGGCGGTACCCCAAATGCAACAGCAAAAAAATACAATACAGATGTAATGAGCGTACCTGATCTTTTTATGGTCCGCGGTGGTCTGAGTTATATGGTTAAAAATTTAAATGTTGCCGGTGGTATTCGTGTTGAAGGGCTTCCTTCAAGTGATCTGATCGGTGGTGATCGTGGTTTCAGAAGACCAGGTTATATTGTTTCTGCTGAACCTTCAATAACATACGTAGCAAAAAAAGCCAGTTTCAATGTTGCAGTTCCGTTTGCGTTGAAAAGAAACCGTACACAAAGTGATTCGGACAAGCGTCGCTCTGCCGATTTAGGAAGACACGTGCAGGGTGATGCAGCATTTGCTGATTACCTGGTCAGTGCTGGTATAACTATTCGCCTTTAAGCGGGACCATTAACTATTATCGGAGAAGAGAGATGAAATATTTTTCACTCTCTTCTCCCTCTTCTGTTAAAATCATTTTAATACTTTATATGAAAAAAATATTTTTAATAGTATTATTTACTACTTCTCTTTCTTGCGCATGCTTGTCGCAAACAGATATTGATGCGATTATGATGGAGAAAAATGCCTTTTGTGTGGGACCTATGTTCGGATACAGTAGCTGGAAAAATTATTGGGAAGGAACACTGAAAAGAGAAAATCTGAACCTTGGAACCGTTTCTACCAAAGTGTTTAGTGTTATGGGCAACTATGGAATCAATAACAAATTGAATGTATTGTTTGGTTTGCCTTATGTAGTAACAAAAGCTTCTGCAGGTCAACTGAACGGACAAGAAGGGGTGCAGGATCTTTCTCTCTGGATAAAATGGAAGGCCTATAGTAAGAAAGTCACCTCTGGTCGTTTATCATTGTTTGCAATTGGCGGTTACGGGTTTCCCGCATCAGACTACACAGGAGATTTTCTACCTATGTCGATCGGGTTGGAAAGTAAAAATCTTTCATTGCGTGGAATGGCCGATTATCAAAGAGGCCCATGGTTTGGAACAGTATCCGGTACGTATGTAATAAGAAGTAATATCGAGTTAGATCGTGATGCCTATTATACAACTGAAATGCATTATAGTAATGAAGTTGATATGCCCGATGCGGCATCATTTAATATAAGAGCCGGCTATCGTGATAAAGGATTAATTGCAGAAGCGGTATTTGACCACTGGAATACACTTGGTGGGTTTGATATTACCAGAAACAACATGCCTTTCCCCAGTAATGAAATGGATATGTCAAGGATCGGTTTCAATTTCAAATATGATATGCCTTTTCATCCGCCGCTTTCTCTAACAGGAAATGTGATGACAACAATTGCGGGAAGAAATGTTGGACAGGCAACCGGATTCAATGCCGGGATATTTTATGTAATTGATTTTACTAAGAAGAAGAAAACCGATTCTGATGATTCAAAAAAATAAACAAATGAAAAAGCTATTTATACCAATAATATTTTTTGCTGTTTTAATAAATTCCTGTTCAAAAGATATCGTTGAAAATAATCTTGAATTTCCTGCATTACAACCGGCATCAACAGACATTAATGCAGGGATATGGAAACCGATATTATTAACAGGTCCAACTGAATTTCCGGTTGCGGTTCCTATTGCCGTTACCACTCCGGATTACATTGCCCAAATAAATGAGATCAAAACATGGCAGGCTGACCTTAGCAAAGATGAAAAAGCGATTGTAAAATACTGGAGTGCCGGCGCTGTGTTACGTTGGAATGAAATTATGAGAGAGCTGGTCGCTAAACATAATTTACCTCCTTATCAAAATCCGGATGGAACTTATCCGGCACCAAACGCAAACAATCCATTAGCATATCCACAATTCCCTTTTGCCAATCCTCCCTATGCATCCAGAGCTTATGCTTATTTAGCAGCCGCGCAATATGATGCATTGGTAGCGGCATGGCATTATAAGAAATTATACAACCGCGCCGCACCTTACGTTACAGATCCAACAGTAAATGCGTTGATACCAAAATCAGATCTTCCATCTTATCCTTCAGAAGATGCGGTTGTTGCAGGCGTTGCCAGCGAAATGATGAAACTTTTATTTCCAGGCGATCAGGATTTTATTCAACAAAAAATTGAAGAACATAAAAAAGCAAGATTGATCTCCGGGGCTAATGTTCGCAGTGATCTGGACGCAGGCGAAGCATTAGGAAAAGCAGTTGCACAAAAATTTGTAACAAGAGCAAGAGGTGACAGAGCCGGCACTGCAGGCGGAAGCCTTGCTATCCAGTCCCAAATGGAACAAGATTGTATCGCAAGAGGTGAAACACCATGGATCAGCCAGGAAGTTCCAAAAAGACCAGGCATGCTCATGCTATTCGGAAGAGTAAGAACATGGCTGTTCGATTCATTAACAATGGTAACAACAATTCGTCCACCAGCTCCTCCTTCGACTTCGTCACAAAAATTCAAAGAAGAGTTGGATGAGGTGCATAGTTACAGCACAAGTATTACACCAGAGACAAGGGCTATTGCTCATTATTGGGCAGATGGGATCAGCACTCAAACACCTCCTGGCCACTGGAACCAGATAGCTGCTGAAGATTTTGTAGCACAAAATTTCAGTGAAGTAAGATGGGCGAGGAATATGGCATTATTAAATATGGCGATGATGGATGCGGCGATTGTGTGCTGGGATGCTAAATATTTTTATTTCAATCCACGGCCGTCACAAATGGATAACAGAGTAAAAACGGTTACGGGTTTACCAAACTTTCCATCTTACCCGTCCGGCCACTCAACATTTAGTGGTGCAGCCGCGACAATACTGGCACATATTATTCCTTCAAAGGCAACTAAATATACTGATATGGCCACAGAGGCATCTCTCTCACGAATGTATGCATCGATTCATTATCGCAGCGATTGTGAAAAAGGGTTAGAATCCGGAAATAAGATCGGTGAACATGCAAAAACAAGAGCAAGAACTGATGGAGCAGAATAATCTTAGTACGTTTTTTAATAGGACATAATATAAGCATATAAAACCCCTCCGTTTCTACGGAGGGGAATATTTAATCCTTATGTAACTGATAAAAATTATTTTATATACACGATACAAATCGCTGAATCAACGGATAGATCATTAAAGTTTTTTGAATTTTTTTAAATTGGAATAAGCATTACGGCGTTGTAATTCATTACCGACGCCTCTTCTTTTTAAATTAAAATAATAATTAAAACATCTCAATAAGAAATGCCTTATATACCGTTAGAAGAACACCTGCCCGGTGTTACAGGATTATTGGAATATAGAAAAGATACCGCTGCTCCAATTCGGGAATTAACTCAAATCTTGCTGCGTGGACCTTCCACTCTAACTGAAGGCGAAAGAGAATTGATTGCAACAATTGTGTCGCATCGTAATCAATGCACGTTCTGTGTAACTGCGCACACAGCGGTGGCAAATATTTTCCTGGAAGAAGAAAAAACATCAACCAGGATAAAGGAAGATATAGGTACTGCACCTGTAAGCGATAAAATGAAAGCATTATTAACTATCGCGTCACAGGTACAGGAAAGCGGTAAAAATGTAACGACAGAATCAATTCAAAAAGCGAAGGATGCTGGCGCCACAGATATGGAAATTCATGATACAGTTTTAATAGCGGCCTTGTTTTGTTTATACAATCGTTATGTAGATGGTCTTTCCACGGTTACTCCCACAGATCCCGAATTTTATAAAGGGCTTGGCCAACGATTAAAAGACCATGGCTACCATCGTTTACCGCAGGGATATGATCATTTAAAGAAGAGTAATCAATGAAAAGAGGGGTATAACGATTCGAACGAACTATTTAGAGTCGGATCTATGTAAATGAAAACATAAATAAATGAAAAAAATATTTTGGTTTGGTTTGATTGGCTTACTACTATTCGAAATAGCCAATGTTTATTTCATCATGCCAATGCCCGGCAGTCAGCAAATGAATAGTATCGATCTTGCTTACATCCTGTATAAATGGCGTTGGATATTCAGAGGCCTATTTGCTGCGATGATCTTCGTCGGCCTGTTCAAATCGCAATGGAAAAGAAAATGGCTATTGTTTTTTCCAATTGCTATTGCTGCTGCCGTTGTGTACATGACAAATTTTGTGATGGCTGCGGATCACATGTTTTATCAACCAAAACAAGTTTTGATGGTAAGTACCAAAGAAAATAAAATTGATTCAAACAGGTTAGTGATCGGTGTGACAAATAATGGCGAAGCAAAGGCATACCCAATACAATTTTTAGGTTACCATCACCAGGTGCATGACACGGTTGGAGGTAAACCCATGATCATTACTTATTGCACCGTATGCAGAACAGGCAGAGTTTACGAACCACTTGTAAATGGCAGGCCAGAAAAGTTTCGGCTAGTTGGAATGGATCATTTCAATGCGATGTTTGAAGATGCTACAACAAAAAGCTGGTGGCGGCAGGTTAGCGGCGAAGCCGTAACAGGTAAATTAAAAGGACACCAATTACCCGAAGTATTCAGCACACAGACTTCCTTATCAGATTGGTTGCAATTGAATCCAAACTCACTTATCATGCAAGCGGATCCAAATTTTATAAAATCTTATGACAGCACGTTTAAATTCGAAAGCGGTGCCAGCAAGAGTAAATTAACGGGGACCGATAGTCTTTCATGGAACGATAAATCGTGGGTGATAGGCGTAAAAGCTGGAAAAGAAACAAAAGCCTATGACTGGAACCGGCTGAAAAAAGAAAAAATAATACAGGATAAAATTGGTACGACTCCTGTTTTGATCGTGTTGTCAAAAAATGATAAAAGTTTTTTTGCATTTCAAAGACCAGATGAGAATTCAATTTTCAACTTGAAGGGCGACACGCTGTTAATTGAAAACCATAAATACAGAATTGATGGCAAAGGAATTGATACAATATTTTCATTGAAACCATTACCGGCCTCCCAGGAATTCTGGCATAGCTGGCGAACTTTTAATCCAGGCACACTGCATTAGTCTTTGCTACGGTCGTTTTTCTATTGTCCGGTATGGTTCATGTATCTTTAAAGTGAATTTTACCATCATGAAAAAGACTACACTTATCCTCACTACCATTTTTTCTTTTGTATCACTCGTTGCACAAACAAAGGTGCAAACGCCCGACCAGGTCTATGGCGAATTGTTTAAAGATGTACAGATGTCACGCATTTTTCCCGATGGAAAAACTTTTGTGGATTGTGTACCTAAAAGAGATCCGAAGGACATTGTAAAAGATTATCTGGCTATTAAAAAACATCCGGCAATAAAATTCTCACTGGAGCTTTTTGTAAAAGAAAATTTTGATATGCCGCCAGCTCCTCCTGCCGTCAATTATGTCCAGCAGGAGAAAGATGTGATAATGCATATCAAAAACCTTTGGGGGGCCTTAAGACGGGAGCCTGACAAAAAGATCGAGGGAAGTTCATTGTTGCCTTTGCCGCATCCTTATATAGTACCCGGCGGGCGCTTCAGAGAAATTTATTATTGGGATTCCTATTTCACTATGCTTGGATTAAAAGAAAGCGGCGAAATGGAGATGATTGAAAACATGATCAAAAACTTTGCTTATCTCATAGAAACGTATGGACATATTCCCAATGGCAACAGGAGTTATTATATCGGTCGTTCACAGCCGCCGTTTTTTGCTGCAATGGTGCAATTGCTTGCTACCATTAAAGGAGATAATGTGTATGTTAACTTTCTTCCTGCGTTAGAAAAGGAATACAGGTTTTGGATGGACGGTGCTTCTAAATTAAAAGTTGGGCAAGCTTTTCGCCGTGTGGTGAAATTAAAAGATGGAAGCATTTTAAATCGCTATTGGGATGATAGCAATGTACCGAGACAGGAAAGCTGGCGTGAAGATTTTGAAACTGCTAAAAAATCGGGGCGGAATACAATCGAAATGTATAAACACCTTCGTGCCGGCGCAGAAAGTGGAATTGATTTCAGCAATCGTTGGTTTGCTGATGGGAAAAATATCACTTCAATTCAAACGACAAATTATATTGCCGTTGATTTGAATGCTCTTTTGACAAACCTGGAGTATGCAATTTCAAAAGGATACCAGGCTGGAGGAAAAGATAGTGTCGCAAATGACTACAGAAAAAAAGCAGAGAGAAGAAGGGTTGCTATAGATAAATATTGCTGGAACTCTAAACTAAATTACTATTGTGATTTTAATTTCAAAACACAACGGATATTAGGCGAAGTTACTCCTGCAGGTATGTATCCATTTTGTTTTTTTGAAAGCAAACCTGATTATTTGAGTTTGCAAGCCAAGAAGGCATCTGAAGAAATTAAAGCAAAATTGTTACAACCGGGTGGCGTAACGACAACAGCAAAGAATACAAATCAACAATGGGATTCGCCAAATGGATGGGCACCTTTACAATGGATGACCATTTGGGGGCTTGATCGTTGCGGTCAAAAAGAATTGGCAAAAGAGATTGCAATGCGCTGGATGAAATTGAATATGGACGTTTACGCTCGAACTGGCAAACTCATGGAAAAATATAATGTAGTTGACACCCATCTTGAAGCCGGTGGGGGAGAATATCCGGGGCAGGATGGTTTTGGTTGGACAAACGGAGTGTTGATGGCATTGATTGCGAAATATGGGAAGCCAGAATAATTTTTTAACTAAGAGTTCAAAGGAGAAAAAGAGATAAGGAGTTTCTTGACTATCTCTTTTTCTCCTTTTCTCCTTTATTCTCTTAGCCAAATCATTTAAATATATCGTTGCTCAGATGCTTAAATGCCTCCATGGCGCCCATGTACTCGCAGGTTCTTGCGCCGGCTTTGTTACCGTTAAGTACAATTTTTTCCCAATCCGGTAGGGTCATTGTTTTTATTTCAGCTAATGATTTTCCTTCCAACTGGTATAGAATGGCACCAACAAATGCGTCACCCGCACCGGTGGTATCAACCGGTTTTATTTTTATGGTGGGAACAATTTTCGTTTTACCATTTATTCCGAGCAGTGTTCCATCCTTACCTAATGTAATCGCAAATACAGACTTGGTTCTCAAAAGAAAATCGTTGACAGCATCTGTCACAGTTGCCCTTCCTGTAAGCATCACGGCTTCTTCATCACTTACTTTGAAAAAGTGACAGGCATCCAAAAAATTCCAGCTCTGATCAATGAACGATTGCTTATCATGCTGAAATAATAAGCTTCGGTAATTCGGATCGAAGCTGATAAAAATGTTTTGCAATAAAGATTTTTGCAGCAGGCTTTGATAAGCAACTTGCAAAGGCCCCGGCAAAAAAGCCGTGGCCGAGCCAAAATGAACGATAGAAAATTCTTCAAGACCAATAGCATCCACTTCGTCACGATTCAATTGCCCATCAGCACCACGATTAAAATAAAAATCACGTTCACCATTTTCCATTAACGATACAAAAGCGAACGTGGTAAAATAATTCTCATCCTTCAGCATCCATTTTGTGCTTACGCCAAATGAGTCCATCACATCAACCAGATGCTGACCAAATGGATCACTACCAACTTTAGCGGCCAGTTCTACATCACCACCCAATGCAGCAATGGCAGCAGCCACATTTGTCGGTGCGCCGCCTGGTTTCTTGAGAAAATTCTCTCCTTCTGATAAAGGTTTGCCTTTGTCAGTGCAGATCATATCGATCAACGCTTCGCCAATACAGAGAATTTTTTTCATACCCCTATCTCCGCCTTAGGCGGAGAAATTTTATAGTAACAATAGCTAACTCTTTCATCTGTTTTAATGGCCTATTCTTGTATTCATATCTTCTAATGCAATGCCCTTGGTTTCCGGCATTAGTTTCCAAACAAATAATAATTGAAACACCATCATTAGGGCAAAGAATGCAAATATTATTGTCGGGCCTATTGATGGCGACTCGGCAAAAAACGTAAATGTTTGTGAGATCAGCGCGGCAAAAAGCCAATGTGTCAAACTCCCTAATGACATGCCTGCTGCGCGAACCGAATTGGGGAAAACTTCAGAAATAAACACCCAGATAACGGCGCCTTGCCCAACAGCATGTGCAGCAATAAAAAGAAATACAAACCAAGTAATGCCTGCATGCGTATCACCCGAAAAAGAAAATGCGATCAATGATAAAGAAACAATATACCCGATGGAACCAATATACATTAATGTTCTTCGTCCAAGGCGGTCGATAAGATACCAGCCCACCAGCGTGAAAATAAAATTGACAACACCAATACCTACACTTGAAAGAAATGCACTGCTCTTTTCCAACCCGGCCATCTTAAATACCCGTGGAGCAAAATAGATAATGGC
Source organism: Chitinophagaceae bacterium (assembly GCA_025923075.1). Lineage (GTDB taxonomy): Bacteria > Bacteroidota > Bacteroidia > Chitinophagales > Chitinophagaceae > VBAS01. The sequence goes on from JAICGN010000007.1 coordinate 22,928, forward strand.
GTTGATGCCAGATAACTGGTTAAAAAAGGCGATGAGGAAAGCAAGCAGGATATACCGGTTAAACTTTCCTGAGAAAAGCGATTCCTTTTTTTGCTGTACAGAATTTTTTATTTCATGAACCAATTCGTCGGCATTTGCCCCGCTCATTGCAAAGATCTTCCTTGCTTGCTCTTCATTGTTTCTATATAGTATCAGCCAGCGCGGGCTTTCGGGGGTAAACAACATGAAAACTGAAAATAATAATGAAGGAATGGCAACTACACCCAACATATACCGCCAGTCATTTTCACCACCTACCCCTTGCAATAAATAATTGGATAAATAAGCAACCAGAATTCCTGCAACAATATTCAGTTGAAAAGCGATACCCATTCGGCCCCGGTATTTGGGCGGCGCAATCTCAGAAATATAAATGGGTGCCACGACGGAAGAAGCGCCAATAGCAAAACCTCCTAAAAAGCGAAAGACCATAAACGTATACACATCGTTAGCTACCGCTGCACCAATTGATGAAACAAGAAAAATAATTCCGATCCATAGCAAGGTTTTTTTTCTTCCAAATTTATTTGCAGGAAAACTTCCAATAATGGCGCCAACAACAGTACCGTACAAAGCAATTGCAATCGCGGTCCCGTGCATCAGGCCACTAAGGTTCCATAATTTTTGTATCACTTGCTCGGCACCGGAGATCACCGCCACATCCATTCCAAACAAAAAGCCACCGAGTGCCACAGTGATAGACCAAAGAATCAGGTTGCGGTTCATAAGCGTTTGTTGATTTGGTATTGAAACTGGAAAATAACAATGAAATTCCAGATTTTAGATATTTCTTTCTCACTTATAAAACTATTGAGCTAATTACACTCCCCTACTTATTTTTGCCAATCCTTGCATAATATGAAAAAAATATTAATTGGGCTGATTTTGTCAATAACATTCCTCTTAGCTGCAGTTTACTTATTTATTCCGCATCAAATAAAAATAGAAGCTGCTGTTTCGTTGAATGCAGCAGTGCCTGGTGTGTTCCGTACGCTGGCAAAGGATACTAACTGGAAAAAATGGTGGCCCGGGGAAATGCCTTTTGCTTATAATGAAGAATCATACTTCATTAGGGGAAATATCTTCAATGCGTTTGATATTGGCATCTACACTAATAAGGATACAATTAACAGCCGGATGGAACTTGTATTTGTAAAGGCGGATACAATGACGATCTTGTGGAATGCAGAACAAGTAACCAGCAACAATCCTTTTAAAAGGTTTATCCGATATCGTCATGCGAAGGAAACGGCAAAAAATATGAATACTATTCTTCAAAGCATGAAAGCATTTCTTCAAAAAAAGGAAAATATTTATGGGTTTGATATAAAAGAAACATTGGTTAAAGATTCGGTGTTAATATCCACGCGCCGGACATTTGATCATTATCCGAATGCGCAGGAAGTGGATGCCATGATACAAAGCCTTAAAAGATATATTGTTCAGAATAATGGGATTGAAAACAATTTACCAATGCTGAATGTCCTGAAAGTTGACAGCTTTCATTATGAAGCAATGACCGCAATTCCTGTTGATAAAGAATTGCCAAAAACCAGTGAGTTTGCTCCTAAGTATTTATTAAAAGGAGGATATATTTTAGAAGCACAAATACAAGGCGGACCATATACAATTGAGAACAGCTTAAAAGAATTTGAAAACTATCGTTCAGATTATAAGCTGGCGTCGCCGGCTATACCTTATCAATTGCTTGTTACCGACAGAGTGAAGGAAGCCGATACAACAAAATGGATCACGCGCTTGTATTACCCCGTATTTTGATCAATGAAGCCTTATAACTTTTAAACTATCATTATTTCTTGCAACAAGAAGTGCTTCCTTTCTGTCAATAGTGATCTTTCTGATATGCCTTACCTCTCCTTTTATCATATAACCATTTAATGATTCGCAACTAAACTTGCCTTCTCCTTTATTCATCAGTACAGTTCCGTAATCGCCATCATATTCACCCATTTGGATACTGTTATGATAAAAGTTGCCGGCTAACAAGATATCCGGTCTGCTATCATTATTCAGATCTGCTATTGTAGCGTCACGATATGGAGTAAGTTGTGCCTCCCATGGTAATTCCTTCAGGCTAAAATTCCAATTACCATTGTTGATCAACATAATATTAGAAAAATAATTTGCAGAAAGCAGACTGGCCGAATTCAGTTTTTCTGTTTTGAAAATATCATTCAATGTCGCTTTCGCAAAATCCTCTGCATATAAATATTTTTTCTTTAGCTCAGGTATTTGCCTTACTAATTCGTCTTTTGTGGCAAACGGGATTTCCTTCCCACCCAGATAATAAGTAAGTACTTGCTCTTTTTTACCATTATCGTCATAATCGTTGTAATATAAACGAACAGGATGTTGGCCAGATGCTTGTAGCCTGTTGTTCAATCCCAGGTTGCCGCCAATAAGATCAAGGTCCCCATCACCGTCAACATCTACTGGCAATGTAAAATTCCACCAGCCCTTTTTATCGGTTAAATATTTCTTTTCAAGCCTGTTTTTCTGATTTATAAAGGCAGCTATTCCATCCCATTCTAATGAAAGCACCAGGTCACTATCACCATCTTTATCGAGATCACTCCAAAATGAATGTTTTACAAATCCTGCCATTGATAATTCTTTACTGTATTGATCGGTTACATCATTAAACTTTCCTTTGCCGTCATTTTTTAATAAATAAGATCGTGGTATTGTGCCATATTCATTTGGCACTGCCCGACCCGCAATAAACAGATCGACATAACCATCACCCGAAAAATCATATGCCGCAACGCAAGATGCAGTTAACATTATACGCTTATCAAAAGCATCAGTCAACTTCTGAAGATTTTCTTTACCATCATTTAAATAAACTCTTGGCAATAAAAATTCACTGTTGCCATAATATTCATTTCCCCCGCTTGCGATAACAAGATCATTAAAAGAGTCATTATTTACATCCACAAAAACTGCATCAACATCTTCATACGTACTATCCGAATCCAAGGCAGGTTGATCTGATCTTAAAAATTTACCACTGCTTTGCTGGATAAACAGACCTGGTTTTTTGAATTTACTTGATCCAACAAATACATCTTCCAGGCCATCGTTATTGATATCTCCAACAGCCAATGCAGGCCCCTCTCTTGAAGTCATAAAAGGAATTAATGGCTCGCGGTCAAACTCATTAAAAGAATTTTCTTCATGCAGGTATGATAAGCCTGTCTGGCTTGTGATATCTTCTGCAGGTACCAAAGCGTTAGAGATATTTTGTTGAAATACTTTATAATCAAACTTGGCCAGTCCACTTTTATATGCCACAGTTACGATTGAATCCTTAACCGGCGCTAATTTTTCATAAGTATTATCCGGCCAGACAATAAGAATTGAATCAACATTTGTTTTATGAAGTCCTATATGCAACGGCACCTCCATGCTTCCCTGGAAACCCCGCACGGGGAATTTTTCATAAGTACGCATTTCTCCGAAAGGAGTCCTTTGGACATTTTTTGTAAATACAATTGCTTTTGTTCCAATACCATTTATATTAAGTGGGGGCCCTTGCAATTTAAATTCAAGGAAAGATCTTTTTTCAGTGCCATCATTCGAAAGATTTTTATAGATCAATGCCGGCTCATCCACATTGTTCACTACCATATCCATATCGCCATCATTATCAAAATCAGCATAAGCAGCGCCGTTCGAGTATGTTCTGGGGTTATTCCTTATCATGGAGTCTGCATCAACAAATTTTGCTTCGCCTTTATTCAAATAGAATTTATTGGTCAGCTTTATCTGCGGAAATTTTTGTATCAGCGCCATATCATTTTCATCAACACGATTTGTCCTTATTTTTTCCTGCAGTTCAACGTTGCTCACAAAGTTTATATAATCCATGTCATTCAGCCGTTTGGGAATACCATTACTGATAAACAGATCCTTCCAGCCATCATTATCAAAATCCGTCCACAACGCTGCCCAACTCCAGTCTGTTGCATACACGCCACTGTAAAAACCAATTTCAGTGAACAAGCCATTTCTCCTGTTTAGCTGTAGCGTGTTCCTTGCAAACTGAGGATGATAACCATGCCTGATCTTAAAATGGAAAAGGTTATACTCGTTTTCGCCCAATGATCTTTTTAAAATGTAGGGATCCTCAGGCATCATATCAATTGAAATAATTTCAGGAAATCCATCATTTGTAATATCGGCTACATCAGTACCCATGCTGAACTGGCTTGTGTGCATTATGGTGCCTTCCAACGTATCCAGGAAAGTCCCATTCTTCTGATTAATGTAGAGATAATCGTTTTCATGAAAATCATTGCCGATATACAGGTCAGGATAACCATCGAGATTTATATCGGCAACAGAAAGCCCCAAACCATATCCGATTATTGACCTGTTAATTCCGGCTGTCGCAGATACATCAACAAATTTAACCTCCCCCTTACGCCCTCCAGCGGGGGATTCATTTCTGAAAAGATAATCTGCCGCGAGTGTATCAAATGTATTCAGGTAAGATGACCGTTCATTAAAGGTTCCGTCAAAGCGAAGTGAATGATTCATTAAGAAAAAATCCAGATCTCCATCAAGGTCATAATCGAAAAAAGCCGCCTGGGTACCAAAACCGCTGAAGTCAAGACCCAACTTCCCGGCTTCATCTTCATAATAAGGCACCCCATTCGCGTCTTTTCCTTGACAAATCAAAAATTGATTCTTGCTTTTCAATGTTTCATAATTACCAACACGACATACATAAATATCAAGCAGCCCATCATTATTTATGTCAACAACAGAAACTCCAGTGCTCCATCCGCCATCCTGCGGTATCCTTGCCTCCTTTGTCACATCTTTGAATTTCAATCCGCTTTCATTCAAGTAGATTTTATTCTCTCCCTGGTTCGATGAAAAGAAAATATCACTTAGTCCATCATTATTAAAATCTCCGACACCAACTCCTGCACCATTGTAGAAATACATGTACTTAAACATATTGAATTGCGCTGTGGGAGTAAGCTTGTTTACGAAATCAATTCCTGTTGCTTTGCTATCCAGGGCTTCAAATATGGCCGGCGGCTCATTCTTCTTATCATTGCATGATAAAAGAGTAATGAACGGCATAATGTTCATAACAATAAGGACTATGTACCAAACATGGGCCCTACTATTAAGCTTATGTTGCGACGCCCCTTTCAAAGTTTTTTTCAACTTTGAGCAATTGCGCCGCAGTTTACGCTGAGCTTGTCGAAGTGTCGCACTGTTCATCTTTCTGTAATTCTATTGTGCTATGTCGTGGGTTGACAGTTTGTACATTATCAGATCATCATTATTTCTCAAAAACAAAATATAATTTTCTTTTATCCCATTGATCCATGCAATGTCTCTAACCATTCCCGTCACTGAAAGTCCTGTGTGTGCAGCAGGCATTACTGCAAACTGTTTATTTCCTTTATTCTCCAATACGATACCATAGTTAGCATCCAATCTCCCGAATTGCGGAAGACATTCAGTAATATTTCCGCCAACTACAATATCCAGTTTTCCATCTTTAGTAATGTCTTTACAAAGTATGGCGTTTACACTCGATAATTGCACTTCGAGAGGCAACTGTTGTATGGTAAATTTTCCACCCCCCTCGTTCCATGCTATTACGCTGCTGCTATAATTAAATGTTTTTACCGTCGCCGATTGTATTAATTCCGGTTTAAAAAGAGTCTGTATTGTTTTTTTTGCATAGTCGCGATGACGCAGGTTTTCCTTTTTCAATGATGGCATCGCGTCCGTAAATTCTCTTTTCAGGAATACCGGCACGTCCTTTCCATCTATAGTTCTTGAAAAAATCTTATCCGGTAATGTGTTCATATCAAAATCATTCATCCAAAGTTTAACCGGATGCTGTTCATCAGGGTGGAGATAAAAATTATTCCCATAATTACCCAATACAAGATCATTATCACCATCACCATCAAGATCAGCGGCTTTTGCCGTTTGCCACCAGCCAAACAGATTACTCATGTTGGTGGTCAGTTCATTCAGCTTTCCATTACTAAATGAAAATATTCTCGGGGTCATCCACTCGCCAACTATTACCAGTTCATTTTTTTTATCTCCTGTTATATCAGTCCATATAGCACTTGTTACCATTCCAATAGTACCAAGTGCAGAATTTAGTTGTTTTGTTACATCCTTGAAATGGCCCTTACCATCATTTTCATAAATATAACTGTCAGGGTCAACGCCGTAATTGTAGGATAAACTTCTGCCACCAACAAAAAGATCAAGATCACCGTCCCCATCAAAATCGTCTGCAGCTGCCACTGCTATATTTGAATTCGTTGCGCCAAAGCCAGCCTCATCCTTTTTATAGTTTCCACGGCCGTCATTTTTATAAAGCCTGTGTTTCAAATAGGGATTTCGCGGCGGCAGATTATTTCCTCCTGATCCTACAAACAGATCTTCATCGCCATCTTTATCACAATCAAAAAATAAAACAGCGATGTCTTCAAATTCTTTGTCAGCTTCAAAAGTTTTTTGATTGCTTTTTATAAATCCATTTTTAGTTTGAAAATATAATTGTCCGGCCTGTCCTTTGGCGCCACCAATAAAAATATCCTGCCAACCATCTTTGTTTACGTCACCAGGGACAGCTTTAGGTCCTTCTCTTGACAACATCACAGGAACATTTCTCTCATTATAATAATCCACAAATGATGTATCCTCAATATGTTTCTCAAACTGATGGTTTACTGGTTCTGTCAGAAAAGGAAGAATTGATGTTGGTCCTACCGTTGGCATCGAACTATCCGGTTGTCGTATAAAATGATGCTTATCCACCGCGGGATCTTTCAGATAAGATTCTGATCTATCAGGCCAAATAATTTTTACGAAAGTTGGGTTTTTATTTCCCAGACCGATCACAATTCTATAATCCGTGCTTGATTGGAATCCGCGACTCGGAATGAGTTCTCTTGTTAAAGTTGCTGAATCGATTTGCACTTCTATCTTGGCACCGATCGCAAACTTATTGGGTGCTTTGCCTTCCAATTGGAATGAGATAAAGTGATTGCCATTGATCTCCCGACTATTATTCTTATATACAAAACATGGCATGTTCACGTTATTCACTATTAAATCAAGATCACCATCATTATCAAGATCACCATAAGCAGCGCCATTGGAAAATGAAGGCTGGGTAAATCCCCAATTGATGCCTTCATCAGAAAATTTAAGATGGCCATTATTTCGAAATGCTTTATTCAATATCGGAACAGAAGGCATACTGTCAACGATCTGCTGCACTTCTTTTTTCTCACCTGTCATTACCATTTCCTGGATTATATCGTTGGCAAAAAAGTCAATAAAATCCTGGTCAATAAGGTCTTTATAAATGCCATTACAAACATAGATATCATTCATCCCATCATTGTCAGCGTCAAACATTAAGGCGCCCCAACTCCAATCGCTGGCGGCAACACCGCTGAAATAGGCGGTTTCAAGGAATTTTCCATTCCCATTATTTACCTGCAAAGTATTTTGCTGGAACTGATGATAGAATCCCGCCAATTCTTTTCGGCGATAAATGTCATACCCATCAAAGGAAGATGTTGATTTCAGCCGGTAATCGTCTGGAGGCAACATATCCGTAGTAAAAATATCAGGATAACCATCATTGTTTATATCGGCAACATCGGCGCCCATGGAAGCAAGGCTTGTGTGCTCCATCCATTTCGGAAGTTCTTCTTTGAATGTTCCGTTTTGCTGATTGATATATAAATAATCTCTTTCAAAAAAATCGTTTGCGATATAGATATCAGGATAATGATCGCCATTGACATCTCCCACGGTTACGCCTAGCCCGAACCCAATCAAACTGCCATAAATATTTGCCTCTCTACTAATATCATTGAAGTATCCGCCATCATTTCGCAATAATTTATCGCCGCCGCCTTTTACAAAATCTTCTACCGGCCAGTCTTCGGCGCGAAGCTCTCTTTTGTTTTCATAATTCAGTGTACTTACGGGGATAAAACTATTGTTCAGGATATAACAATCAAGATCACCATCAAGATCGTAATCAAAAAAAGCGGCGTGTGTGGTATAACCCTTTTCATCCAATCCGTATTCTTTTGCTTTTTCTGTAAATGTGAGGTCATGATTATTAATAAAAAGCTTGTTGCCATCCCGTTTCTTCCATTTATCTATACCCGCATTGCAAACATAAACATCAAGCCAGCCATCGCCATTAATATCCACCATCACTACACCGGTATTCCATTTTCCTTTTTCTTCAATCCCCGCTTTTATTGAAACATCTTCAAACTTAAGATTTCCTTTGTTCAAATAAAGCTTATTCGCACCCATATTGGAAGTCATAAACACATCCGGTAAACTGTCGTTATTAATATCCCCGATGGCGACGCCACCACCATTATAAAAATTCCGGTAAATGAAAATATTGAAGTCTTTAGTGTTTTCAACTTTATTAATAAAATCGATGCCCGTGGTTTCTTCAAGGGTAAAAAGACTTGGCTGTTTTTTTTCTTCGTTACAAGAAAAAAAATTAGTTACCGCAATAAAAAAACAAAAGATAACAACACATCTTTTCATACTTATGAGAACATGTTCTGCAAGCTAACGGTATAACGGAAAACTAAAAAGGCCATCTTTTCAAATGACCTTTTTGAGTACTGCTTGTATACTACGATTTATTAATTATAGCCTGGGTTTTGTGTAAGATTAGGATTAACAGCCAACTGACTGCTCGGGATTGGGAATAAAAGATTCCTGGTACCGGCATCCGCTGGTTTTTCCTGCCAGGCCAGTAAATATTTTCCAAACCGTATAAGATCCTGTCTTCTCCAGCTCTCCCAATACAGTTCTCTTCCTCTTTCATCAAGCAGGGCATTCAGATCAACCGAAGCTAACGCAGTTGCACCTCGTTTTGCACGTATGGAATTTACAATAGGTAAGGCACCTGCAGTATTACCTGATCTTGCCATTGCCTCTGCTTTCATCAATAAAACATCAGCATATCTGAACATAATATAATCGTTCTTTTTAAAATCTCCGCTGGTTCCATAATCGAAAGCATATTTAACAGCTCTAACTCCTGCCAACTCCAGGGTATTTGGATCAGTCTCCCGGATTTTCACCGCTTTAGTAAATACCAACGGAGCAGAGGCTGGGTTCCTTGCATTCAAAGGATCACCTGTGGTCAGATTATATTGTTGTCCTTCAAGAAATCCAACATTAACTCTGTTTCCGGGATTTGGAAGTGAGCCAGGATAGGAATAAGCAACCCCCCTTCTCGTGTCGGTTGCTTCGAATTTATCATAAAAATCAGAAAGTGTTGACCAGCCATTCCATCCGCCTGGGTTCATGTTGTAGTGATTTACCATGTATTGAAATCCACGCATTGCATCTGACCCTCTTGCGGAAGTACCGGTATTTAATAACGAAAAGATGCTTTCTTTTGATTTTACATCATTATCAGGAGCAAAGGCATCAAAGAAATTGTCATTCAATGCATATTTATTGCTGCCAATTATTTGGTCAGCCAGCGTAATTACCTGGGTCATATCCGCAGCGGCAAAAGTGGGTGCAGCTCTGTTTGCAAATACTCCTTTATTTAAATACATCTTCATTAATAAAACCCGTGCCGCATCTTTACTTGCCACGTATGCAGATGTGGGCGAGCCATCAGGAAGCGTATTCATGATGGCATTTAATTCGCTTATGATAAAATCTGCAGCCTCTGTTCCTTTTAGGGTTTTTGGAGCCAGCTTATAATCAACCAGATCCTCCCGATATGGTACCTGGTCCCAGCCGTCTAAGACCCAAAACATAGATAATGCCCTGATAAACCTGGCTTCTGCAGCTTGCTGAGGGGAAGGGCTAAACTGCAATACATTGGAAGCTGCAAACTGTGCTCCCAATAAACTACTAAAAGCACCGCTCAAAAAACTATGATCTGCGTTCCAGGTATGAAGAAACAAAGATCTCCACAGCCCATTATCATCCCAGTCACCTGCACGGGTAGGAACGATTGTTTCGTCCGACGTAACCTGCGCAGCAGAAATTAGATTACCATTTCCCTGAAATGTACCTTGTATGGATGAGTATGCACTTACCAGTAATTCAGCGGGAGTAATGCTAGCTGTGTTGCCTTGCGCCAATTCACTCCTGTACCTTTCGTTCAGTTTTGTACAGGAAATAAAGACAAGTGCAACTACCAAGAAACTCAATAAAATTTTATTATGTTTCATATAAAAAACGTTTTAAACTACAATGAAAAATTAATTCCCAAAGAAATAGTCCTGGCAGAAGGATATGGTATATACTCAATACCAAGCGACGGTATTCCACCCACGCCCCCATCTGTATTAACTTCCGGATCAAAACCTGTATAGTTAGTAATCACAAACAGATTTTGACCAGTAAGTGAAATATTCAGGTTCCTAATGCTTTTTCCTACGTTACCTACCCTGTAGCTAAGGCTGGCATTCGTTAATTTAACATAATTTCCATTTTCCAGGTTACGGGTAGATGGAGCCGGAGCATTGGAAAGGGCTTCTTTAACTTCACCGCCAATCAGGTCTTTCGCTATATTCCTGGTTCCTAAATTACCTATTCCTAATACCGAAGCTGCCGTGTTATTGAATACATAATGACCAAACGTACCATTCAGATTAATGGTTGCCGTAAATTGTTTATAACTAAAATCTGTTGATACGCCTAACAGCACATCAGGATTAGGGCTATCAGAGTAAAAGAGTGTATTTCCGCCATCCGTATAGACACTTTGCCCCGTAGATTTATCAAGTCCCTCAAACTGTCTCAGGTACCAAACATTTAATGGCTGACCAGCTATCACTCTTTGAGCCGTTACATTAGAAAAACCTTGTCCTCTAAGCGCACCCGTTTCATAAAAACCGGTTAGCCCTTCTACGATGTTATCGAGGAATGAAACATTTGTACTGAGATTCCAATTAACATCCTTGCTTCTTTTCAAAGCAGCTGTTAGCATTATTTCAACGCCCTTATTTAAAACATAGCCATCTAAATTCACCCAGATCTTTCCACTTGGTGCGGGTTGAGCAATCGTCTGTTCAAACAACACATCAGTGGTCTTTTTATAAAAATAATCAATCGATCCAGTCAGCTTATCCTTAAAAACGCTGAAATCAATTCCCACATTTGTGGTTGTGGATGTTTCCCATTTTAAGTCGGGGTTACCATAATTGGACTGGACAAACCCTCCTCCTCCTGGTCTCACTACAAACCTGTTTAAAGAAGCGCCTGAAGGAAATTCCTGGTTACCGGTTTGACCCCATCCCAGGCGTAATTTCAAATTGCTCACAACATCATTATTTGCCAAAAAATCTTCACGTGATACATTCCATGCAACGCCAACAGAAGGGAAATACCCATACTTATTGTTCTCACCAAACTTGGTAGAACCATCCGCTCTGAATGTTCCGGTTACCAAAAACCTATCCTTATAATTTACAATAGCCCGGGCAAAGAAAGATTGCAGTTCGGTTGTAGGATTGGCAAAAGAAAAAGTCTCCCTGCTGGATTGAGTAGAATAGTGCATGATGTCATAATAACGTAACCCGACATTTGCAAAATCCAGAGCTCTTGTTCCGTTTCCTCTTGACTCAAAAGTCAACCACTCATGACCTGCCACGGCATTTAAATTGAAATTCGCGCCCAGTTGTTTGTTGAAGTTAAGGGTGTTTGTGAGCTGTGTATTTGTTTGTTCCTGGTTTGTTATGAATGCAGCACCCCTGCCTTCGATGCCGGCAACATTCAGGAGTCTGTTCACTTCTCCTCTTCTAACTCCCACCTGGCGATTAATACTGTATAAAAATTTATATTCCAGGTCATTGGTTATTTTGTAAGAGGGAGATATGCTGGCAATAATGGTATTGACCTTTGCCTTGTCATCATAATACCGCAACTGAGCAAGCGGGTTAATCGTAGTGGCGCCTACTGCGGGATCGATCCATGCCGAGTCGGTTCCAGGTTTCACTAACGGGTGCGTAGGATTCCATTGAAGTGCCTGGGATATTAAATTACCAGTAAATCCAACAAAAGCTGAAATAGGTGCTATTTTCTCACTGGCTTGCGTAACAAGCAAATTCATTTCAAGCCCTAATTTCTTACTTTCTAAAAATCTGAAATTGCTCGTTATGCTGGTTGATAATTTATTAAGCCTGGATTCTTCTATTACGCCTTGCTGATTAAGATAACCCGCGGAAATGCGATAACGCGCATTTTCGTTTCCGCCTCCAACTGCGACATTATAGTTTTGTGTTATCGCCGTGCGGGTAATGGCATCAAATGCGTCAACGTCTCCACCGAAATCACCACCCGTAATTGAATAATCTTTTAACGCTTGCCGATATTCACCAGCATCTAAAACTTCTAATTTTTTCATCACGTTGGAAAAACCTACCGAAGCACTCACATCTACTACCGGAGTACCTGATTTGCCTTTTTTAGTAGTAACTAAAATCACCCCATTTGCACCCCTTGAACCGTAAATGGCTGTAGCTGATGCATCCTTTAAGATTTCAATACTGGCAATATCAGTAGGATTGATGAAGTTGAGAGGATTGCCCCCATCATTTCCATAATCAGCTCCGTTGCCACCAGGTCGGGCAGAACCACCAGACAGAGGAACTCCGTCGACAACAAATAAAGGCTGATTGCCCGAACGGATAGAAGAACTACCCCTGATCCTGACTGTTGTTGAGCCTCCTGGTTGTCCGGTGTTATTAATTACTAAAACACCGGCCGCTTTACCCTGAATTAATTGATCAGGGGAAGTGTAAGTTCCCTTATTAAAATCTTTCTCTCTCACAGTGGCTGTGGCACCGGTAAGGTCTTTCCTTCGTGCAGTTCCATAACCGGTTACTACTACTTCGTTCAGGTTGGTACCAGTCGCAACAAGTGAAACCTCCACAGAAGTTTTTCCTTCGAGAGAAACCTCCTGGGTCGCGAAACCAACAGAACTGATAACAAGCGTAGTAACGTTTGATCCAACAGTAAGTGAGAATGTACCATCATTTGATGTGGCCGTTCCCGTCCGGGCGCCTTTTGGCTGAACCGATGCACCAACAACAGGAGTACCATCTTTAGAGTCAGTTACCCTTCCGGATATGACTTTGTCTTGGGCCATTACTAACTGCGATACACTGAGCAGTATAATAGTGGCCACTGATTTAAGCAGATTTTTGCAGGACATAAGCATTAGTAGTTATCGTGAATAAAAAAATACGCTTCGGGTGTGTAATTTAGACACATTTTACAATTCAACCACAATTCTAAGCAATTTTTTTTATTTAATCTTTAACGCCTCAACGGATTATAAAACTTCTCAACACAAACAATCATTAGTAAAAAGGTTGAATACAATAAGAGTTCTTTTTTCTTTTAATCGCTGCTCCAATGTTTGCGAGTATTTGTTGAAAGGAAAAGTTGCTACCGAATTATTTTAAAGGCTCTGTTTGAACTTCATTTGGTCTTACCCGCTATTTCCACAAGAGCATTTTTCTTTAATCCCGTTTTCACTTTATAAAGTTTGCCCGGGCGGTGTGGTACATCATCTTCCATTTCATCAAGTTCATCCAGCCATTTTTTCAATGCGATTTTTTTTCTGAAATTTCTCCGGTCCAATTTTATTCCTAAAATAGCCTGGTACAGATCCTGCAATTCCCTCAAAGAGAACTTTTCCGGCAATAAATTAAAAATAACCGGCTCGTCCATAATTTGTATTCTAAGTCGTTGCAGACAAACTTCAATAATTTGTTTATGATCGAATGCCAGGTCCTTTAAATTCTTCAATGAATGCCAGTGGACTTCGTTATCGGTAATTTTTAATTTATGATTACGAATATTAATGAGTGAATAATATGCGGTAGTGATCACCCGGCCGGAAGGGTGCCGGTTGATCGCTCCAAAACTTCCTACCTGTTGCAGAAAGACATCCTCCAGGCCGGTTCTTTGCCTTAAGACGCGATAAGGGGCGCTATCAAGATCTTCATCTATCTTAACAAGATCTCCAAGCAAAGACCATTTGTCGGCAAATTCTTCAAGATCGGATTTGATCAATAAAACTCTTAGTTCTTTTTTTTCAAAGCCAAAAATGACGCAGTCTACAGATATGGCAATATTGAAATAATCAATATGACTGATCTTCTCCGATTCGGCTGTCTTCAGTTTTTTCAATGCTTCAGCAGTCATAACAAGTATTGATAGCAATTAGTACAACAAGATTTTTTTTGCCTGTATACTGTTCTTTACAGAAACACGAAGTAAATAAATTCCCGGCGAAAAACTGTGTCTTTCACTTTTATCAAGTGAAATTTTATGTAGGCCTCTGGTAAGCATCCCCAGCTTTTTTTCAAAAACTTTTTGACCAGATCCATTGTATAGCTGCAAAGACGCCGCACCTAATTCTTCATTTTCAATTTCCAAAACCCCATTTTCAATTAAAGGATTTGGATAAACATTTATTTTGAATGTCACTGGTTGGTTATTGATATTACTTACCGGTGTGGTCACTACATTCGTAACATTACGGTTAAGGTAAAGATGAAACTCTCCGGGTTGTAAGGTTATCGTTTGAGGAGTTCCGGTTGCAGTAAATGTATTTCCATTTAAATAATCGTACCATGTACCTGAATTTTGAAATGTTACGGTACTTGTCGCTGCATTCACGTCAAAATTTCCAACAATGCAAACATTCGATGTGTCTGTGGTTATTTGAAGCCATTTGAATCCGCCACCGAGACTATGAGTTACCCTATCGGTTAAAAAACCATTTTTGTATAAAGGATGAAACCGGAGCTTTAATAAAGCAGCATAAATGTCAAACAGTCGTTGACGACTGATATTTTGCAGGTAATCCCATCGTATTGGCTTTGGATCAAGACGACAGCTGTTGTTTACGGTTCCATTTGTACAGTGATTAATGCTGTAATCGTAACCTAGTTCACCAAATTCCCAGATCATCTTGGGACCGGGTATCATCGTGAAAAATGAAGCACACATTTCCATTCTCTTCAATGCAGTAGAAAGATCTTTTGTGTTGTAGCTGCCCGACGAATTTCCAAACAAAAGATTTTTATACATCATTCTTTCTTCATCGTGGCTTTCCATATAAGTAACCAAATGCGGCTGTGTCCAGTTTCTGACTTTAAAAATGCCGTATTCGAAATTGGATGTAGGGACCCAGCCCATTGCTGCTTCCTGGAAATTATAATTGGAATTTCCCCAAAGCATCATACCATAATTTGAAAGTTCGATCTCTTCTGTATTATCGCAAAAATGCTCCAGTATACAATAGCTGCCGGGCGATTTCAATTGCATTGTATCATAATATCTTTTCCAGATAGCTACCCTGTCTGCATGGTAAGCAGCTATACAGGCTTCATTGGTAGTACTACCCCCACACTGTGCGTTTTGGGTAAATCCTTTTGAAAGATCCCAGCGGAAACCATCCAGTTTATATTCCGTAAGCCAATGCTCCACTACACGGCTTGTGAAATAACGGGTAGCCAAACTCTCATGGTTAAAATCATTAAACACATTATAAGGATGTGTTGCCGTTACATTGAACCACGGATTATTTGCAGCCGGTTGATTTGTTACGTTATTCCAATACAATGCTGCTAATGGGCAAAGCCCTGTTGCATGATTCAATGCAAGATCCATAATGACTGCTATTCCTTTTGAATGGCATGAATCGATAAATTCTTTCAGGCTATTTTTTGTTCCATAATATTTATCAGGTGCAAGAAAAAAATCAGGATTATACCCCCAGCTATTGTTTCCTTCAAATTCATTGAAAGGCATTATCTCAATTGCATTTATTCCCATTCTTTTAAAGTAACTCAATGTATCCCGCAACGTTTTCCAATCATGAGCGGCAAGAAAATCTCTTAATAATAACTCATAGATGATCAGGCCACGTTTGTCTGGCCTTGTAAAATTTGAAACCTGCCAATTATAAGCCGGTGCATTTGTTTGCATCACACTTACTATACCGGAAGTTTGAGATGGATAAGGCAGAAGATTAGGATATGTGCTCCCGGGTATTGAGCTATCGTTCCAGGGATCAAGAATTTTTTCTGAATAAGGATCGGCAACCTTTAATTGTCCATCCACTAAATATTGAAAAGCATATTCAGTTCCGGGTGTAAGGCCTGTAATACGGATCCACCAATAATCACTGTCCGGCGTTTTATTCATTTGATTCGTTGTCTGCTCAATCCAGCTGCCGCCAGGGAAAGAACCAATAACTGAAACCCTGTTCTTACCCGGTGCATACAAAACCAAAACAACAGAAGTGTTTCCTGCTTCATAATTAATCCCATCTCTTACCCCGGCTGGCAATGCGGCAATTGTGGGGGCACCCGCGACAAAGAAATTTATGGTTTCTGTTTTTGTGACGGCGCCACTCACGGCTTCAACAACCAGCGTTTGATTCCCTGCAGTAGTTAACGTTGGATTAGCACTGATCGATGTAACGTTATTTGCAGTTTGGATCACATTCCCATTCAATGATAATTTCATATCAGAAGGGCCGCTTGCGACGACTGCAACGCTTATATTTTCTCCAACCATTTTATTGATCGGCTCAGGAATGGGAGTATATAAAGGCTGCATTAGCGGAAGACTGTAACGAACCGCAAGATCATTGTTGTATACCGGCACATACATGTCACTTTGATCTGCATTTCGCTGTGCAAGGCAATCTGTGCAATTGCCGGCACGAAACAGGATAGCAATTTTTTGTACCGTTTCGCCGGCCGGAACTCCAAAGAATGTGCGGATATTATTAATTGTATATGACCATTTATTTGTACCGGCGGGAGTGGCAAGTGCTGCTGCTTCGGTGGATCCCCACGTAAATTTTGAATAGCGCCAATTAGATGGACCGGTGCTTAAATTTGTAATGAGTCCAATATGAACATACACATTGCCGGCAAAACCTAATAATCCCTGGTTGCCTTTAGTTGCATCAACGGTGATGGTTACATTATCATTGTCTTTGGGAAAATCAGGAGTCCAGATCAACAATTGTGAACGGCAAAAATTCGCAAACAAGAAAACACAAAGCAGTACTAAGATCCTTTTCATTAGAAAGTTTTGGACTTTAAAGATAGGAATTGTGTACAAATTACACGACTGCGTTGCTTAAGTTCTTATGATCGAATTCGTATGGTCCAAAATTTTATTTTTACAATCTTAACTTTCACTGATGTATAGCAAAGAGCAAACAAAAAAACTTCAGAACGAAACAACCGCCTTACTCAAGAAAAAAGAGCTTGCCCCAAAAGATATTGATTCGATCCGTGAAGTTCTTCGTTTTCATGAGCACAGGTATTATATATTAAATGATCCGCTGATCTCTGACTTTGAATATGACCAGCTTTACAAGGCGTTGGAAAAAATTGAAACAGAAAACCCAGCACTCATTACGCTTGATTCACCTACACAAAGAGTCGCCAAAGGACTGACAAAGGACTTTCCCACCGTGCCGCATTTAGTGCCCATGCTGTCTTTGAGTAATTCTTATAACACAGATGATCTTCTTGATTTTGACAGAAAGGCAAGGGAATTAACAAAAGAAAATAAAATTGAATATTGCGTGGAACCGAAATTTGATGGCGCCAGCATTTCTCTTATTTATGAAAATGATCTTTTAGTTCGAGGCGCCACTCGTGGCGATGGTGTGGAAGGAGACGATATAACAACCAACATCAAGCAAATAAAAAGCATTCCTCTGTCCGCAAAATTTTCTGACTATGGATTGGAGCTTGTAGAGATAAGGGGTGAAGTCCTTATCAATAAGAATAATTTTAAAAAATATAATGAGCAAATGATGGAGCAAGGGTTACCGCCATTGGCAAATCCGCGAAATGCCTCTGCGGGGACATTACGGATAAAAGATCCGAAAGAAGTCGCCAAAAGAAGCCTTGAAGCATTTGTTTATAACATTAGTTACCATACCACGCTTCGCGGTAAAAATGTTGCCAAAGAACTTGATACACACTCGGGGTCATTAGAAATCCTTTGGGAGCTGGGCTTTCGCAGTCCGCAAAAAGATAAAAGAGTTTTTAAAGGGATTGAAGCTGTCATAAAATATTGTGAGGAATTCGAAGTAATGCGTGATGATCTCGCTTATGAGATCGACGGCATGGTGATCAAGGTAAATGAGGTTGCACTGCAGGATAAACTAGGAATGACCTCGCATCATCCGCGATGGGCAATTGCTTGTAAGTTCAAGGCCCGGCAGGCAACCAGCAAATTACTGGGTGTGGAATTTCAGGTAGGAAGGACCGGCGCGGTAACACCAGTCGCAAAATTGGAGCCCGTTGCAATCGGTGGTGTTACTGTCAGCAGTATTTCCATTCACAATGAAGACTACATCAAAGAAAAAGATCTGCGTATCGGCGATTCCGTATTAATTGAAAGAGCCGGTGATGTAATCCCTCAAATCGTAAAATCATTGCCCGAAGTACGAACAGGCAGAGAAAAGAAAATCCTATTTCCCAATCACTGTCCTGTTTGCGAAAGCAAATTATTCAGAGAAGAAGGCGAAGCTGTTTGGCGCTGTGTTAATATAGAATGTCCCGCACAGGTGGTAGAACGGATCATTCATTTCACCAGTAAAGATGCCATGGATATCCGTGGTTTTGGAGATGCCAATGTTCGAAAATTTTATGCCCTTGGCATTCTTAAAGATATTCCCGGGATTTATGAACTGAATTATAAGAAGATTGGGGAACTGGAAGGCTTTGGTGAAAGATCCATCACTAATTTGCAAACTGCAATCAGCAATTCAAAAAAACAACCTTTGCATCGTTTGATATATGCCCTTGGGATTCGTTTTGTTGGAGAAACGACTGCAAAAACATTGGCGCATTCTGTTAATCATCTGCTCGATTTTCAAAACTATTCACTGGAAGATCTGCAAAACCTTGAAGATATCGGGCCGAAAGTGGGTGGCAGCATTTATCATTTCTTCCGCAACAGGGATAATATAAAAATGATCCGGCAGCTGGAAACGTTAGGATTAAAATTGAAAAATGAAAAGAAAGAACATGCTAAAGGAGGAAATCTTACCGGGCAATCATTTTTATTTACCGGTACCTTGCCAACATTAAAAAGAAGCGATGCCGAAGAAATGGTAGAAAAAAATGGCGGTACGCTTCTTAGTGGAGTCAGTAGCAAG
This sequence comes from Chitinophagaceae bacterium, assembly GCA_025923075.1. GTDB lineage: Bacteria > Bacteroidota > Bacteroidia > Chitinophagales > Chitinophagaceae > VBAS01. Next base: position 42,213 of record JAICGN010000007.1, read on the forward strand.
TTAAATTACCTTGTTGTTGGTGAGGACGCCGGGAGCAAGTTAGAAAAAGCAAAAAAAATAAACAGTGTAAAAATTATTTCGGAAGCAGAGTTTTTAAAAATGTTGAATTAGCAAATTGGTGCTTATTGACTTCATCCATTAACCGCTTATCCCTTTCTTATGAAAAAATATATATTACTTTTTCCTGTATTTGCATTCCAATTTATACTTGCTCAATCTCCTGCGACGGTCAAAAACCTGGTATTTGAAGGCGCTGGTGTTAGAGGCATTGCCTATTGCGGTGCCATACAGGAGATGGAGTCAAAAAAATTGATGGACAGTATCGAACGGGTGGGGGGAACTTCTTCCGGTGCTATAGTTGCATTGATGATATCACTTGGTTATTCAGGCAAAGAGATTGAAAACATCATTTCGAATACCAATTTTAAAAAATTCAATGATGGCAATCTTTTTTTTATTGGCGGTATACACCGGATGAAAAAATATTACGGCTGGTATAAAGGAAGGAAAATAGAAAAGTGGCTTGAAAAGATCATAAAGGAAAAAACGGGAAATGAAAACATTACGTTTGAAGGCCTCCATCAGCAGGGTTTCAAGGATTTGTATATCACCGGCACTGCTCTGAATAAGCAAAAAACCGTTATCTTTTTTCATCAGACCTACCCCAAAATGAAGATCAAAGATGCGGTAAGGATCTCTATAAGCATACCGCTGTATTTTGAGCCCATCTATATCGACAGTGCTGGTACAATATTTAATCGCCCAAAACATAAACAGGGATTAGACATGATGATGGATGGAGGACTTTTAGAAAATTTCCCGATTCATATTTTCGACAACACACAACCGGCCGGGAGTACACTCGGCTTCAGGATTGATCACGTAGCGCAAATAGAGAATGACAAAGGAGACAAAACATTGGCTGAAATGCCGATCGAAAATTTAAGCCAATACTTCAGGGCATTTTATACAATAATTATGGAGAACCTGAACCGGCAACGGTTAACCACTGCAGATTGGCAACGGACTGTCTCTATCAGTGATGGAGATGTGCTGCCGAAGGTGAGAAAATTATCAAAAGAAGAAGTTTCGACGCTACTTCAAAATGGTAAAAAAGCTGTGCAAGATCGTTTTAATTAAAAAAATAACTTTACTGAATGGAAATATTCTACCTTAGTAATGGTTCTTTTGTTTTATTCGTACCAATGTATTCCCTCATCCGCATCCCGTTTTATAAAATGATGCGTTATGATCAGCAAATTACCTGGTGAAGTTTGGAAGTCGTTAAGGTTTTCTGGATGGAAAGAACTTCGTTATAACTATGCTGTATCGAATCACGGTCGTATTGCCAGTTACAAAAAAGAAATCCTGGAAGGGAAACTTTTAAACGGATCGTTGACTACCGGATACCGGACTCTAAACCTTCATCGTCCCGGAAATAAAGGAACGCTCTACATTCATCGAGAGATAGCGAAGATTTTCTTAAAAAAACCTTCCCCCAAACATCGTTATGTTGTTCATGTTAACCACGATAAACTTGACAATAATGTAAAAAACCTGCGATGGTCTACATTGGAACAAATGATAATTCACCAGCAAAAAAGCCCTGCAAAAATTGCATATAAAAATATCCAGGCCAATCGCACTGTTGGTTTGAAACTAAATCTGGACCATGTTAAAAAAATCAAAACCATTTTAAAGGATCCTCAACGCAGCATTACTATAAAACGTCTCGCAAAAAAATACAAAGTCAGTGAAATGACTATTTACCGGATCAAAAGCGGAGAGAATTGGGCAAGAGTTTAGAACCACGTCCCGATAGCTATCGGGAAATGAGATTTCGAAGGATTATGAAGAAAAGCTTCGCTAAATTTATTCCCTCAAAATTATTTCTCAATTTAATGATGGTTCTATGCTTCAGTCTTCCACATTGAAATTCCTGAAAGAATTAAAAAAAAATAATAACAAACCCTGGTTTGATGCAAATCGCAAACGCTACGAAGAAGCAAAAGCCGATTTTGCAAATTTTATTCAGCAGGTAATCGACTTGCATGCAAAAAAAGATAAAACGATCTCCTCCTTAAAAGCTAAAGATTGCCTGTTCCGAATCAATCGTGACATCCGTTTTAGCAAAGACAAGTCACCTTATAAAACCAATTTTGGAGCCAGTATTAATAGAGGTGGGAAAAAAGCTTTTGCAACGGCCGGTTATTATTTTCATCTTGAACCAGGTCAATCTTTTGTTGGTGGTGGTATTTACCAGCCCGGACCAGAAGAATTGAAAAAAGTAAGACAGGAGATCGATTATAACTTCAATGATTTTAGAAACATCATTGGTTCAAAAAAATTCAAGTCGCTGTATAAAGACCTGGATAAAAGTGATGAATTCATTTTAAGTCGTGTGCCAAAAGGATATGAGTCCGATAATCCTGCTGCGGAATATTTAAAACTTAAAAGTTATATCGCATTTGTAAACCTCAGCGACGCTGATCTTACTTCAAAAACATTGCTGAAAAAAACAACCGATGCTTTTGCAACATTGCAACCGCTGCTTGATTTTGTAAATGAATCGCTCAACTAAACACTTAATAATGAAGAAGACCACATCTTTTATCTTTTCATTCCTTTTTGCGTTGATTTCCGTTGCGCAAGGCATTGCGATCAAACTGCCAGATTCATTAAGTAAAAAACCACTTGATGGAAGATTGCTATTTATCTTCTCTAAAAATTCATTTGGTGAGCCGCGTTCGCAAATTAATGATGCCCCAACTACACAACAAATTTTTGGTACGGATATAGAAGCGTGGCAACCGAACACCACAAAAATGATCTCACTAAATGCATTTGGTTATCCAATAGAAAAAATTTCTGATATCCCGGCCGGCGAATACAGTGTGCAGGCGGTATTTCATATATATGAAACATTCCATCGTAAGGATGGTCATATAGTCAAATTGCCAATGGACCGTGGTGAAGGACAGCACTGGAACCAGGCGCCAGGAAATTTTTATTCTGTACCGGTGAAAATTAAGTTCAATCCTAAAGCAAAAATCTTACACAATATTGTTCTCACTAAAATAATTCCTCCTATTAAAGAACCTGAGGACACAAAATATATCAGGCATATTAAGATCCAAAGCAAGCGGCTAACAGAATTTTGGGGAAGACCCATGTTTCTTGGCGCACATATTTTATTACCGGAGGGTTGGGATACCCATCCCAATGTAAAATACCCGTTAGCAATTTTTCATGGACACTTCCCAAGTGATTTCGGCGGTTGGAGAACAACTCCGCCTGATGAAAACTTGAAACCCGATACAAGTGCAAGATTTAATAATCTGATCGGATATAATAAAATTGTGCAACAGGAAGCATATAATTTTTATAAACTCTGGACGGGCGCAAATTTTCCACGAGTCATTGCAATAGAAATACAACATGCCAATCCTTATTATGATGACTCGTATGCTGTGAATTCTGCAAACCTTGGTCCTTATGGCGATGCGATCACTTATGAACTGATCCCTGAAATTGAAAAACGTTTTCGTGGCATAGGGCAGGGTTGGGCGAGATTTATGTATGGCGGAAGCACAGGCGGATGGGAAGTATTGGCGGCACAGGTTTTTTATCCTGACGAATACAATGGTTGCTTTGCTGCCTGTCCTGATCCTATCGATTTCCGGCACTATACTTCGTTCAATATTTATGAAGACAAAAATGCTTACTACCGGGAAGGCCCCTTCAGAAAAGTTTTCCGACCCGGTCACCGGAATTATTTGGGACATGTAAGTACTACAGTAAAAGATATGAACTACCGTGAACTTGCACTAGGTACTAAAAGCCGCAGCGGGGATCAATGGGATATTTGGGAAGCCGTGTATTCACCGGTTGGAAAAGATGGTTACCCTCAAAGAATTTTTGATAAATACACCGGTGAGATAAATAAACAGGTAGCTGCCTATTGGAAAGAAAACTACGACCTGGTACATATAATAAATCGTGACTGGCCAAAAATTGGTAATAAACTCGCCGGTAAGATCCATATTTATGTTGGCGACATGGATAATTATTATTTGAATAACGCGGTATATACTGCAGAAGACATGATAAAAAAATTAGAAAATCCAAAATGTAATTGCGAAGTGGATTATGGCGACAGGGCTGAGCATTGCTGGAATGGCGATCATAATAACCCGATATGGATTAGCCGGCTGCGTTATCACCAGCTATTCATTCCCAAATGGGCGGAAGAAGTAAAAAGCAGGGCGCCACAAGGTGCCGATCTTACAAGCTGGAGATATTGACCAAACGTTCTTTCAACGGGTCTTGTTAAGTAAATTCGACAAATGATTAGATTGATGATTATAAAAAGTTTTTATTTGTTGCTTGCCTGTACTTTATTTTCATGCGGCAATAAAAACAGTTCCGGTAACAACCCGCCTCCGCCACCACCGCCACCAACTACCTATGAATGGAATTTTGAAAGCACTCCTGTTTGGGTTGATGAATTTAATACTGATGGAGCTCCCGATGCAACTAAATGGGGATATGATGTTGGTGGAAATGGATGGGGAAATAATGAACTTCAATACTACACTGACGGTTTAAATGCCGCGATAAATTCAGGTATACTAAAGATCACAGCAAAAAAAGAAAGTTATTCGGGCAAAGACTATACATCAGCAAGAATGATAACAAAAAGCAAAGGTGATTGGTTATATGGAAGATTTGAAATAAAAGCAAAGCTACCGAGAGGCCGCGGCACATGGCCGGCAATATGGATGCTACCGACAGATTGGGTTTACGGCAATTGGCCCAATAGTGGTGAAATAGATATTATGGAGCACGTGGGTTATGATCAAAATCGTGTTCATATTACAGTTCATACAAAAGCTTTCAATCATTTGCTGGGTACACAAAAAGGAGCGAACAAAATAATAAGTACCGCTTCAGATGAGTTTCATCGTTATCGTGTTGATTGGACTTCTTATGGTATCCGGGGTTATATTGATGATGAAAAAATTTTCGAATTTATGAACCAGGGTGCCGGTGCTGACTATTGGCCGTTTGACAAACATTTTCATCTCTTAATCAATATCGCAGTCGGCGGATCATGGGGTGGTGCTATGGGTATTGATGATACCGTGTTCCCTGCGGTTTTGGAAGTTGATTATGTAAGGGTATATAAGTTTGTCAGGTAATTCTACTTCGTGTTTCTTCTCATTAACTTTTAATCAACAAACAGAAAAGTTAAACGGGTACTATACTACCCATATAGGCATTATCGTTGTTATATAGTATCTAAACCCGACCCTTTATGAAAAAAAATCTACTCTATGCGTGCATTGCTTCGTTCGTTATCTTCCTATTTGCCTGCAGCAATAAGTATTACACAGCAGGTAATTTTTCAGAAAAAACAGAAGACCACAAAGTGGTGGCTATTTTACCAGCAGAAATTGTTTTCTCAGGTAAACAACCGAAAAACTTATCGCCTGAAAACATTGCCAAAGCCGAAGAGACCGAAAGCGTAAATTTTCAGTATGCTTTAATGAACAGCATATTGAGACACGCCAATACAAGGAAGTACATCACCACTGTAAACTTCCAGGATATAAACACAACACAGAAGATCCTTGACCAAAATAATATTTCAGTTCGTGATAGCTGGAAAAAAGATGATAACGAATTAGCGAAATTATTGGGCGTTGATGCCGTCATCAGGATGAACATAAGAAAACAACGCTATATGAGTGATGAAGCTTCTTATGGCGTGGGTGTGGCAAAACAGGTGATCTATAAAACAGGAATTGGTTCAAAAGTCCCGGTTCCGGGTTCTGTTGGTAAAACGTATGATGTATATGCGACCTGCAATCTCTTAAGTGATAACCAAACTTTATGGAACGACAATTACAAAAGAGCAGCAGACTGGGACACGCAACCTAATGTGATCATCGAATGGATCACTGATAGTTTTGGAGAAAATTTTCCGTATAAGAAAAAAAGAAAAAAGAGATAATTTCTTGCAAGTCCCGGAAGATATTGTCAATTCACGGTGTCTTCCGGGGCGAAGCAATCCCCTCTTATTTCAAAAGCTTTTTTATTCGAATTAATTCTTCCGCCTGATTTGGTTTAAGCAGTTCTGATAAATCTTTCCAATCAGGATTCATGCTAATAATCAAATCCATTTTCTTTTTTCTCGAACCAGCCTTTACTTGTTTCTCCCTTTCAAAAGCATCACCTGCAATAGTAAACGATTCGAAGTAAACTAGTTTATTAATATAATATTTTAATGAAAAGCTATTTCTGAAAACGCTGTTGTTGTGTTCCTGAACCCGTTTATACAAATCGGTGGTTGCGCCACAATACAAAACAGTATTGTAAACATTCGTCATTATATAAAAATAACCTCGTTGATGCATTGGTTATAAAATTGGCAAACTGCTATGCGGGGCTTGCTTCAAAATTACTTTCTTGCGAGGCCCTATTGAAATCATGAATTATAGTCTTTACAAGGGCGAAGCAAACTTGTCATTTTGTGGAGCTTGCTTCAAAATTTATTGGGATGAACTTATTTCGAAAATTCACTCAATTAGTCCAATAAATTTTTCGCAAGTAAGTATTCTGCGATTTGAACCGCGTTAGTTGCGGCCCCTTTGCGAAGATTATCGGAAACCACCCACATGTTCAAAGTATTTGGCTGTGTTTCATCCCTCCTCAGTCTTCCAACAAACACTTCGTCTTTTTCATGTGCGTCCATTGGCATCGGATACTGCTGTGTGGAAGGATCGTCAACTACAACCACACCCGGTGCAGATTGTAATAAAGATTTTACTTCATCAAGATCATAATCATTTTCAAACTCCACGTTTACTGCTTCGCTATGTCCCCCCATTACAGGTATACGAACTGTGGTTGCCGTAACAAGGATTGAATCATCCCGCATGATCTTCTTTGTTTCATTTACCATTTTCATTTCCTCTTTTGTATACCCGTTCTCAAGAAACACATCGATCTGTGGGATCACATTCAGGTCAATCGGATATTTGTACGCCATAGCGTATTCGCCGTTCACCCCTTTTACCGCTTTATCCCTTTCCGCCATCATTTGATCGACGGCTTTCTTACCCGTGCCGGTTACACTTTGGTAAGTACTTACCACGATCCGGTTTGCCTTGTATTTTTTATGCAAGGGATTTAACGCCACTACCATTTGAATGGTGGAACAGTTGGGATTTGCGATGATCTTGTCCTTCTTTGTAAGGATATCAGCATTGATCTCGGGAACAACAAGCGGTTTTGTCGGGTCCATTCTCCATGCACTCGAATTATCGATAACTGTAATACCTGCTTCGGCAAATTTTGGCGCCCATTCCAATGAAGTGGTTCCGCCAGCAGAAAAAATTGCTACTGCTGGTTTAGCCAAAATGCCGTCTGTCATGCTAACAACTTTATATTTCTTTCCTTTAAATTCCACTTCTTTACCAACACTTCTTTCTGACGCAACGGGTATCAATTCCGTCACGGGAAAATTTCGCTCTGCAAGAACTTGTAACATTTTAGTGCCAACCAATCCTGTGGCGCCGACTACTGCAACTTTCATTTTGACTTTTTTAAATTAATAATAAACTCAATCCATACTACCCACACCCCTTTAGGGAATGGGTGTCAATAAAAAAGGCCTTCCATTTTGGAAGGCCTGTCAAGCTTTTATATAATTACATACATAACGCTGCAAACCTCCCCTCAGGAATGTTTTTCTGTGCGTTTTGTATGTTTCTTATTTGTCATAGTGAATGGCAAAGATAAGTCCGCAGATTTCTTATCCCAAATATTAGAGGATTTTAATTAGCTACTAACGTTTATTTGAGAGGGATTCATTAATTTGAAAAATGCTTTTGAGAAAGGTATTCCTTATCCTGCTTCTAACTCCATTGTACTCATTGACACAGAACAGGTATGATGTTGTGATAGATGAAATAATGGCTGACCCTGCACCGCAAATAAGCCTGCCATCAAATGAATGGATCGAATTAAAAAATGTTTCTCCCAACCCTGTCAACCTTCAAAACTGGAGGATCGGTGATGCAGCGGGCCAAAGCGGGCCAATGCCCAATTTTATTTTACAACCGGATAGTTTCGTAATTGTCTGTACCGGCAGCGCTCTTACTGCCATGCAGGTTTATGGAAGAGTGATTTCAGTAACGAGTTTTCCGTCGCTTGATAATGATGGTGACCAACTGTTCTTAAAAAGCAATACCGGCCTGACCATCCATGCAGTAACTTATTCTTTGTCATGGTATCAAAATGCAGTAAAGAGCGATGGCGGATGGACGTTGGAAATGATCGATACAAAAAGTCCCTGTGCTGGTATCAGCAATTGGAAAGCCAGTACAGATACCAGGGGTGGAACACCGGGAATAAAGAATTCTGTTGATGCAGTTAATAATGATCAGTCAAAGCCATCTGTAAGAAATGCTTATGCACTTGATACCCTTAACCTCATCATCATTTTTGATGAACCAATGGATAGTTTAAAAGGGGCAACGTTCGCTAATTATGTCATTGATGGCGGAATAGACATTCAATCTGCTGCTTCAGTTTCTCCCCTGTTTGATAAAGTACAGCTGAGACTGACAACAGCGATGCAGGTTAATACAGTTTATACTATTACGGTGAACAATCTTACAGATTGCAAGAACAATTCTATCAGTGCAAAAAACAAGGCAAAGATTGGCTTGCCTGTTGAAGCAGCAACAACTGAAATGGTGATCAATGAGATCTTATTTAACCCGAAAAGCGGCCGTAGCGATTATGTGGAATTTTATAACCGAAGCAATAGAATTTTTGACGCCAATAAATTGTATATCGCCAACCGCAACAGCAGCGGAGTTGTCAGCTCAGCAAAGCTGCTGTCAACCAGTCCCTATTATATATTCCCGGGTGATTATGTTGTCGTAACAGAAGACGCAATTAATCTTTCATTGGACTATTTGGTTCAGAACCCCGATGCCGTTTTTGAGCTTTCCTCATTGCCCTCTTTTCCCGATGATGAGGGACATGTTGTCATTTTAAACTTCCAGGGAGCCGTAGTTGATGAAGTACAATACCAAGATGACTGGCAATTTGGGCTACTTGCTAATCCTGATGGCGTAGCGTTAGAAAGAATTGATCCTGATGGACCTTCACAGGAAGCAGGTAACTGGCACTCTGCAGCATCAACTGCAGGATATGGAACCCCAACTTATAAAAATTCCCAGTATAAATCATTACAGACAATCAGTGCAACTGTCGAAGTCATTCCAAAAGTTTTTTCCCCTGACAATGATGGCCGTGATGATGTGGCGACTATTCAATACAAAACCACTGAGCCGGGCTATATTGCCAATATTACTGTTTATGATGCCAATGGAAGACCGGTTCGTAACCTGGTAAAAAATGGAACGCTTGGATTACAGGGATATTGGACCTGGGATGGCCTGGATGACAAACGGCTGAAATTGGCCGTAGGTACATATATTTTATTTACAGAGATTTTTAACCTCGACGGTAAAAAAGAAATATTTAAGAATGTTGTCGTGCTTGCAAGGCCTCTTCAATAGTTGGAATTAGCATTTAATGAATTAGGACTTGAAAGTAATTAAGGAATATGCAAATAGACTTTATTTTAAGTGAAAGGGACGAGCGATTGTACTTCTTCAGGCTAAGCTACTGCGGCGATGTTGAATAGAATTGGCGTAGTAGTGGAGTGTGACCTTTCGACAAGCTTCCCGGTTTAATCGGGACGACGCAATAGCTCAATGGTGAAAAGAACGATAAACGGAGCGTCGCAACTGAAGCTTAATAGCAGTACTGCCGATTGGCAGATACTTATGATTATTAAAAGGGGAGATAGCTTCGTCTCGCCAAGGGCGAGACTCGCAAGTACTATCCCAGCTCAATATCAAACTTTGTCAACTCTTTGAATGCATGGATCCGGTTATCAATATCTTCCCTTTTTAATTCTCTCAGTCTAGTGGTCCCGAATTTTTCAACACAAAAACTTGCCATAGCACTGCCAACAATAATTGCAGATTTCATGTTTTCAAAACTGATATCTTTTGTTTTGGCAATATGGCCAATGAAGCCCCCGGCAAATGTATCTCCTGCACCCGTTGGATCAAACACTACCTCCAGCGGAAGAGCCGGCGCAAAGAAAACTTTATCCTCATTGAACAACAAAGCACCGTGTTCTCCTTTTTTTATGATCAAATATTTTGGTCCCATTTCCATAATCGCTTTTGCGGCGCTTACCAACGAATAGTGGCTACTGAGTTGTCTTGCTTCTGCATCGTTCACAAGTAACACGTCTATTTTTTTCAGGACCTTTTCTAGATCAGCCATGGCCGTATCCATCCAAAAATTCATCGTATCCAATATCACCAGCTTTGGTTTGTTTTTTAACTGGCTTATCACTGATAATTGAACCGATGGAAGAAGGTTGCCAAGCATAAGAAATTCACAATCCTGGTAGCTGTCCGGCACTACCGGTTTGAAATTCCCCAATACATTAAGCTGTGTTTCCAATGTATCCCTCGTATTCATATCAAGATGATAGCGTCCACTCCAGAAAAATGATTTTTCGTTTTCTTTCACCTGCACGCCTTCCATAGAAACACCACGGGCTTCGAGTATTTTCATTTCTTCCCTTGGAAAGTCACCTCCGACAACAGATATCTGTTTTACAGGACGGGTAAAATTGGAAGCACTCCAGGCTATATAGGTCGCCGCTCCGCCAACGATCTTATCACTTTTACCAAATGGAGTTTCTATTGCATCAAAGGCCATTGAGCCTACTACTATAAGGGACATTCTGTTTTAGATTTACGATGTTAGATTTCGGATTCATAGTCATATAAGTCATATCAGTCATATAGGGCAAATTTCACGATGCAGCCTGGTTCATGTGACTTATTTGACTGATATGACTTCATTTGACTGTTTTGACAACTGACTTTAACGGCCGCAAACCTACAGGATTTTGAATAGTTATAATTAATTCTGGTTGATATTTTGAACTTACATTTGTAATTGAACTTATCTTTGATTTATTATGAAAGCAACCAGGAAAAAAGCTTCCAAAAAGGAATTTATTCTGAAAAAGGCGGCACAGATGTTCCGCGAAAAAGGGTTTGCCGCCACTTCCATGCGGGACCTCGCTGAAACAGTTGGCATCGAAGCCGCTAGTTTGTACAATCACATTCGTTCTAAAAACGAAATGCTGGAAAGTATTTGCTTTGATGTTGCCAATCGTTTTACCATGTATATGGATGAGATCGAATCGACCAACCATGGTTCAATCAAAAAAATTGAAACGCTTCTTCGTTTTCATATAAAGCAAATGATCGAGAATTTTGAAGAAGTGATTGTTTGCGATCGTGAATGGAAACATCTTGATGAGCCTTACCTTTCTAATTTCCACAACCAGCGCCGCACTTACCGTAAGCGCTTTGCCGCCATCATTGAAGAAGGTATCGCAAAAAGCGACATCAAAAAAATTGATGCCCCTACCGTTGTACTCATAATGTTGCATTCTGTAAATGGTATTGAAAGCTGGCACCGCTCCACGGCAAAAATTACTGCGAAAGAACTGGAGGATAACATGGTTTTAATAATGATTGATGGATTGAGGAAATAATATGTCCATTCATTTTCATCCGTTACGAATAAAAGGAATAAATAAGGAGACTGATCAGTGTGTCTCGGTTGAGTTTGAAGTTCCCCAGGAATTAACCAAAGCATTTGAATTCAAGCATGGCCAGAGCCTGACCATGCGAACCAATATAAATGGCGAAGAACTAAGAAGAACGTATTCACTTTGCAGTTCGCCGCTTGATAACAAATGGACAGTAGCCATTAAGAAAGTTGACGGCGGCTTGTTCTCCTCCTTTGCAAATGAAACATTGAAGCCGGGAGACGTCCTGGAAGTAATGGAGCCGGTAGGAAAATTTTACACTGAACTAAATCCCGCTGATAAAAAAAACTACCTCGCATTTGCTGCAGGCAGCGGCATTACGCCTGTTATTTCAATTATTAAAACGACATTACGAAGTGAACCGAACAGTACGTTCACATTAGTATATGGCAACCGCAGCCGTAGCTCTATTATTTTCTTTGAAGAACTGGAAGGATTAAAAAATAAATTCATTGACCGCTTCAATTTCATCAATATCCTTAGCCGGGAAAGGACAGATAGCCAACTGAATTTTGGCAGAATCGATATCGGCAAGCTTACTGAATTAGAAAAACTCATCGATTATAAAAAAATGGATGAGATATTTATTTGCGGACCAGAAGAAATGATCTTTTGTGTAAAAAACTTTTTAGAGCAGAAAGATATCGACGAAAAGAAAATACATTTTGAATTATTTAATACCTCCGGTCAAAAAAAGTCAAAAGTCAAAAGTCAAAAGTCAAAAATTGACTCGGGTCCGCAAAGCAAGATCACGGTGAAAGTCGATGGCAGAAGTTTTGATTTTGATCTTTCTCTTAACAGTGATATCACAATTCTTGACGCTGCCTTAAAGCAGGGAGCTGATCTTCCATTTGCCTGTAAGGGCGGCATGTGTTGTACATGTAAGGCCAGGTTGCTGGAAGGCGAAGTGGAAATGGATGTACATTGGGGGTTGGAGCATGAAGAAGTAGAACGTGGCTATATCCTCACTTGTCAAAGCCATCCTAAAACTGAAAAAGTGGTCGTCGACTTCGATATAAAGTGACAAGAATCATAAACTAACACCCGTTGGTTTTCGTTAGATTTGCAGTCTAAATTTATCCGATGAATACCTTTGATTTAGAAAAAATTTTCCAGGAAAAAATTGATGGGGAAATAAAGATCGAGCCGAAAGATTGGATGCCCGATGCATATCGTAAAACGAATATTCGCCAGATAAGCCAGCATGCACACAGCGAAATTGTCGGCATGTTACCGGAAGGCAACTGGATATCAAGAGCTCCATCACTTAAAAGAAAAGCGATCCTTCTTGCAAAAGTCCAGGATGAAGCAGGTCATGGTTTGTATTTATATAGTGCATGCGAAACGCTAGGAATCACAAGAGAAGAAACCATCAATGATCTTCACAGCGGTAAAGCAAAGTATTCTTCCATCTTTAATTACCCGACATTGACATGGGCTGACATGGGTGCGATCGGTTGGCTGGTTGATGGTGCCGCTATAATGAACCAGGTAATGTTGACAAGAACATCTTACGGTCCTTATGCAAGAGCCATGGTGCGGATTTGCAAAGAAGAAAGCTTCCATCAGCGGCAGGGTTTTGAGATCCTGTTAGTATTGAGCAGGGGCTCTGAAGAACAAAAAGCAATGTGCCAGGATGCGATCAATCGCTGGTGGTGGCCATCATTGATGATGTTTGGTCCCCATGATAGCGAGTCCACTAACAGCGAACAAAGCATGAAATGGAAGATCAAAAGAAAAACGAATGATGAGCTTCGGCAAAATTTTGTTGACATGTGTGCTGAACAGGTAAAAATATTAGGGATGAAATTGCCGGATGATAAGCTGAAGTGGAATGACAAAAAACAACATTATGACTTTGGAGAAATTGATTGGAATGAATTCTGGAACGTAGTAAAAGGAAATGGACCATGCAATAAACAAAGATTGGATGCAAGAAGAAAAGCCTGGGAAGAAGGTGAGTGGGTGAGGGAAGCGGCAGCGGCATTTGCAGAGAAAAGAAAAGCCAGGCAGCAAGCGGCTTAATTAATAATTAAGAATTAAAAATTAATAATGAAGAATTATCTAAGGAAATTCTATTATGGCGACATACCTGATGACAAGGTAGGTGGCAATAATAATGAAACTTCAAAGAACCCCCCTTTGGGGGGCAGGGGGGCTGATTGGCCTCTTTGGGAAGTTTTTATTCGTAGCAAACAGGGACTAGACCATAAACATGTAGGTAGCCTTCATGCAGCCGATGCACAAATGGCCATTGAGAATGCAAGAGATGTCTATACCCGCAGGATGGAAGGTGTAAGTATCTGGGTTGTCGAGTCAAAATATATTCATGCATCCAACCCGGAACAAGCGGGAGAATTTTTTGAGCCTGCAGTTGATAAAATTTACCGTCATCCCACTTTTTATGATCTGCCTGATGAAGTGAACCAGATGTAAACCCCCACCCCTAAAGGGGAGTAAGAAAATGAATCAATTATTAATCGATTATACCTTACACCTGGCCGACAATTCTCTCATTCTCGGGCAACGCAACAGTGAATGGTGCGGCCATGGGCCTGTACTGGAACAGGACATTGCTATTACGAATATTTCACTTGACCTGATCGGCCAGGCCAGAAACTTTTATCAGTATGCTGCTCAACTAATAAATGCACAGGATAAATCAGAGGGTCCGAAAGCCCCTGCTCCTTTAGAGAGGGGGTTTGGGGGTGAGGTCACAGAAGATTCGCTTGCTTATTTAAGAAAAGAAAGAGAGTTCAGCAACTGTTTGCTCGTAGAACAACCAAACAAGGATTGGGCGCAAACCATTCTGCGACAATTTTTCTTTAGCCAATACCAATATCTGTTATTTGAACAACTTCAAAATACCAAGGACGAACAACTCGCAGCGATCGCAGAAAAATCGTTGAAAGAAATTACTTATCATCTTCGCTGGAGCGGCGAATGGGTAATAAGGTTGGGTGATGGAACGGAAGAAAGTCATCAGCGCATGATAAAAGCCATTGATGAATTATGGAGATACACCGGTGAAATGTTTACTCCTGCGGAGTATGAGAAAACATTTGGTATTGATTTTAACAAAATAAAAGAAGATTGGAGTCAAAAAGTAAAGATAATTTTTGACGAAGCCTCTTTGATCCCACCTTTGGGGGGTGGGGGTGCTGCATTTATGCAAACAGGTGGCAAAACAGGAAAACATACAGAGCACCTCGGATATATTCTTACTGAATTACAATACATGCAAAGAGCTTATCCCCGCTGTGAATGGTAATCGTTATTATGACACTGCATACAATAGATAAAAAAACAATTTATTCTTACCTCGAGGAAATTAATGATCCCGAAGTTCCTGTATTGTCAATCATCGACCTTGGTATTGTAAGAGATGTAATAATGAAGAATGAAGAATTAGAAGTTATCATTACGCCAACTTACACTGGTTGTCCGGCCATGGATATGATCACAGCTACTATAAAAATTCAATTGGCCACATTAGGATTCAAAAAAGTAAAAGTAACGCAGGTGCTTTCTCCTGCATGGACAACAGAATGGATGAGCGAAGAAGGAAAAAGAAAACTAAAAGAATACGGTATTGCTCCGCCAAATGCCAAACAACAGGTTTGTGATCAGAAATTATTTGCGGCTGCTGAAGCCGTTCCGTGTCCTCATTGTGATTCTTATCATACGCATCGTATCAGCGAATTTGGAAGTACTGCCTGTAAGGCACTATATCAATGCGATGACTGCAAAGAACCGTTTGATTATTTCAAGTGTCATTAAAGCTTTCAGATTTACGAAGTACGATTTCGGATCTATTTAAACGAATCCGCGTCTCTATACGCTTTTATTAATTCCATTTCTCCATCTTTTCCCGGTTTAGCATTTCCATGTTCCATACCCAGTACTCCTTTATAACCTTTATTATAAATGTGTTTAAAAATATTCCGGTAATTCATCTCCCCGGTGCCGGGTTCTTTTCTTCCCGGGTTATCGCCAATTTGGAAATAAGGTGTTTCATCCCAAACCTTATCAATATTAGCTATAATATTCCCCTCGTTACGCTGCATATGATACATATCAAATAAAAATTTGCAGGCCGGGCTGTTAACGGCTTTACAGATCATATATGATTGATGCGTGCCTCTTAAAAACAGGTCGGGGTTGTCGCTTAATGCTTCCAATACCATTACGAGACCATGCGGCTGTAATATTTCTGCACCTTTTCGCAGCGCTGTGATCACATTCGTCGTTTGCATATCATGTGACTGGGACCTGTCAAAATTTCCGGGAACAACCGTCATCCATTTTGCATTACATCTCTTAGCAACTTCTATCGCTTCTTTGCAATCTTTCATCATCTTATCGATCCATTCCTGTTTGCCTGTAGCCAATGATGTTTTCCAGTGCCAGCTGTCAGAAGTGATCACAAATACTCCCATTCGCATGCCCAATTTTGCCAGTAGATCACCGATCTTTTTCTGTTGTTCAACAGGACGAGCCATCATTCCATTGTCCTCAATGCTGCGAAATCCCTGGTCATAGGCCCATTTGATTTGCTCCAAAAAATCTTCGCCCGCATTGTTCTTGAACATACCATCATGAAAAGCATAATCAAGATTAAACGGTTTACTTTCTGTTAAAGAATTTCCATTTTTATTCCCTGCGAATGATTGACCAACAGTGAGGGTTGCGGCGCTCGCTAAAAAACTATTACGAATAAATTTTCTGCGTTCCATAAACTTTTATCTTGAGAACTTAAATGTAAGACATCCCGTTCATGTTGCGATTGATTTTTCTTTTGTTGTTTCCATTCACCCTTTCAGCTCAACTGAAACGATTTGAATTTTCAGAAAATAAAATGGGCTCGCCTTTTGGTATCATTTTTTATCATAAGGATTCTGCAGAAGCTATGCAAATCGCCAAAGAATGCTTTTCAATTGTTGATTCGTTGAATACAATTTTCAGCGATTACAATTCAGAAAGCGAAGTGGGTAAACTTGCGTTGCAAACCAATCAGACTGACATAAAAGTTTCCGGGGAATTATTTACAATGATCGTAAGGTCAAAGGACGCATGGTCAAGATCAGGTAAAACTTTTGACATCACAATTGGAACGTTAACCCGGTTGTGGAGAAAAGTAAAAAGAGAAAACAGGTTTCCCTCAGAAGCTGAAATAAAAGCAGCTAAAGATCTCACCGGTTTTAAAAATCTTATCATTAATGAAATGTCAAAAACAATTTCGTTTAAGAAACCAGGA
The DNA here is from genome assembly GCA_025923075.1 of Chitinophagaceae bacterium. GTDB lineage: Bacteria > Bacteroidota > Bacteroidia > Chitinophagales > Chitinophagaceae > VBAS01. The sequence goes on from JAICGN010000007.1 coordinate 59,201, forward strand.
ATTCGCCTCGATTTTGGTGGCATTGTACCAGGCTACGCTTCGCAAAGAGTAATTGATTTTTTAAAAACTAAAAACATCAATATAGCCCTGGTTGATGCAAGTGGCGATATCGTTACCGGTGATGCGCCGCCAGGAAAAGACGGCTGGACCATTGGCATCAATCTTCCTGAAAGTGCAAATGAGGTCTGGGATAAAAAACTGGAACTAAAGAATTTTGCGGTCTCTACCTCCGGAGATGTTTATCGTTATATAGTTCATGACGGAAAAAGATACTCGCACATCGTCGATCCAAGAACTGGCTACGGCGTTACTTCGCAACGAAATGTAACTGTAATCACAAGATTTGGCGCCGATGCGGATTGGCTCGCGACAGCGTGCAGCATTTTGCCCATCAAAAAAGCGCTGGCATTAGCAAAAAAAGAGCATGCGGCAGTGCTTATTGCAACATTGAACAACGATAAGATCGTTACTTATAAATCAAAAAGTTTCGATAAGTTTTTTCAAAAAAAACAACAATGAAGTTTGTTACCTTGTCACCCCATATGAACAGGATACTCTTTATACTTTTTCTACTTTATATACTTACTCACCAAAAGGCATTATCACAACAAGCAGATACTGTCTTCAAACAATATGAACAGTCCGTGCCAGGGTCAACTCTAAAGATCAAAATGATTCCCATTAAAGGAGGACATTTTACAATGGGAAGCCCTGAAAATGAAAAAGGAAGAAATGCGGATGAAGGACCGCAAAAACCTTTCTATATATCCCCGTTCTGGATGGGAGCATTTGAAGTGACACATGATGAGTTTGATGTTTTTTTTAAAGACGTAAACACAAGTCAGAATTCAGGAACAGATGCCCTAACAAGACCAAGTCCGCAATACGTGGATCTTAGCTGGGACATGGGTCGTGAAGGCGGCTTCCCGGTCAACAGTATGCAGCAAAGAACAGCACTCATGTTTTGTAAATGGCTTTATAATAAAACAGGAATTTTTTACCGGCTACCAACTGAAGCCGAATGGGAATATGCATGCCGGGCCGGATCTTCGTCAGCTTATTTTTTTGGTGATAGTGAGAATGAATTAAGCAAATATGCCTGGTATAATAAAAACAGCAACGCAGCATATCATAAGGTGGGTCAGCTTAAGCCAAATGCGTTTGGTTTATATGATATGCTAGGCAATGTTGCTGAGTGGGTGATAGATCAGTATGATGAAAAGTATTTTACCAGGCTAAAAGATGTGAAAGCTGATCCGGAATTAAAACCAACAAGCCGTCATCCCCGGCTTTTGAAAGGTGGCTCCTATGCTGATGATGCCACTGAACTACGTTGCGCGAACAGAACAAGCTGGTTGCCTGAGTGGAATCGTCGTGATCCGCAAATACCAAAAAGCAAATGGTGGCTTACCGATGCTCCTTTTGCCGGGTTCAGGTTGGTAAGACCATTAAAACAACCATCAGCTGAGGAAATAGAAAAATTCTTTACCTTATATCTCTCAAACTAAAAATCTTAGATCATGAAACCAGAAAATAAAAACTCCCGCCGTGATTTTGTAAAAACTTCTGCACTGATTACGGGGGGTGTGATGGCAACGCCATTACTTTCAAAAGCAAATTTTTTCAGCGGTGCTGAGGATACAATTAAAGTTGCGCTGATCGGTTGCGGTGGACGGGGTACCGGCGCGGCGATGCAGGCCTGCTTGACAAAACAAAATGTAAAGCTGGTTGCCATGGCGGATGCTTTTCGTGACAGGATAGATAGTTGTTTTAAAGAATTAACTGCCGATACTGTTGGTGATGGCACAAGTAAAGTAAGTATTAAAAACCGGATTGATGTTCCTGAAGAAAGGAAGTACACCGGGTTCGATGCATATAAAAAAGCAATGGCGCATGCCGATGTGGTCATCCTAACTACTCCACCGGGTTTTCGCCCCATTCATTTTGAGGAAGCGGTTAAGCAGGGCAAGCAAATTTTTATGGAAAAACCTGTTGCCACTGATCCGGCAGGAATCAAACGAGTGTTGGATGCATCAGAAATTGCAAAACAGAAAAAACTGAATGTAGTGGTTGGACTGCAACGTCACTACCAGAATTCCTATCGTGAGTTGTTTGCAAAAAAAGATATGGTCGGTGATATTACTTCGGCGCAGGTATGGTGGAATAATGATGGCGTATGGGTAAATCCGAGAAAAGAGGGCCAGACAGAAATGGAATACCAGATGCGTAACTGGTATTATTTTAACTGGCTATGCGGCGATCACATTGTAGAGCAACACATTCATAATATAGATGTGATGAATTGGTTCAAAGGTGGCTATCCTGTAAAAGCACAGGGTATGGGTGGAAGGCAGGTAAGAAAAGGAAAAGATCATGGTGAAATTTTTGATCATCATTATGTAGAGTTTCAATATGCCGATGGTTCGGTCTTAAATAGTCAATGCAGGCATATTCCGGGCACAATGAGTAAAGTAGATGAATTGCTGATCGGGACGAAAGGAAAGATTTTCTGTGGCGCTGCACATATAAAAGATAATGCAGGCACGGTATTGTATCAATTTGATAGAAAGAAGGAAAACGATCCATATCAGACAGAACACGATGAATTGTTTGCTGCTATTGGGAAAGGCGAATACAAATTTGCCGATGCTGAGAATGGGGCAAAGAGTACAATGACCGCTATCATGGGAAGGATGGCTACTTACTCTGGGCAAATTTTATATTGGGATAAATTGCTGAATTCAGGAATAGATATCATGCCAAAGGAATTCGCATGGAATGCAATGCCACCAGCTATACCGGATGCTGAAGGAAATTATCCAATTGCGATACCTGGTAAAACAAAATATATCTAGTTCTAAAATGTTATATGGTTAAATTGTTAAATGTCGGGAAATAGACCTGATGACAATTTATCTCCCGATATTATCGGGATTACAACTTAGCCATTAAATATAAATAGATGAGCTCTATATTATTTGAGATAAAAAATGCAGTTGGCATTATTACGTTGAATCGTCCCGATAAGCTAAATTCATTCAACCGGGAGATGGCCTTACTGATGCAGGAAAAGCTGGATGAATGTAAAAAGAACGAGGTGCGGTGTGTGTATATCACAGGTGCGGGCAAAGGCTTTTCCGCAGGACAGGATCTGGAGGAGGTAGTCGATCCAAATGGTCCTGGCATGGGAGCGATCCTTTCAGAGCATTATAATCCTATTATAGCAAGAATAAGAAGGTTGGAAAAACCAGTTATCGCTGCCGTGAATGGCGTCGCTGCAGGCGCCGGAGCGAACATTGCATTATGTTGCGATATCGTTGTTGCTTCAATCTCTGCATCATTTATACAAGCTTTTTCTAAAATTGGTTTGATACCCGATAGCAGCGGCACATTTGTCTTACCAAGATTGATTGGCTGGCAAAAAGCAAGTGCATTAATGATGCTGGGAGAAAAAGTTCCGGCAGAAGAAGCAGAACGCATTGGTATGATCTATAAGGTTTTTCCTGATGAAACATTTGCGGAAAATGCTATGAGCATTGCATCCTATCTATCGCAAATGCCAACAAAGGGGCTAGCATTTACCAAACAATTACTTGGCCAGTCTGTTAAATCCACATTAGAAGAACAATTGCAGGACGAAGATGTTTACCAGCAAAGAGCAGCGAAAACAAAAGATTTTCAGGAAGGAGTGAACGCATTCCTTGAAAAAAGAATTCCTAAGTTTACTGGGGAATAAAATACTGATCGTTATGCCTAAAATTCACCAGGAAGTTGTTGATCACATGATGGAAAACGATTTTTTCAGCCAATGGCTGGGGATCGAAGTACTTGAAATAAAAGAGGGTTATAGCCGGATAAAAATGACCGTAAGAAAAGAAATGGTAAATGGATTCGGCATCGTTCACGGCGGTATCCCGTTCTCTTTGGCTGACAGCGCATTTGCATTTGCATGCAACAACAGGAATAATCTCTCGGTTGCCCTGGACACATCGATCAATTTCATTAAACCAGTTCATGTTGGGGATATCTTAACTGCTGAAGCAATCGAAATTCATAATGGGAGATCAACCGGCCTTTATCATATAACAATTACAAATCAAGCTGAGCATAGTGTTGCTCTTTTTAAAGGACTTTGTTTTAGAACGGATAGAAAGTTGATTGGTAAAGATGGTTTATAAGATAAGTAAATAAGGTTTATAAAGTATATAGGGTATTTACAAGTAATGCCGGCACAAATGGCTACAATAGAAATAAAATTCGGTTTTGAACAGCTTGAGCTTTGGAAAAAAGTTCGGGCGTTTAAAAAAGAAGTTATTGAGGAAGCAAAAAAGTGGCCTGCTGAAGAAAAATTCAAACTAATTGACCAGACCATTCGAAGCTCCAGATCAATTAATGCGCTTCTTGCCGAAGGCCATGGCAGGTTTACATTTGCTGATCAGCTTCATTTTTGCATACAAGCGAGAGGTTCTCTTTCGGAAACAATAAACCACCTGATTGACGCCATTGATGAAGAATATATAACTGCAGAACGTTTAAATTATTTTAAAGAAAAAGGGAAAGAGATTGAAAGGATGCTTAACGGTTATATTAAATTTCTACGAAATCAAAGGGATGGTGAAAACAAGTGATACTTTTTATACCCTATAAACTCTATATACAAATCCCCAAGAAATGACCTACGAGTTCAATAACTACAAACCTGTTATCCACTCATCATCTTTTATTCATCCTTTAGCAGCTGTTACAGGCAATGTGATCATTGGTAAAAACTGTTATATTGGTCCGGGAGCCGCATTGCGTGGTGACTGGGGTCAAATAATAATCGAAGATGGATGCAATGTCCAGGAGAATTGTACCATTCACATGTTTCCGGGCGTAATTGTTTTATTAAAAGAAGGATCTCATGTTGGGCATGGTGCGATCATCCACGGTGCTGTCATCGGCAAAAATTGTTTGATTGGCATGAATGCAGTTATCATGGATAATGTTGAATTGGGTGACGAATCAATTGTTGGCGCATTGACATTTATCAAACAAGATGAAAAAATTCCGTCAAGAAGTTTAATAGCTGGCAATCCCGGAAAAATAATTAAACAGGTAACCGACGAAATGATTGCATGGAAAACAGAAGGAACAAAACTTTACCAGGCCCTTCCTGAAGAAATGTTTGAAAGCTGGAAGGAATGTGAGCCATTAAGAGAAATACCGGCTGGTTTATCGGTGCAAAATGAAAATTATCGCCCCTGGAAAAAAACTGATTTACTCTAAAAAAATTAAAGGCCAACTTTCGTTGGCCTTTATATCCCACACTTTCATGGCATATAAATCAATTATCAATCTTTGACGCAGCGACAACTATTCCCCTGTCCACGATATGACGCCTGAAGCGTTGCAGCATACGTGTTGTCGCTAATGAATAACACATTGGCATAAATGTTAGTGGCAGTAGCTGACCAGTAATAACTCTCACCATTTTGGAAATACCGGGACCCTGCCGCAGGAAGCTTCAGGTTGGACATGAAGGCAGTCAATGCACCCTCAAGATCTTCATGATTTTTCAAATTCAGCCAGTCGGCTGCTGTGGGCAATCGCCATCCGGCACCCAGCGCAACACAGGGATCTTTTCCGTTGGTGGACGTAGCCGAACTCCCACTCCAGGTATCAGTAGCCAAACCACCAGTACCCCACCAACTGGTACCGTCAGTTGTGCCTGTAATAAAATTTGGATTCCCTGATGGGATATGAGAAGGGTTTGACAGTGAAGGCCCCCCGGTAATAGTCGGGCTGTTGGGTGACTGGTGACCATCATCCCAGCGTCCCCATTGAAAATAATCTCCATAAGACGCCTCATCGTTTACATGAAATGCAACCTGAGGGGAACCCAGGTTTTGTTGCAGCCAGATCTTGCCGTCACCTGCTCTCACTGTTGTATAAGCTACCGATTGTCCCTTATAGATGAAATTGACAACCCCTGTTGAGCCCTCTGTGGCACCTGGATCAACGGTTGGTCCGGAAGCGGGAGCATTGAGTACCCTAATATACATCTGGCATGGTTGAATATTGCCAACGCTGATAGTAATATAAAAAATGCCCGTATTCAAAGGTGTTCCTGTGGCCGTGAATATGACTGTGCCGCTGCCAACATTAAATGTTCCCGCCGGTGCAGTTACGGTGATCCCATTTACAGTGGCGCTGGTAAAGGCTCCATAGCTGCCACCTGGACTGTTTACATAGGTCTTTGATATAGCAGCATTCGCGGGTTCACCTTTGACTAATGTTGCTGAGTAAAGAGGATTGTAACAATTGCTGAAATAAAACGGCGGCGGTGGCGGCGGTGGATTCTGAGGTTTTCTCCTGCTTGCTATCTCTTCACTCACTGAAGGCTCAACTGATTTTTGACAACTCTGAAAAAAAATTGAAAGCTGGAAACATAGAATTGTCGTTAGCGTTGGCAAAATATACCGCCCGCCGGATAGTGTGGTTTTCATGACAATATTTTTAATAATGATAACATGGTTATAATAAAATTGAAAAAAGAATAATGATTGATTCCAAATAAATTATGCGTTGGCTATGCTATAGTTTTCAGGGCAGGGGCTAAACTGAAGTACGGATCAGTATCATCCATGTTGAAGGCGGTAGTAGGGTTCATTTTTCAATTATAGATGCAAATCGTAAAGAAAAAATTAAAAGTTGCCAACCAGTACTTTTTTAAATGGTGAGGTGAGTCAAAGAAATTTCTTACCGTTTAAACGTGAAGAGGAATCAATTTGCAGGTAAATCTACCAATACAGCAAAAAAATTATAAGCCCTCCGATAAATTTTTCTTCGGATTCAGAGAAACTTCGTAACTTAATTTTCCTTTCTGTTAAATCAAAACCTTGTGTATGAGAACAAATTTACTTTCTGCGACCCTTCTCCTTGGTACCATTAGTATTTCTTCACTTATATATGCGCAAAATGATCGTTTTGCTTTTGCTATAACCGATCTTCAACAAACCGGCAGCGGCTGGAATGCGTTGCGCAAACTCGATCTGAAAAGCGGTGAGTTTACCCCTGTTTTATTAAATGGTTCTGATCCTGGTGTTACTGCTTATGATGTGAATACCAGAAAACCATGGAAAGCAATACCGGATGTAAAGCTTGGAAATTATATGCAGGCTCCTTTCAGTACCGGTGTAGCAGCAATGGCTTATGACAAAAAAAACAATCGTCTATATTACACGCCGATGTATATTGACCAGCTTAGATATATTGATCTGAGATCAATGAAGGTTTATTATATAACTGATCAGTCGTTTACCAAACTCGGCAGCATGCATAATGATGAAGGAAAGATCATCACCCGCATGACAATTAACCCTGATGGTACTGGTTATGCTGTTTCAAATGACGGAAATACATTCATTCGTTTTACTACAAATAGAAAATTGCAGGTTACACAACTTGGCGCATTGGTTGATGATCCTTCAAACGGTGGCGTTTCTATTCATAACCGCTGCAGCAGCTGGGGTGGTGATATGATCGCAGACGATCAGGGAAATCTTTATATTCTTTCTTCCCGAAACAGCGTTTACAAAATAGATGTGGAAACAAAAGCGGCAACACTGCTTGGCTATATTAAAGGATTGCCACAGGATTTTACAACCAATGGCGCGGTGGTTACAAATGAAGGGAAAGTTTTAGTGAGCAGTGCGGTAAATGGCAATGCATATTTTTTGGTTGATCCAAAAGATTGGACTGCTACACAATACGCAGCCAAAGCCGGCATCTTCCGGAGCTCTGATCTTGCTAACAGTAATTATTTACAAACAAGACCGAAGACTATAACTACGTCAGAAATTGTAACAAAGAAAGTCCCGGATAATATCATTCAAGGTAAGATCTCGATTTATCCAAACCCTGTAACACATAATCAATTCACATTGCAGTTTGGAAAAATCACTCCGGGCAACTATGATATTGAACTGACAAATGTGATAGGACAGGTAGTGATGCAGCGGGCAGTAAATGTACAGTCAGAAGACCAGGTAGAAACTATTTCAATAAAATCATCCTTTGCAAGAGGTGTTTATCTTGTTAAAGTAACTGGCAGGGGCAGTGAATCTGTCTTTAGCCAAAAGTTAGTGGTGCAGTAAATTTTCATCTACTGCGTTACAGCGCCGACCCCGTAAGGCCGGCGTTCTTTTTACCCGACCCCCTGTCCCCCTAAAGGGGTGACTTAGTAAGTTAATACCCGTAATCCATAAATCATATAATTGGAATTTTCTGTATGGTTTCATGTCAAAATCCTCAACGGTTAAGTCTTGCTGACATACTAAAAAGTGAATGTTTTTGGGAGAACTGGCGAGAATCAGGTTATTGGTGGACTTAACTCTTGCTACAAGTTTCTGCCTAATGGACAATGCTTTTTTTATTACCATAATTACTACAATCAAAAGAGAAGAGATTCTGTCTTTCAGTCCGCACGGGGTCTTGCCCATAAATTTTTTAGAAATTATTTGAAATGATCCGGGCAGACCCCGTGCCACGATAAGATTGCTTCGGCCTTATTTCGATTAGAATGAAAATGAATCCTCCAGCCGGCCTCGCAATGACGGATCACCAATTCAAGAACCATTACTTTTGCTCCTCAATTTTCACAGTGGAAAAAACAAATTTTGTTGACCAGATAAGGATCTTTTGCAGAAGCGGGCATGGTGGCGCCGGCAGCAGGCATTTTGCCCGCACTAAATTCAATCCGCTTGCAGGGCCCGATGGTGGTAATGGTGGTCGCGGTGGTCATATTATTTTAAAAGGCAATCGTAATCTCTGGACACTGCTGCATCTCCGGTATTTCAAAAACGTACTGGCAGAAAATGGCGAAGGTGGAATGAAAAACAATATGAGTGGCCGTGATGGAAAAGATATTTATATCGAAGTGCCACTTGGTACAATCGTCAAAGATGAAGCGACCGGTGAAAAAGAAGCTGAGATCATGGAAGATGGACAAGAAGTAATTTGGATAAAAGGTGGTAAAGGCGGGTTAGGTAATGCAAATTTTGCAACGGCAACAAACCAGGCTCCTGAATATGCCCAGCCCGGATTGCCGGGAGTGGAAGGATGGAAAGTACTTGAGTTAAAAGTGCTGGCCGATGTTGGGTTGGTTGGTTTTCCTAATGCGGGCAAGTCAACCCTGCTATCTGTTATCACTGCAGCAAAGCCAAAGATCGCCGATTATGCATTCACCACGATCAATCCTCAATTGGGAATTGTTGAATACCGTGACGGAAAAAGTTTTTGCGTAGCGGATCTACCGGGTATTATCGAAGGCGCTGCCGAAGGAAAAGGATTAGGTCATCGTTTTCTTCGCCATATTGAACGCAATCCTGTTTTGCTTTTTTTAATTCCTGCCGATAGCAATGATCATAAAAAAGAATTCGAAATACTGGTTAGTGAATTAGGCAAGTATAATCCTGAATTGTTGCATAAGCAATTTATCCTTGCCATTAGTAAAAGTGAAATGCTTGATGATGAACTCATGAAAGCAGTTGAAAAAGAATTACCTCAAAACATCCCGCATATATTCATTTCGTCCTTTACCCAAAAAGGATTGATCGAGTTAAAAGATCTCTTGTGGAAAACATTGAACCAGTAACAGTCAGGCAAAACTTCAAATCCCAATCCCCATAGCTATCGGGATCAAACTAATTTATTCTTACCGCCGTACCCGTTGCCACCACCATCAACATACTACCATTTGCACCTACCGTTTCAAAATCAAGATCAATACCCACCACCGCATTGGCACCACGAGACTGTGCCTTCTGAATTAATTCCTGCATTGCATTTTGCTTGGCTTCATCCAGCACTTTTTCGTAAGTTCCACTTCGGCCACCAAAAAAATCACGAAGCCCTCCAAGAATGTCCTTAAAAAAATTTGCACCGATGATCACTTCGGCTGAAACCACACCATAATATTGCTCAATATTTTTCCCTTCAATATTAGGTGTTGTAGTTGTTATCATTTTATTTGTTGTTTAGATGATAAAAATAATAAGAATTGACGCGACAGATCATTTGTGAGCGGTATTTTTTAACTTAGGTTTGCTCTTACAAAAACACAGAAATGAAAAAGCTCCTTTTCACCGTCGTCTTTTCCATTATTCTTCTGTTGAAGTCAGTAGCTGATGAGGGCATGTGGCTGCCGTTATTACTCGGCCAGCAAGTGTACAATGACATGGTGAAACGAGGATTGAAACTTTCTAAAGAACAATTATATAATATCAATAAACCATCTATCAAGGATGCGATCGTAATTTTTGGGGGTGGATGCACCGGCGAAATAGTGAGCTCCGAAGGTCTGTTATTTACTAATCATCATTGCGGCTATGACGTGATTGTTTCAGCCAGTACAACTGAACACAATTATTTGCGTAATGGTTTTTATGCAAAAAATAGAGGAGAAGAGATCCCTGCTGGCATATCCGTCCAGTTCCTTTTAAAAATTGAAGATCTTACGCAAATGGTAATGGATTCGTTAAATGGATTAACAGGAGCCGACAGAGTTCAACGACAAGCTAAAGTGCTCCGCAATCTGAACGCAAAATTTTCGGATACCACACAACATATTGAAGCAAGAATAAGCAGTCTTTTCAAAAACAACCAGTTCTTGCTTTTCATTTACCAGCGTTATAAAGATGTTCGTCTTGTTGGCGCACCACCTGAAAGTGTAGGAAAATTTGGCGGCGACACCGACAATTGGGAATGGCCACGTCATACCGGGGACTTTTCAATATTCCGGGTCTATATGAGCAAAGATGGCAAGCCGGCCAATTACAGTGAAGAAAATATTCCATTGAAACCAAAATGGTTTTTACCCGTATCGATCAAAGGTTTTAAAGAGGGCGATTATACCATGATCTACGGTTATCCCGGAAATACTAATCGCTATGAAACTTCCTTCGGGGTAAAATTGAAAACAGATATTGAAAACCCAACCCTGGTGAAGTTACGTGATGCGCGGTTGAAATATATGTTTGCCGAAATGAAAAAGAACCCGGAAACTAAATTGCAATTGGCTGTGAGCTATGCATCCATTGCCAATTATTGGAAATTCTATGATGGCGAAACCAAACAATTATTAAAGTATGATGTGTATGGTCAAAAGAAGAAAGCAGAAGAAGTTTTTATTAATTGGGCAAAGGGCAAACCGGGTTATGCTACCATTTTTGAAGAGTGGGCGAAAGCGTATGAAGCATGGCGGCCTTTTGCAAAACACAGGATCTATCTCACTGAAGGGATGAGTAACTATTTTCTGCTTGGATCTCCATTACTCACATTCGCATCGAGTCTTCAGCCAATTGAGATCGCATTGGTTCAACAGGGAAAAACTGCCGGTGATATAAAAAAAGCAATTGCCGATGCAGTAAAGGCAAGAGACGCTTTTTTAAAAATGGAAAACAAAATATCTGATGAAAACATCCTTGCCTATATCACGATGATGTTTTATAAGGAGATTGATAAGCAACAGCACCCGATCAATTTTTATCGTACACAGGTAGAAGCATGGGGAAAATTGGATAATGAAGAGACGTATAAAAAATATGCAAAACATGTTTTTGAAAAGACAATGATCTTCGATGATGCAAAATGGAACGCTTTTATCAGGAATCCGGATGGAAATGTGTTGCAGGACGATCCCGCGTATGCACATGCAATTGCATTTCTGACCAACTATCAAAGTAAGTATGCATCAAAATATCAACAGTTCGCTACAAAAAACAGTGAGTATAGCAGACTGTATTTGAAAGGCATTATGGAAATGGACACTGTAAAAGCGAAAAGGATGTATCCGGACGCGACGTTCACCATGAGAGTAAGTTTTGGGAATATAAAAAGCTACCGGCCAAGAGATGGTGTTTCTTATGATTATAGAACTACTATGAGTGGGGTGTTGCAGAAATACAAACCGGGCGATTATGAATTCGATCTGCCGGCGAAGCTAATTGAATTGACGAAGAAAAAAGATTATGGCCAGTATATGGATAAAGCAAAAAAAGATCTTGTGGTTTGTTTTATTGCCAACCTGGATATGACGGGTGGAAATTCGGGTTCACCCGTTTTGGATGGAAATGGTAATCTTATTGGTCTTGTCTTTGACGGAAATTATGAAGCGCTAAGCCACAAAATTGCGTATGATAAAGACCTGAACCGCACGATTTGTGTTGATGTCCGTTATATACTATGGTGTATTGATAAATTGGGAGGCGCTTCTAACATTATTAAAGAATTAAAACTCGTGAAATAATTCTGTAATGCACCGATAGGTCGCCCTGTAATAAGCAGGGGCTTTTTATTACTGTAAATATTTACTTAACATTGCATCATAACTTTTCCGGTGAAAACATTTCGAACTATTTTCCTCCTTTTATTCTTGTTTTTCAGCAATTATTTGTTTGCACAGATAAAATTCAGTCTTGCTACTGATATTTCTTTATTACACAATTTCGATGGAACACAAAAATTCACTGTAATCGGTCAAACCCTGATCCCACAATGGCATTTCGATAAAAAAACTACCGTGTATGCCTGGTTTAGTTATCATGGATATGGAAAATATGAAAGCACCCTTACAGCCACTGCAAAATCTCCGGGTACGCAACCTCAAAGCTTTTCTTTTACTTCTCAATCTCAAATGCGTTTGCGCCAGCTTTCAATCGGATTAAAAAAATACCTTATTGGTTCATTTGAAAAATTAGAAGACTTCAGTTTGTACGGCGCAGGAGGCTTTGGCCTAATGATGGGTACGGCTTCCAATAATTTTTCAACCTTTATTGATACGGCGCTCTATACTATCCAAAATAATTCTGTGCATGGTACGGGTGATTTTAAACGATTAACGTTCGACTTAACCGCTGGCGTTGACTTCCCGGTTTCGTATGAATTGTTTGTATATACAGAGGTGAGAGTGCATATTCCGACAACGAGTTATCCAAACAGCTATTTGCTGAAAAATTCAAATGCGCCATTTCTTGGAGGCATTAATCTTGGCATAAGAGTTTTATTTAGCGCGGATCCTTAAAAAATGTTCTATGGCTGACAAACAAGTTATTTCGCAGGTAGAGATCTATAAGTTGCGTATTCCTTTAATTGAACCATTCATCACTTCACTTGCTTATGAAACACATGTAGAAAATGTGGTCGTGGTAATAAGAACCGAAAATGGCATTACCGGTTTTGGTGAATGCAGTCCTTATATGCCGGTGAATGGAGAAAGCATCGATACGTGTTTTATCGTCGGCCAGTATTTCGCCAGGTTAGTGAAAGGGCAAAATGCGTTAGACCTGGAAGATAGGCTTTCAGGAATGGACAGGCTGATTTATGGAAACACAAGTATTAAAAGTGCGTATGATATTGCGTTACATGATATAATTGGTCAGCATAGAGAAGTGCCTCTTTACAAATTGTATGGCGGTAAAAATAATAAGGAGCTGGTAACTGATTATACGGTGAGTCTTGATAAAGCAGAAAAGATGGCAGCCGATGCACGAAAAATAAAAAATGCCGGTTATCCTTCCATAAAAGTGAAGCTGGGTGAATCACCTAAAAAAGATGTAGAGAGAATTAGAATGATACGTGAAGCAGTAGGTTATGATATTCCTGTTCGCATTGATGCTAACCAGGGATGGAGTGTAAAAGAAGCCATTAAAACCCTAAATGCTTTGGCCGAATATGATGTTGAGCATTGTGAAGAACCAATAGCAAAATGGAATTTCATGCAGCTAAAAAAAGTGAAAAAGAAAAGCCCGATACCAATAATGGCTGATGAAAGTTGCGGTGATGCACATGATGCCGAAAGATTGTTAAAGCTGAAAGCCTGCGATATGTTCAATATAAAAGTGGGCAAAGCAGGCGGAGTTTTTAATGCTTATGAAATTGTAAAGCTGGGTGACAAAGCAAAAATGCATATGCAGGTAGGCGCCTTTCTTGAATCAAGATTAGGAATGACAGCATCTGCACATCTGGCGCTCTGCAGCGATCATATTGTTCATTGTGATTTTGATACGCCACTGATGTTTTCTGAAGATATAGTTACCGGCGGATTAACGTATCATGAAAATGGCGTGATGAAAGTGCCGGATGTGCCGGGGTTAGGAGCAAGTATTGAACAATCGCAGTTGGATAAGCTGGAAAAAGTGGTGATTTAGGAAGAAAAAAACTTGCCGGGCGAAAAATAAAGCTGTGAGTTGCTTTGTAACTTAAGGCAATGAAACCACTAATCACCTTAAAACCTTTCCTGCATCGTGGAGGTGAGCACCTGGGTATTTATTTTGATCATTACACTTCTATTAATGACCTCATCAGAAAAAATGCAGGAGCCAGGTGGAGCCAAACCGGGAAATGCTGGTATTTGCCATTAGACCGGGATTCGTACGACAAACTAAAATCAATAATTACTGATCGGGCTACTATTGAATCCGGCGAGCTAAAAAAATATCTTGAAAAGAAAAAACTGCCTGCCGCTTCTCAAGCCACTGCCTTAAAAATAACATCACCATTAAAGGTCTTAGATCACAGGCAACCGACATTCCGTCGCTTCATTTCGCCAATCAACAAACATGTTTTACCTGCGATGGAGCAGCAGTTGAAGCTAAAAGCGTTCAGTTCATCCACTATCCGGACTTACCTGAATGAAATGATGCAACTGCTTTTAGGGATAAAAGATATCCCGGCAGATGAACTAACACCTGAATTGTTGAAACGTTACCTGGTTTATTGCTATGAAAAACTAAGACTAAAAGAAAACACCCTGCATAGCAGGATCAATGCTATGAAATTCTATTATGAAAGAGTTTTAGGAAGGGAAAAATTCTTTTGGGAAATACCCCGGCCAAAGAAGCAGTTGATATTGCCAAAACTTTTGAATGAAAAAGAATTGGGTCGTCTTTTTAATGCGCTTGGAAACAAAAAACATAAAGCAATGTTATTTACTGCCTATAGTGCAGGCCTAAGGGTAAGTGAAATAGTGAATTTGAAAATAAAAGACATTGACAGTGTCCGGATGCAAATACTTATACAAAAAGCAAAAGGAAAAAAAGATAGATATGTAAATCTTAGTCCTGTATTGTTGGATATTTTACGAAACTATTTTAGGAGTTACGAACCGAAACCAAAAAAATATTTGTTTGAATCTGAATATTCAGGCGAAGCTTATCCTGTACGAACAGTACAGCAAATATTTACTAACGCTAAAAAGAAAGCAGGTATAAACAAAGATGTAGGGATTCACAGCCTGAGACACAGTTTCGCTACTCATCTGCTTGAAAAAGGAGTTGACATCCGGTACATAAAAGATCTGCTTGGGCATTTTGATATTAGAACTACTGAAAGATACCTGCACGTAGCCAGGCAAAAATTAGTGAACATAGTTAGTCCTTTAGATGACTTGTTTGAGAAAGAAAAAATAGCTTGGTAGATTGTATTGACGCAATAACAATACGAAATGTATAATATTAAGTAGCTGATTTTTAAGCCTCAATTTTTTTAATTAATAGCATATAATACATAAATTTACGTGTTGTGTGCAATCATAAAGTCTTATGAAGCTATTTTTCCTTCTATTTTTTTGCTCATTATTATGCGACCTTAACGCACAAGTAGAATTTTATGACTGCCCCAAAGAAAAGAAGTACGAGTTTGTGACTAATGCAAAGCTATTTCCTAAATCCTTGTTAGGTAACGACAGTATTTATTTTAACTGGAAAATTGTTACAGGAAATGCTATTGTGTTAAAGTACGAGCATTATTATGACTGCTCAGGGACAGGTCATCTTGGAGTATTTGCTTCGTTTATTTGGTCAATTCCTATTGCTTCTACAAAATTTGAAATACAATTAAACAAATTCGATTCTCTTCAAACTCCGCTTCTTTATATGACAGGCTGCGGTCCGCCTTGTAGACAATACAATTTTGAAATGACTCATGCCGAAGGAATAATTAGAGGTGAATTAATAAATAATGTTTGGCAAGTGACGGGAACAATTAAAATGACACTGTATAATAAATCTTCTAAGGTTTCTGCCACTTCTAAAGATTTAGTTATTGACGGCCTATGTTTTATGGAAACAAAAACGCAAAGACAGAAAAATTCACAAGTTCAACGGATTTTAATGAAAGCACACAACAGCCGCATTTGTGGTATTGGGGTGCGACGCAAAGCATCGTTCAACTTCTGTACGCTGTTCAGCTTTTTGTCCCAGCATGACATTTCCTGTTGAGCTTTTGAATAAAATTTCTACTTTAGTTCTTCGTTCAGCAGTCGTCGCCGGGGGCGACGAATAGATGAAGCCCCCAACAGCACAAATGCCTGAACGTTGGCTGCTATGCTTTGACTACCCTCTATGGTAACATTCTTAATTATTATCGGCTGCATTATTCTGACAATTGTCGGACTTGCATTTTATTCAATTAACTCCAGGCGACCGAAGTTTTTCAGAGGAAACCTGAAAGCATTTGAAAAAAGTCTTTATCAAGAGTTAGAAAGAAAATTACCATCAAGTGTTGGACAGCTAATACCACAACAACTCAATTATTTAAAACGTGGCGTTAGGCTTTATTTTGACAAAAGTTATACACTTGAACTTTACGAAGACAAAGCAAACCCATTACCCAATGACATCCTTTTTAATCGTAAGGACGAGTTTAAATTAAGCACCATTTCATTTTCACATAACGACTCAAAATATAAAGCTGAATTCAAAACATATTCGGGTATGCTTTATGGGCTTACAGTAAGACCAAGTCCGAGAAAAATATTAGGAGCAACAATCAAAACCTTTGACAAGTTTACACTAAACAATGACCCGACAGAAAAGCTGGATTTAGAAATCATAACGGAATACTTTGGTGACACAGATACATTCAATGGGGCATTGCAAGAATTAAATCAAAAGCATAAGATAAGCCATATTCAAAAACCACTTCCTGAAAAACAAAGGCAATTATTCATAAAACTTAGCGACACTAAACTACCAGACGACTATCTTTCATTATGTGAGCAAACAAATGGTTTTAACATTAATGACGTAAGTGTGTTTGGTTTAGGGACATTTCAATCTGTTTCACTTGACGATGACAATTACTTAATGCTTGCAGAAAAAGGTAATGGTTGCTTATCAATCAAGCAATCTAAAAGAACGACAAAACTTAAATTTCATTCTTACGATGATGAAACAGATATTAGAGATTTGGGTGACAATTTCCTGAAAGCATTAGACACATTTCTAGCGACAGGGTAGCACAAGCAGCCAACATTCGGTTTGGCAATATGGCGGGGGACGAATATATGCTCAACTTTTTGTTCGCTAATCGGCTTCAGTTACAGCCGACGAATAGAGCCGAGCATAGAATAAACAATGAACTTTTATTTATAAATTTAGCTGCGGTAACGGGCTGACGATTTCAAAAACCGCCACATCGCCAAGCCGTAGCCGTTGTGTGCAAGCTGAAAATTAACGCAGATATGGAAAATTACATAGACGGATTTGTACTTCCTGTTCCACGAATTTATCTGAACGAATACAAGCATGTTGTTGAAAAAGTAGCCGAAATTTGGAAAGAATATGGAGCACTTGCCTACTTTGAGTATGTCGGAGAAGATTTAAAATTGGAAGGTACACGTTCTTTCATCGAATTAGTGAATTTGAAAGAAGATGAAATAATTGTATTTGGATGGGTTGTTTTCCCTTCCAAGGAGATTCGTGATAGGGCTAACAAGCAAGTTCCCATTGATTCAAGAATGACGGAATTAGTTGCCCCATTAATCAACCCAAAAAGATTAATTTTTGATGCCGAAAGAATGGTATACGGAGGATTTCAACCACTCGTTCAGTCGAATACTAGTGAAGTTGGATAGACTACAAATTATAGCTTCTAAAAGAAAAAGAGCCAGCACACAACATGGGGTTTTCTGCTATGCTGGATAACGAATATATCCTGATCATCCCGTTCTCTTATCATCTGTAGTCCGGGCTTAACGAATAAAGCCGAGCAACAGAATATAATATCATCTTCATTAACTTTACTCAGCAGCGGTTCGGGCTAACGAATCACGGAATATCAGCACAGCAGAAAGCCCTA
>JAICGN010000008.1 GCA_025923075.1 Chitinophagaceae bacterium
AGACAATATTGGCTCTGAACAGATCTTTCAACTGGTCACCGACCATTTTTATCAGGTCGTCTGCATCTAACTGTGAAGCCAATGCCTTACTGATACTGTTCACCGTACTTAATTCTGTCGCTCTTTGTTTAGCCTCTCCCAGTAACCGGTTTGATTCATCAAATAGACGGGCATTTTCCAGGGCCACACTCATGCTATTAGTAAGGGTTGTAAGCAATCGAAGATCTGATTCGGTAAAAGCATTCTCTCTTTCAACATTCTGCAAACTGACGGAGCCTCTCACAACTTCACCAACTATCATGGGTACAAATAAGGCTGATTTTGGCGGCATTCCTTTGCTTACACCAGGACTTCCATGTTTCTGGGCCGTTTCAACATAGTTTTCATTAATAAGGATTGGTTGTTTAGATTCAATCATCAATTTATTAGCCCAGATAAACGGACGCGGATTACTGTATAGCCGCTGACCTTTTTCGATGGCGTATTGCCAATGTTCCTGTTGTGCCCGATGATCGAATGTGCGGATGATGACCGTTTGCGTATCAAACAGTTCACAGATGCGGGTACCGACGAGATCATAAATAGCCTGGATATTCATTTCCCTGACAAGACCTTCCTGAACACTATTGATAACAGCCAATTCTGCAGTTCTCTGTTCGGTTTCCTTTAATAAGCGACTTGTTTCATCAAACAAGCGGGCATTTTCCAATGCTACACTCATACTATTTGTAATAGTGGTAAGCAACCGAAGATCAGAATCAGTGAAAGCATTTTCCTTATCTACATTCTGAAGACTCACGGAGCCTTTTACCAAATCACCCACGGTCATTGGAACAAAAACGGCAGATTTTGGAGGTTGACCTTTTGTAACACCGGTACCACCATGCATTTTTGCTGTCTCCATGTAATTAGTGCGAATATCCAGTGGTTTCCTTGTTGCTATCAATTCTTTGCTGCTCCAATTCAGTGGTCTTGATTCAATCGGAAACCTAACACCTTTTTCTATTGCGTAGTGAAAATGATCTAATCCCTTCTCATGATCAAATGTGCGGATCACCAGCGTCTGCGTATCGGGAAATAAGCTACAAAGACGGTCGCCAACCAATTCATAAATTCCTTGTATATCCAGCTCCTTTGCTAACCCTTCCTGTACACTATTGATCACTGCTAACTCCGCTGTACGTTGTTCTGTTTCTTTTAATAATCTATTAGTTTCATCAAATAGCCTTGCATTTTCCAATGCAACACTCATGCTATTGGCAAGGGTTTCAAGAAGACGAATATCTGAGTCATTGAATGCGTTTTCTTTATCTACATTTTGCAGACTGACATAACCCCTTACAACGCTACCGGACAGCAGTGGGACAAATAATAAAGATTTCGACATTCTTGTTCCGGCAATAGCCGATAGGCCAAATTCATTTTTCGCCTGTTCTTCTGTGGCTATGTAAATACTTTTTTTCTTATCAATCAGAAGCTGTCTGACTTTATTAATTGGCCGGGAATCAGCCTTGACCTTTTTGCCATCTTCAAATAAATAATTGAAGTGCTCAATCTTGTTTTCCAGATCAAAACTTCCAATGATAACTGCTTGGGCATTGAAAAGATGCTGGACCCTATCGCCGATCAGGTTATAAATACCGTGCATATCAAGCTCCTTTGCTAAGCCTTCCTGTACACTATTGATCACTGCTAACTCTGCAGTACGTTGTTCAGTTTCTTTCAACAGGCGTTTGGTTTCATCAAAACGTTTTGCACTTTCAAGAGCGACACTCATACTATTTGCAAGTGTCGTCAGTAAGTTTACATCAGAATCTGAAAATGCATTTTCCTTGTCAAGGTTTTGAAGACTGATAACGCCGGTTACTTCATTTCCGGCGATCATCGGGACCATGATAATTGATTTGGCACCTTCCCCACGCAATACAGTTTGATTGTATTTTGGTCTTTCCTGGTCGAGATCTTTAATTATCATCAAAGGCTTGGCGTTTTCTACGACATGCTTTCTGAAACCTTTCAAAGGCATCGGCCCCGACAATGTTCGGTCGCCTTTTTCATAAACGTACTGGGTTGTTATCTGTTTTGTTGCGTTATCATAGGTCACAATGTCTATAACCTGTGCATTAAAGATTTCCCTTATCTTTTCGCCAACAAGATTATAGATAGCTTGCATATCCATCTCTCTTACTAGTCCATCCTGCACGCTGTTTATTACCGCCAATTCTTCCACACGATGACTCAATTGTTTTGTACGGTCTGCAACTGTTTTTTCCAACTCCCGATGTTTTTCATGCAGCTGCCTTGTACGCCAGCGTATCAATGAATAGACAACAATGGCGCCTAGAATTGCATACAATAAATAAGCCCACCAGGTGCGATACCACGGGGGCAATATTTCAAATGAATACACAGCTTCGTCACTTTGCTTGCCGAAAATATTTATAGCTCTTACATGAAAAGTGTATTTACCAGTTGGAAGATTGGTGTACTCTTTATAATAATTATTATCCAGGTCAGACCAACCTTTTTCAAATCCTTCCAGCCAGGTTTGGTATTGCGTTTTGTTTTCCTGTTCAAAATACGGTGCGGCATATTCAAAACGGAGTGTATTATTTTTATAAGATATTGAAATTGGCTTACTACTGTTTCCGTACTCTGTACTTAATACTGTTTTTTCAGAACTGATGTGTCTTAATATAGCTTTAAATGACTGATCATTACCTTTTTCAAGGGTTTCATCATACCTGATCAAACCATCGGTTGTAGCAATCCACAATACACCATTATTTTCAGGGTAAAGGGATGAAAAGGAAAAATCAGATAAATTATTTAATAGGTTATTCTCTACCTGGTAGCTACCATCCGTTTTTTTGGTGGCTAATCTTACTTCTTTACCTAACCTGAACCAGACTCTTCCGTTATTATCTTCCATTGCAATGAATTCAGAAGCCAGACCCCTGGTTCTCACGAAGAAAGTAGTATCATGTATAAACTTCTTTTTAACATCATCAAAAGTCATTAACGTCGAATCAGTCGAAAAATAGCTGATGCCATTCAGGGTTACCACAGTACCGGTCAAATTATTTATACCATTTTTTGGACCATATTCTTCAAAACTTGTTTTAGACAAATTGATACGTCCATCCTCATCAAAGCCGAGAGTGATTTTGAAAACAATTGCATTTTGTGTTCCCGCCCAGATCTTTCCATCTTTCGTTTCAGAAAAAGTCCATATCTGGTCTGAAATCCCTTTAATATATCCTTCGAAACGCCATTTGGCGCTGCCTGTCTCTTTTTGAAAAGCCGCCACACCAAAAGTTCCTCCTGCGATTACTACATCCGGATGCTTTTTGGGATTATATAAATTGGTTATAGAAAGGTCTCCGCTGATTGAAGGCCTTATTACAGTAGTTTTTTTATTTTTTATGGAATAAAGTCCGTCACCGGGAATCAGTAATTCATCCCCGATTTTCAGAAATCCGAAAATCTGGTTCTGAGGCATACCCGTTACTGGTTCGAAATATTTTCTTGAACTATCATATACCAGGACACCATTGGTTGTTCCGATATATATAGTTCCATCTAATCTCGCCATGGATAGCACTGAAGTACTAATTCCGGATTGAAGTGTGAACTGAGAAAATGGCGAGGCTATTTCCACTCGTGAAATTCCATTATCAAGAGCCAGCCATAGTATCCCTTTTCTGTCCTGATAAATGCCGTAAACTGATTCGTCCTGTAACCCTACATTACGGTTTATAACATTAACAAGTTTTCCATCAGAATTTATAATTACAAGCCCCTTACCTGTAGTTGACAAAACATAATTTCCGTTTTCCAACCGGAGTCCTTTATATACGAGTGTGCCTGATTTTATTAATCCGTCTGCATCAGTGGTAAAAGGACGAAAAGTTTTTCCATTATAAATATAGAGTCCGCTGTAAAACATTCCTATCAGCCATTGTTTTTCGCCGTTGGCACCCGCCGGGTACGGCAACATTACCTGCATTCTTTCTTTGCCAAGGAACTCGCTACCCTGGATTAAAACCAAAGAGTCATTGACCATTTTATAAAGCCCCAACCCTTGCTGGTGCACATAGTATTCATCATCTAAATCAAAGGCAAACATAAATTTGCTTTCAGGTTTCCACACCCTGGCATCTCTTGTACCGTCAGGTTTTTTTTCACTTAACCTGAAAATATATTCACGGGATTGAAAATAGATCCCTCTTTTTGTTGTGTAAGTTGTCCAAACGTCCAAAAAATTCCGGTATTCAGAGGGGATCGACTGTAATAAAGACTTCATAGTTGTTTGGCCCAGGCTGTCCTTCGCTAAAAATCCCAAATCTGAATATGCTCCATAATAAATCGTTCCATCAGTAGCTTTTGTCATTGATCTCACCACAATGGCGGCTGAACTACCCTCTTGCGATATTTTTTTCCATTTTATTCCATCATATTCGAGGATATAATTCTGAATTCCGAAATACATCATTCCCCGGTCATCTTCCTGGGCGCACCATACCTGAGGTAAAGCCTTGAATGTTTTAGCAGCATAATTGGTAATAAAGGGAAGGCCTTTTTCCGATTCAGACTGGGCATTTGCAATGCTTGGAAATAAAAAGATTGCACTTATAAAAGGCAATACAATTATTGCCTTAAACAAATTGTAAAAGACAGTGTCTTTCTTCATAATTGTAGTTTAAGTAACAAGGACTTTCAATGGAAAAGGGCTAGGTGGCTTTTGCAGGGGGTAGAGACTATCTATCTGTCTCTAAATGTATATAAAATTCTTTTAAAGTCGAATTGAATAGCTGAGAAAACAAATAAATACAATGTTTAAAGGCCAAGTATCGCCTTTAATTTTGGATAACCGGTGCGGCTTACCGGAACTTTGACGCCGGAGCGAAGTACCGCAACATGATTTTCTTTTTCATAGGGGTCAATTCTGGTTATTTGCTGCAGGTTGACAATGTACGAACGATGAGAACGGACAAATTGGGAAGGATCGAGCACTTGCTCGAAATGACTCATCGTTTTATTTTTCAAAAAATAGCCTTCTTTGGTAAATACTTTTACAAAATCATCGGCAGCTTCTAAATAAAATATATCCTGCACGGGAATTATTTTGATCTTGCTTCCGTCTTTAATTACTATTCGTTGGTTTTGCGGTGCAGTTAACGCAACATCATCCAGCAATTGTTTTGTTTGCTTTTCGCCGGCTGACTTATTTTTTTGTTCTCTCCATTTTTTAATTGCTTTTTCAAAACGTTCCTGGTTAAATGGTTTTAGTAAATAATCGATAGCATGCGCTTCGAAGGCCTTGATGGCATATTCATCAAATGCCGTGGCAAATATTACCGCCGGGGGATTCTCGATGAGCTCGAGCATTTCAAAGCCATTGATCTTTGGCATTTGAATATCAAGAATGATCAGATCAGGCTTGTATTGTTGAATGGCTTTTACTCCTTCATAGCCGTTACTGCAAACTTGTGACACAACAAGATCAGGAATATGCTGTATGTATTCGATCACGATGCTTCTGGCCAGTGGCTCATCGTCTATAATGATTACTTTGCTGCTCATGACTGTGGAATTTTTATAACAGTTGTAAAGATATTTTCTTTTGTTTCAGTGCTTACCAAATCATTTCTTGCGAATAGTAGGTACAATCTCCTTTGTACCGATTGTAATCCAAAGCCGGTTCCTTTTGGCGCTGACGTTTCCGGATCAAAAGGATTGGTTACGGACAATACCAGCTGGTTGTCTTCTTTTGCTGCCTTTAAATTGATCTCTATCTCATCCACAGTATCATACAATCCGAATTTGATGGCATTTTCCATTACGGGTTGTAAAAGCAATGCTGGAAGTTTCATTTCGCTGAGAGCTTCATCATATTCAATTTTTGTCGATAACCGATGGCCGAATCTTACCTTTTCAATATCAAGATAAAGCTGCAGGTATTGCAATTCTTCTTTTAGCGTTACCCATTGGTGCTCTTCCTTTTTTATAGTTCCCCTTAAAAAATCAGAAAGTTGCTGAACCATTTTTCTTGCTTCTTCCGGTCTTGACCCGATCAGCGCATTAATACTATTTAAACTATTAAACAAAAAATGTGGTTGTAATTGCTGCCGCAGTTTAAAAAGTTCAGCTTCTTTTGCTAATTTTTCTGCATCCTGTTTTCTCTGCTCCTGTTCGCTTTGTTCCTGCCAGTTGTACCAGATCACACTGACAAGGATAAGACAGCCCAGTAAAAGAAAATCGAGACTGGCCCGTACCCACAACGAGCGATTAAAGAACGTTATATACTCGCTATCGTCGGCAAATATGTGTTTCAAAATAACCTTAGTCAGTAAAATTGCAATTATTGTAAACAAGATGCACCAGGTAACGAGATGGAAATATTTTTCTCTTTGCGGTAAATAATAACGGAGCATCATGATGATAAGCACACACGTTAGAATGAGGAGGCCATCATTCACTACGCTATCGATGACAGCAGCTGTCCAGCTTAGCCCGAACCATCTTAATAGAAGGATATGATCTGCAGCTATTATCAACCAAGAGATGCTGAAAATAATTTTGAACCTCAATACAGATAGTGGGGAATTGGCCATGCGTTACACAAGTTGCAATAATTGATGTGAATCGGAATGAAGTATGCCTTGTGCCTTCTTGTTCACAATATCGGTGTAAATATCGCCATCATCTCTTTCCTCTATGCGGGAATACAATTCTGCACCATCGATCATTTCGCCGATTTTATACAACTCACTTACATTAATAAATTTCCACTGTACCAACTCGTGTTTCAGATTATAGAATTTTTCTTCTTCCTTTTTACCTGTATGTTGGGCTTTATAAAATGCATCTTCTTTGTTGGAGGCATTGATTAATCTGAGTTGTTCATCAAATTGCGGAGTATGATCCCCATCGCCGCAAACAATCCGGTAAACGATTTTAGCAAGATACCAGTTCATATAAAAAGGTTGAGATTAAGGTTAAGGTTTAGATTTAGAAAGAGACAGGCTTAAAAGCTCTTTATGTCAATGCCACCAAAGATCACAGTGCCTCTTATCAGCAGCGTTTTTTCGGAGGCTTCAGTTACTGTCTGCATTCTCCTCTTATCCTCAATGCCACCGAAAATGGTAACAGCTTCTGATTTTACTGACCAGTTGGATGGAACAAGTAATTTCGTACCGCCAAAAATGGTAGTGAGTTCGATTACTGCCGTGCCGGTAAAATCTGCCTGGGAAAGATCAAGCTCTGTGCCTCCGAAAATATTTTCCAGGGTCCCGCCTTTAAAATTTTTGGAAATGACGATCTTTTTTGCTCCGCCGAAGATCGACGTGCTTTCTACAAAATCGTCTTTTGAATAATCAATATCCTCAGTAAAAACTGAATCACTGCTTCCATCAGTCTTCTTTGTACCGTGTAATTTCCACCCGCGGCGGGGACGCAGGATAATAAATAACCCGATTACAATTAATACTACGGGCCAGATCTGGTTGAATGAAAAGGCAGGGTAAATTCTTCTGAGTAGGAAAATACCGCCAACAAGTACTAATACCAGCCATGCGCCACCACGAAAATTGTGACGTAGGCCAATGAACAAGCCGAATGCTAGTAGCAGTATCTCCCAACCGAATGCCCAACGAGGAAAACCGGGGATTGATGTTCTCATTAAAGCAAGAACACCAATGGCAAGTATAAAAAGCCCTGTCAATAAATTGCTACTCCTGCTGTTTATTATCCCAAATTGGCCTTCTGCGCCATTAGCACATCTTTGCCTTCTTTCTTCCCTTCTTCTTTGCCGCTCCTGTCTTCTTTCCTCGCGGGAATCCTGTAGCTCTGTCATAGTTGTAAATTTTAATCAAATCTATGACGGGATCAGACAATACACAATGATCAATGGGTAATACTGGCCGGGATCTCGGTGAATGACGGGAAATGTCCGGTGAAAATGACGGAGACGATGCTTAGGACATAGAAAGACCCCATTCGAGGCTGTAGGTATCTTTGCTCTCCTTTATGCAGGTAAACAGAAAGCTGGTAATAAAGGGAACATTGATCTGTTCATCGGGAGTTTCTATGGCCATGGTGCCGCTGACATACGTTTCAGTCGACGACGTTTCAAGCAAGTCTTTGTTGCCAGGTTTTGTTTCGCCAAGACCGGTATACGTATGGCGCAAGGCTAGTTTTTCAACCATATCTTCAAGAAAAGCTTCTTCGTCTATCGTGGCTTTAATGTGTAGAGTCTTTTTCATAACAAGTGACTTGAGGGGTTACAATCATCTTTTTCCCTTGTCACTTGCCAGTATCACAGATGCTTGTTCCTTTCTGCCTGTTTATATGATGCTTTTATGGTCAAAACGGTTATAAATGATTTGTGAAAATCTGAAAGTCTTATGTTAAAGGTCATCGACTAGGAAAGCGAATAACTCCAGGTTATTTTATACTTCCTCTCTTTTTCTTTAGTGCACACTACTCCAAAATTTGTAGCTACGGGAACACTTACATGTTTTACTGCTCTGTTATCAGGCGCTAAAAAACCGATTCTAAGCGTTCCTTCCACAGGTGAGTGTTCACAACACCAATTCAGACTTTCAAAATTCTTCCATAGAATATTGTCCAGGACCTGTCCTCTTTTGCCAAAGGATTTTTCTGCATGATGCATATTATTTATATGATCTTCAATTAATCCTTCCGCAAGATGAACATTGGTTTCAACAGTTGTTATTGGTGTCTCTTTCATAAAAACCAGTTTTGACTTAAGTATCTTTTCCATGGTAAATAATTCAAGCGGGATGCCAGAATTTTTACGAACAGAACAAGCTGTTAAAGCCTTTGCTATATAACTGGTTATATCCACACAGTAACCCAGGAATAAATTTTGCGCAATATTTTTCCCACTATTTTCAGGGGCTGTTCAATATGTTTGAATTTTAAAGGCTGCTTTTTGACCGGGCCTGTTAGAGGTAATTTAGAATAGTTGATTACCTGGGCAGTTTAAGAGAAAATCAACATAATATCCATTATTAAGGCAGGGAGATTTCACTTTGCTATAAGTTCAAATTTATCTCCATCAAACAAACCTTTGTCGCTCAGCTTTAAATGCGGGATTACAAGTAATGCCATGAAAGAAAGGGTCATAAACGGGGCAGACAGCGTCGATCCCAATTCTTCTTTCACCATTTTGTCAATAGCTGTATAGGATGCTGCAACTTTATAACCATCTTCATTACTCATTAGGCCGGCAACGGGTAAAGCAAGAACGATTTCTTTTACATTATCAACAGCACTAATACCTCCTTGTTTTTCTATAATGAGGTTTACTGCTTTACAAATGCTTTCGTCATCTACACCTACTGCAACAATATTGTGACTGTCATGTGCGACAGAAGAAGCCATGGCTCCTTTTAATAATTTAAAATTGTTTATAAAAGCTTTTGCAATCGGCGCATCTTTATAGCGGTTAACTACAACTATTTTCAAAATATCATCTTCTATATCACTTTCGAGTTTACCATTAATCAATGCCGGTTCATATAATATTTTATTTGTGATAAGCTGGCCGTCGAGTGCTTCGATTACAGGGATCCTTAAATTACCAGCGCTATTCGCAATAAACGAATTCGACATAGGCTCTTTACGATCGTTCCCTCGTATTATTTCAAATTCTTCTATTTTCTTCTTATTACATGAAAAATTGTTGATCACCCTGGATTTTCTACTTTCTATTTTCGATTTGCCATCTTCAGCAACTAATTGTCCATTGATAAAGGTTTTTGTCACTTCAAATTTTTCTAAATCCTTTACCACAATAAAATCGGCGTCATCACCAACCCGTAATAATCCTACATCAAGTTTATAATGCAAGACGGGGTTTACGCAGGCAGCTTTTACGATTTTAAATACATCAATTCCTTTTGCTACAGCTCTGGCACATAATTGATTTATATGCCCATCCACCAGGCTATCCGGATGCTTATCATCGCTGCAAAACATCATTTGATTTGGATAATCATTCAGCAAATCAATCAGTGCTTCAAAATTTTTTGCCGCACTGCCTTCACGGATAATGATCTTCATTCCATTCTGCAGTTTGTCTGATGCCTCCTCCCTTGTAAAACATTCATGATCGGTAGTGATGCCGGCAGCGATATAGTTCTTTGCATCTTCTCCTCTAAGCCCGGGCGCATGGCCATCAACGGGTTTTAATAAACGATGGGCGGCGGCAATCTTTTTCATCACTTCTTCATCTTCGTTCAGCACCCCGGGAAAGTTCATCATTTCACTCAAATATTTTATTTCATCTCTTTTTAAGAGGTTTTCAACATCAGTCGAATCAAGTGTTGCTCCTGCCGTTTCAAAAATTGTTGCCGGTACACAACTCGGTGCCCCAAAATTGAATTTGAATGGAACAGTTTTTCCGTTTTCGATCATAAATTCCACGCCTTCCTTTCCACAAACATTTGCTATTTCGTGGGGGTCACTTACAGTTGCAACAGTACCGTGCACAACTGCAAGCTTTGCAAATTCAGCGGGCACAAGCATTGAGCTCTCAATGTGAACGTGGGAATCGATAAAACCGGGAAGTATGTATTGACTTCCCACTCCTGACTCCCCACTCCTCACTGATTTAATCTTTCCATTTTCAACGTTGATTTCTGCAGGATAGATTTTTTTTTGATGAACGTCAACAAGATTCCCAATCATTGAAAATGAAAACATATTCCCGATTTTGATAAAGATAAACCAGAGAATTTAAAGACATGGCAGGGAAAACAGTACGGAGCAGAATTTTATTTCACCAGATAAGTTATCTTAACGTAATGGTTTTAAATTTTGACTTGAGAATTTATGGATATGGAAAATGACAAATGGCTGATCTTATTATTATCTCTTGGCTTAGGATTATTGGTTGGTATGCAACGCGAATCTGCCAAGTCTAAAACTGCTGGTATCCGTACGTTTCCTTTAATTACACTTACTGGCACCGTTTGCGGTTTACTTGCAAAGGAATTCGACGCCTGGATACTAGCAGTTGGCTTACTTGCGATTACATTATTGCTCGTCGTTGGAAATCTTCACCGGATGAAAAACAACGTCGAAGGATCAGGCATCACTACGGAAATTGCTGTTTTATTCATGTATGCCATGGGAGCCTACCTGGTTTTTGGAGAGATGATGATTGCCGTTGTCCTTACCGGCGTGGTAACAGTTCTTCTTCATTTTAAAGCAACGCTGCATGGCTGGGTTGACAGGTTTGGCGCCGACGACCTTAGAGCTATTATGCAGTTCGTACTCATTTCGATGATCATATTACCGATCCTTCCGGATATCACTTATGACCGGTATGACTCATTAAATCCGAAAAATATATGGCTGATGGTTGTACTTATTGTTGGGATAAGCCTGGTCGGATATTTTATTTACAAATTTATTGGTAGCAAAGCCGGTGTTCTTTTAGGGGGAATACTCGGAGGATTAATATCAAGTACAGCCACCACCGTTTCCTACTCACGAATGGCCCGCAATACTGAAGCAGTAAATAGGCTGGCCGCTTTTGTGATTCTAACAGCTTCAGCGGTTTCCATGGTCCGGGTAATGATCGAGATCAGTGTAGTGGCACCATCGTCATTCAGATCTTTTATTTATCCATTAGCTGCCGAGCTACTAGTAATGATAATCCTTGTTGTTATCTTATTTTTTCGCAACAGGGAAGAAAAAACTAAAATGCCTGAGCAAAGTAACCCCGCCGAGTTAAAGGGGGCATTGATCTTTGCATTGTTGTATGGAGCTATCAGTTTTACTTCTGCAGCTGTGAAGGATAACTTTGGCGACCAGGCACTTTATATTGTTTCCATTATTTCGGGACTAACAGACCTTGATGCTATAACATTATCTACGGCAAAAATGTCGGAACAAAATGGCCTGGAGCCAGGTTTGGGATGGAGATTGATACTCGTTGCTACCTTATCTAATTTAGTTTTTAAAGCGGGGATGGCAATGGTTATGGGTAACAGGAAGCTGGGCCGGATTGTTGGAATTTTATTTGGCATACTCATCATTTCAGGCTTGTTGATCATTTTCTTCTGGCCTTCTCAATTGTGATTTTTTTTTATCACATCACCTAAATCAGTTCAGTTTGACTATTTTGTCAACGGCTTCTGTCATTTCCGTAAATTTCAATCCTTAATTCATCATATATGAAACTATTACTGCTTGCTATTACTGTATTTTTATCGATCAATTTAATTGCACAACGGAAAGTTGTTGTTGCCAAAACTCCTGACACAGATTCAGCCTTATTTTCAACACTCAAATACAGATTAATTGGTCCTTTTCGCGGGGGGCGCAGCGCTGCCGTGGCGGGCAGTTATAAAAATAGAAATACATTTTATTTCGGTGCCACTGGTGGAGGTGTTTGGAAAACAACTGATGGCGGGAGCAATTGGATAAATATTTCAGATAAATATTTTGGAAGTTCCATTGGCGCGGTGGCCGTTGCGCCGTCGGATGAAACCATTATTTATGTCGGCGAAGGCGAAAACACAATGCGCGGTAATGTAAGCGAGGGCCTTGGTGGCATGTGGCGAAGTGATGATGGAGGAAAGAGTTGGAAAAATATTGGTTTAAAGGATGGCCGTCATATTCTTCGTATTGTTATTCACCCTAAAAATCCTGACATAGTTTGGGCAGCAGTCTTGGGGCACCTGTTTGGTCCTAATGAAGAACGCGGTGTCTATAAAACAACGGATGGCGGTAAAACTTGGAAAAGGACTTTATTCATAAATAAGCAAACAGGATGCAGCGACCTGGTGATGGAGCCAGGTAATCCCAAAGTTTTTTATGCCGGCACCTGGCGATTAATAAGAACGCCATACTCATTGGAAAGCGGCGGTGAGGGTAGTGCTTTATGGAAAAGTACGGATGGCGGAGAAACATGGACAAATATTTCAACAAAGAAAGGATTGCCAAAAGGCGCATGGGGAATTGTTGGCGTTGCCGTGGCGGCTTCCAACACGGATAAAATCTATTCCATCATTGAAAATGCAAATGGTGGATTGTATATGAGTGCTGATGGCGGGGAAACATGGACATTAACATCAAGCGATAACAATATTCGTCAACGTGCATGGTATTATACAAAAGTTTTTGTTGATCCTAAAAACGAGAACCGTGTGTATTGTCCTAATGTTGGTTTTATGAGAAGCAATGATGGTGGCCGTACATTTCAATCCATCAGTACGCCACATGGCGATCATCATGATCTTTGGATCGACCCTGAAGATGCGAACAGGATGATCGTTGCCGATGACGGTGGTGCACAGGTTTCATTTGATGGAGGAAATAACTGGAGCACCTATTTAAATCAGCCAACGGTCCAGATATACCGTGTCAGCACTGATAATGCATTTCCTTACCGCATCATGGGCGGGCAGCAGGATAACAGTGCTTTCAGAATTAAAAGCCGTACATATGGTACTGCAATTACCGCGGCGGATATGGAAAACACAGCGGGAAGTGAAAGCGGCTACGTAGTTGCTGATCCCTTGAATTCTGATATAACTTATGGTGGTAACTATATGGGTTCATTACAAAGGTTGGATCACCGCACCGGTGAGAGCCGCGCCATAAACGTATGGCCGATCGATAATATGGGCGCCGGCGCCGAAGCAGCCAAGTACCGGTTTCAGTGGAATTTCCCCATTTTCTTTTCACCACATAATCCCAAAAAACTTTATGCAGCGGGCAATCATCTTTTCACAACTGAGGATGAAGG
Source organism: Chitinophagaceae bacterium (assembly GCA_025923075.1). GTDB lineage: Bacteria > Bacteroidota > Bacteroidia > Chitinophagales > Chitinophagaceae > VBAS01. The sequence continues at coordinate 13,790 of JAICGN010000008.1, forward strand.
AAAAACATGGCAAATAATTTCTCCGGATCTAACCACAAATGATAAAAAGAAACAAGCGTCAAGCGGGGGACCGATAACGCAGGATAATACAAGCGTTGAATATTACTGCACCATTTTCACTGCGGCAGAAAGTTGGGTGGAAAAAGATCTGTTATGGACAGGCAGTGATGATGGATTGGTACATGTAAGCAAGGATGCTGGTAAAAATTGGGAGAATGTTACTCCAAAAAATATACCGCAGTGGATAATGTGGAATTGTATTGAAGTTGATCCCTATAAAAAAGGTGCAGCCTATATTGTAGGTACAAGGTATAAGTCGGATGATTTCAAATCATACATCTATAAGACTGAAGATTATGGCAAAACCTGGAAACAGATCGTTAATGGAATTAATCCTTTGCATTTTTCAAGAGCAGTAAGGGCCGATAGAAAAAGACAAGGCCTGTTATATTCAGGCACTGAATATGGAATGTATATTTCTTATGACGATGGTGCCAACTGGAAGTCGTTTCAACTAAATCTACCCGAAGTCCCGATCACTGATCTTGCCATCAAGAATAATGATCTGATAGTTGGTACACAGGGAAGAAGCATTTATATCTTAGATGATTTAACTGTAGTGCAGGAAAAAAATGCTGCTGTGTTGAATAAAAGCCTGCATGTGTTTAGTGTCAACCCTGCGTATCGTATGCCGGGTGGTGGAAGGCGAGGTGGCGGGGGCGGAGCAGGTCAACAGAATCTTCGTAATGTAGGAAGGAACCCACCAAACGGGGTTGTCTTTAATTATTATATGGCAAACGCAAACGATTCAACAAAACTTACTATCGAAGTGCTGGATAAGAATAAAAAATCAATTAAGACTTTTTCTACATCAACAAAAGAAAATAAAATCGAGGTAGCAAGAGGAATGAATCAATTTGAATGGGATATGAATTATCCGGAGGCTGAAAGGGTAGAAGGATTGATCTTGTGGAATGGCTTTATTAGCGGCCCAAAAGCAGCTCCGGGAAATTATTTTGCAAAATTTAAATCCGGGAATGATTCAACGGAAGTGCCATTTACGATCCTTGCAGATCCAAATTATAAAACTTCACAGGCTGAACACGAAGAACAGTTCAATCATTTGATCACAATCCGTAATAAATCAACTGAAATAATGAGAGCGATAAAAAATATCCGTGAAGTAAGACAGCAGATGAATGATTTCAGTACAAGAGTTGGGAAAGATTTGCCAAAAGAAGTAAAACAACAGATTGACACTATCAATAAGCAGATGACAGCAGTGGAAGAAGCATTGCATCAAACAAAGGCAAAAAGTGGACAGGATGTGCTGAATTATCCAATTAAACTCGATGATAAGCTTTCCAGCATTTATAATGCCTCTGCTGCCGGACAGTCAGGACTTTCCAGACAATCAAAAGATGCGTATGCAGAATTAGTGGTACTGATTGATGAACAACTCAACAAGTTGAAAAAAATAATGAATGAAGATGTCGAGAAATTAAATCAGATTATTCATGAAAAGACATTGCCCGTAATAGGAGTGAAGAAGGAGTAGCGCTAGTGTTTAAAGCTTCTAAAAACCAGACGTTGTTCGCTTTTTGGAGGAGCGGCACCAGCTAAGGTATCGGCTGGTTTGAATCCTTTTCTACTTCCAGGTCCAAACGGCATCGCCTTGGTTTTGGTGGGTATGTATTTATAATATTCATGAAGCAATTTTTTCCAGCCGGTTTTTTTATAGAAGCTCATTTTGTTGTTATTGAGAATTGACTGTTCTGCATGATCTTTAGTAGCGGGAAAACAAATTGAGATCCCATTTCCCCCAATTGCTTTATCTCCTAAAATTGATTTTTTATAGTTGTTCCCAATATAACCACTGATAATATTGTTTTGTAACTGGTAAAGAACATTAAATATTTTTTCCTCTAATACCTGGTCTGTATTGTAAAACAAAAGATTTTCCAGCAGCCAGACGAGGTCAATATTAAACATCGGGAAGTCAATTTCGCTCGCCTGAAGGCTATCTGTGTCTTTATAAGTATAATCCAAACATTGTTTTCTTGCATTTTGAAAAAGATAATAGATGCGATTATCTTTTTCAATTAATCCCTTCGTTAAATGAGAACAAAGAATATTGAAGACATCTAAAAACTTTTCATACTCCTCAAGATAGACACTCGTGAGAGAAACACCCATTTCTCTGAATTCCGGCACATCGCTATCATAATCTGCGTAATTGTTATAAAAAAATATTGACACAAGTAAATTTGCCACTTCTTCGGCTTTTATAGCCGGCCTATTTATAAAGTGTTTACAAAGATGGGTATATCCCAGCCCCAAGGCAGGCATTTCATCGGCAGATGCTATAAAATGGTTTGTAAGACCTACAAAAGTATTTGCATTTTCAATTTGCTGCGCCCAGCAACAATCCATACAAATAAAGTCAAGTTGTTTTTTAAAAACGGCATCAAGGGCTTCGGCCAACTCGGTATATAAAAGTGATTTGCTATTCCCCCTGCTATAGATCAATAGCAGCGGCTTTTTCCTTACAGCGTTCTTCGTAACCACCGGGTACTCGCAATATCCTTCAAATGTCCAGCCCCTTTCGGCATTTCCAAATTTTTCTTTAATTTCATCATCGGTTATCTTCGGATCTACCACCACCATTTTCGTATTAAAGGCACCTCGCGAAATATCGGTAGTGCCAGCGCCGCCATGACCTTTGTAAATGAAGCCATATTTGTCTGATGGGAAATTGGCAATGACTAACTTTAGCAACTTTTCCAGGTTTTTTTGATCCGTTAGTCCCGTACCGGATGGCTTGAGCCGGTGAAAGCACGCATCGCTTATAAATGTTGCGCCTTTTGTTACATGGTAAATTGAAGGAGCAGCGAAACCTTTTGAAAATTTATCTCCCTCTATGGCATCAAATAAGATCACGAAATCAACATCGTCGCTGCTGCCAATTGAATAAAGCTCATTGATGACTGACAATTGTTCATGGAATAGGTTATTTTTTGCACTGAGTAAAAAGATCAGTGTCCATTTTTTTCCAGGCTTCTTTTTCATGGTAATGGCTTGGTATCTAAAATTATTATTAATTTAATTCATTATTATAGAGTTTCCATGAGACTACCTTTAATTTTAATTATTTCTTTTCTTTTATTGGTGTTAAAGACAGCCAATTCGCAGCAGCTCAATGTGAAAACTTACTCTTTTGCAGAAGGTCTCAATACATATAATATAAAGAAATCGCTCCAGGATAAATATGGGTTTATATGGCTCGCTACCCAGGACGGCGTTTACCGTTTTGATGGAACTTCTTTCGAAGCCTATAAGAAAAATGAGGATGTAAAAAACAGCCTAAGAGAGAATTTTATTTTTGATATAGCATTAGGAAACGATGAAAACCTGTATATCGCTTCTTTTAATGGCGGTGTCGACGTCATCAACATACGAACCCAGAAAGTCACTCATCTTCTATCGCAAAAAAAAGAAAATGAAGAAGGGCTTCCAAATCTGTGGATAACAAAAGTCTTTTGTGATACAAAGAATAATTTGTGGATTGGCGCGCAGGATTTTTTAAAGATTTATAGTTTGAACGAACAGAAGTTTAAAGATTTTCAACTGCCCTCAAATCTTAACACTGATATCAACGTTTTATTTATACGGCCGGTAAATGAAAACCTTATTGCTGTCGGGATTAATAATTATGGCGTTTTGTTTTATGATATCAACTCATTAACAATTCAGGACAGTTTAATAAGACTTGAAGGAATACAGGCTGATAATATAACTGTTAACGATCTGGCTGTGATAAATGACAGTTGTTATATCAGTTCAGGATCAAATATATTCAGCGGCGCGATCAATAATCGCCGCTGGGTTATGGAAAGAAAGATCACTATCCCGGCTATCAGTAATAATGTTATTAATTGTCTTGCCGCCGGGAAAGATAATGCGCTCTGGTTGGGAACAAATAGCGGTATTGGAAAGCTGGAATTGATCAAAACTCAGTTTAGTCCTATTGTTAACAATGAATTTCTTAATGCCGATAATTTTATTACCGATCTTTTTCTTGACCGGGAAAATGGCCTTTGGATCAGTTCGTTAAAAAATCTTATCCGGATAAACCTTGCAGTCTCCCCCTTTACTGCATACACAAAAAGTAAAGATGGTAATACGAGGATGAATCATATTTATTCACTTATTCCTGTAAGTAAAACCCAGCTCTTTGCATGTGGTACGGATGGTCTTTACCTGTCTGATCTTATTACAGGAGATATAAATAAAATAAAGGGTACTGCGGCGTTAGGTATTATACATTGTGTCTTAAAAATGGATGATGATACCTGGCTGGTATCATCCGCGGATGGTATGTATGTTTATCAGCAAGCGATAGGTGTCCTTTCAAAAGATCTGTTATTAAAATTGTATCCGGAATGGAAACCGTTTATAAGCCATTTTTTTAATAAAACTGTTAAGTCCGGGGATAAGATCTATTGGGCAAATGAAGGACAGGGAGGATTATTAATATGGCAGCCCGAAAAGCATATGATAACTCAAAAAAAAGCAGGATCAGCGTTTTCTGGTGGGTTGCCCGAAAATCATATACATAATCTTAAGTTTGACAGGGACGGGTTTATCTGGATCTTATTTGACAATGCCGTCGCAAAATTCGATCCGTCGCTTGATTCCACTATTCAAATCATTAACTATAAACGCAATCAAGGCGGGTTTAATTCCGGGATCTTTTTTGATATGTACGATGATGACTCCGTATTATGGTTTGGCACTTATGGCGGGGGTATTAATGGCTACAATAAAAAAACGGGGGAATGGAAATACATTACTGAGCAAGATGGTTTGTGTAATAATGCTGTTTACGGTATACTCCCGGAAAAAGACAGTGTTTTTTGGGTGAGTACGAATAATGGAATTTCAAGGGTAAATTATGTAACAAAAAAATGTCTTAATTATTTTGTAGAAGATGGTCTCCAGGATAATTCTTTTGACGAAACAGGAGCACTGGCATTTGAAAATAGATTATTTTTTGCCGGAGTAAACGGATTTACAAGTGTTGACTTAGATAATTATTATAATACTTCATATCCATTTCCTGTTTATATAAAAAGATTAGAATACATACGACAAGACAAAAAAGTTGTTTTGAATGACCTGGAATGGAAGAAAATTAAATTACCGGCAGGGACTTCTTCTGCCACTATCTGGTTAAGTGCATTATCCTATACAAGCAGCAGGCCAAGGTTTAGTTATCTAATAAAGGGATTCCAGGATGAGTATTTGCCTGCCGGTGAAAAAAACAAAATCGAATTGAATGCCTTGAACCATGGTAACTATGAGATCGATATCCGGTACCTTAATGAGCAAGGTGAATTTGTTGAAGGTCAGGTTGGTATTGACATCGAGATCCTTCCTTTCTGGTATCAAACCTGGTGGTTCCGTTTGCTGGTGCTGTTATTTTCTTTACTCGCTGTCTTTTTTGTTGTCCGGCTTATCTACATCTCAAGATTAAGAAAACAACGGGCAGTGCTCGAAAGACAGCTGGCTGTTCAATTGGAAAGACAAAGAATTTCTTCCGAAATGCATGATGATATTGGTGCCGGGCTTTCAGGTATAAAACTCTTGACCGAAATGACAAAAGGAAAAGTAAAAGATGAGACAGCTGGCGCTGAGATCGAAAAAATATATCAATCAGTTGGCGATATTTCGGCTAAAATGAAGGAAGTGATCTGGAGTCTTAACACAGAGAACGATCAGTTGTCAAGCCTTATCTCATATATTCAACGTCAGGCGAGACTATGGTTGGAGCATTATCCCTGCGAGCTTACCGTTACAATTCCTGATGAAATACCTGACCTCGAACTTAATGGCGAATCAAGACGTAATATCTTTCTTGCCATCAAAGAGGCAGTTCATAACATTATCAAGCATTCCGGAGCGGATAAGGTAAATATTGAGATAACATGTAAGGAGAATTTGAAAATTTCTGTTTCAGACAATGGAAAAGGAATTCAGCCAGGCGATACCAGTGATATGGGAAACGGTCTCAAAAACATGCAACAACGTATGCAGAATCTGAATGGAAAATTCTTTTTACAAAACAATGATAATGGTCTTACTTTACTATTTGAAATTCCCTATAAACAGGCTGTATGATTAAAGTAGCAATCGTTGAAGACAACGATCAATTCCGTAAAGCGTTAGAAACGATCATTAACCAGGAAAAAGACACTGAATTGCTTGGTTCATATACGAGCGCTGAAAAAGCGTTAAGTGCTCTGGAACAATCACCTCCTGATATCGCAATAATTGATATCAGCTTGCCCGGAATGAAGGGTACCGAATTAATTGTCCGGCTTCGGGACAAATTGCGCCATACACTATTTATGGTGTGCACTATTCACGACGATAACGATACCATTTTTGAAGCGTTGAAGTGTGGCGCCGCAGGGTATATTTTAAAGGACCCGGTCACCGCAGAGGAAATTATCAAAGCTATTCGTGATCTGTACAACGGTGGTTCGCCGATGAGCCCTTTTATCGCAAGAAAAGTGATCGGCACTTTTCAAAAGCCAGTTATCAACGATGTAAACTCTTTGCTGAGCCAACGGGAAAAGGAAGTGTTGGAACTTGTTGCACAGGGATTGCTTTACAAAGAAATTGCTTTGCGTCTTACTATCAGCGCAGAAACAGTAAAAAAACATCTTAAGAATATTTACCAAAAACTCCATGTGCAAAATAAAGTTGAGGCGCTTAATAAGTTTCGTTCCCGGTAATATATCCTCCTTAACATTACCCCGTCTATACGAAAAAGAAAGAGTTACGGATTTCAGTCACCAAAGGTTGCAGTACAGTAAGTAATTTTCATTTAAATAAAATCCGTTGTGAATCATCCTACGTAACTATCTGCACCTAGTGATCGATCATATAAATTAACCAGCACTGAAAAGAGAAAAGCAGCCATAAGTAATTCTTATCTGTATTCTTCGATCTGAGCGCCAATCTTACACAAAAAGAATCCGTTCATTTTTTAATGACAAGATCCTTTGTCATGGATTTGTACGCTATGAATAGCTGTTGAATATTCCGGTAGGCTTGTGAAAGCTCTTTTATTTACAAACAAAAATTTATTTTATGAAAAGAAAAATCTATGCTTCCATTTTATTGGGAGCAATGCTCCTCAATGTGTTTCCTTACGGAGCATTTGCATCCAGCCACAGGGAAGCGCCACTAATTGCTAACGATCCCCTGGCGGATAATACAGATTTGTATGCGTTCCGCAGCCCGGATGATCCGACCAAAGTAACCATCATCGCCTGCTATGTTCCCGGCCAGTTGCCACAGGGAGGTCCAAATTATTATTCATTTGGAGAAAACATCCGTTATGAAATTCATGTGGATAATAACGTAGCCACGACTGGGGATGATATTACTTACCGTTTTACTTTTAAACAGGAAAACGAAGATCCTTCAACTTTCTTCAATGTCCGTTTAGGGAAACAAAACTTAAAAACCACTTACAAACTTGAAAAGAGTACCGATGGAGGAAAAAAATTTTCAACGATTGTAAATAATGGAACAGTTCCTCCACCAAATATTGGACCCCGCTCCATTAGTTCACCAGTGGGTTTGAATGCGCCCAACTATGAATCATTGATTCAAAGCTCAATTGCTACAGCAAGCAGCGGCGAAAAAGTTTTTTGTGGCACTTCCGATGATCCATTCTTTGTTGACCTCGGTGGAATTTTTGACCTGGGGGATGCACCGCGTACAACGGGTACACAATCGATCGATGGATTAAAATGTTTGAATGTTTCCACCATTGCCTTGCAGGTTGATATTTCTGCATTGCAAAAGGATCATAAGTCCGCTGCGCAAGCAGTCAACATTCTCGATCCGGATTATGTGATCGGAGTATGGGCTTCAGCAAGTCGTCAGAAAATAGCTGTATTAAAAGATTACAAGGACTATGAAAACGATAATAATGGAACCAGCAACAGCGGACCCTGGATCCAGGTGTCCCGTCTTGGAATGCCGCTTACAAATGAAGTGATCGTACCGATCGGTGATAAGGATTACTGGAACTCGTTAACTCCTTACCAGGACCTGGAAAGGCTGAATAAATTCGGAAACTATTTTTATAACCCCGAGCTTGGCCTTTATCTCGATGATGCTTTATTTGGTACTGCTGTTCCTGCATTATCAAAATTGAGGATTCAAAAAAATTCATTGGCTTGTGCATTTGGTGGTAATGGGTTTGGTTTTGGCAACGGACAAAATGGTTTATTTGGAATAAAAGGCAATGCGTTATTAGACGGCACTGCACTTGCAGAAAGTTCTTTTGGCGGATTACTCTTGCCCGCTTCAAACTCGCCGCGTTCAGTTGATCTCTGGCCGATCTTTAATACCGGGGTTCCGAATGCAAGACCTTATCAATTAGCAACAGGTAAAGGCGGTAATCCATTAGCAGCAGGAAAACCTTTTATTCATAACTTTTTACCAAATGGTGGCGATATGCTTCGATTAAACATGGCCATTCCCGTTACGCCAAGAAATCATCCTCAATTCAGTAACCTGGGCATTGTGCAAGCGGCCGTGTTGGGTTTAACAGATCCTGCGTATAATAGTAGCGCGGATTTGCAATGGATCCCTAACATGGATGGGTTTCCGAATGGGAGAAGGCTGGAAGATGATATTGTAAGAATAGAATTGCAGGCAGTAAGTGGTATTGCACTGGCAGCTATTGGTCTTTGGTATGATGATTACAATTGCGCCGGCAGTCCTGTAACGCAGGACTTGTTGGATGTTCTTACTTATGATGCAGGGGTGACATCGAATGATCTAGCGCTGAAATCATCTTTTCCTTATGTTGCTTCGCCATGGCCGGGCACGCATAACTGTGATTGTGATAACACTACAGCAGGCCCGTCTACTACTAATGCAGGTGAAACACAAATGAAAAAAGTTCCTGCAACGCTTGGACTTTCTGCCCCCGAAGTCAATTTATCAACTTATCCTAACCCGGGATCAACTAACAATACGATACGGTACAGTGTAGATGCTCCTTCGCAGGTTAAGATAGTTGTTTATGATATACACGGAAAATTAGTGAAGCTGCTGGCAGACAAGAATCACGAAGCTGGTGTATATAATGTACAATGGGATATGAGTAAACTTTCAAGCGGTACTTATGTGGTAACTGCTGTTAAAAATGGTAACGTGAAACAATCAATTAAAGTTGTAAAGAATTAGAAAAATCAAACAACAGGTTCGCCCTAGAGGCGCGCCTGTTGTTCTTCACCAGTTTAGAACCAAAAAAAATTGAAAATGAAAAAGAGATTTCTCTACCGGGCCTTCCTTATATTGTTTGTAGCAGCCTCTGCATTTATGCTTATAGGAATTACAAACCGAAGCAATAAAGATGGACATGTTTATAGTGAGCTGCTTCCAAGAAAAGCTTCACTTGCTTACACAGCGGAATGGGCTGTAACAAAAAACAATGTCGAAGTATTGATCAGAAAAATAAAAGAAACTTCATCAAATATGAAATCGCTTCTCGCTTTAACAGCTTTGTATATCCAGGAAGCCCGTATTACAGGGAATTTAAATTATTATAATGAAGCTGCATTGAAATGCATCACTACGATATTGGAAAAAGATCCGAAAAATTTTGAGGCGCTTACTTTCAAATCCACGATTTTGCTTTCACAGCATCGTTTTGCTGATGGGTTGATAGTTGCGGCCCAGGCTCAACAACTTTATCCATATAATGCGTATGTATACGGATTGCTGGTGGATGGTTATGTTGAATCAGGAAAATATAGAGAAGCGATAGAAGCAGCCGATAAAATGATTTCTATAAGACCTGATAGTCGTTCTTATTCACGGATTGCTTATTTGCGGGAAATTCATGGCGATATTCCCGGGGCAATTGAAGCAATGAACATGGCCGTGGATGCAGGCGCAGCCGGTGAGGAAAATACAGAATGGTGCCGCGTCCAGCTGGGCAAATTATTTGAGAAGATTGGAAATATAGATGAGGCGAAAATGCATTATACGATCGCAGTCAATAACCGTCAAAATTATCCGTACGCACTAGCGGGTCTTGCAAGAATAGCTACAGAAGAAAAAGACTACACAAAAGCACTTGGACTTTACCAGCAGGCGGATTCACTCATCCCCGATCATCTGTTTAAAGAAGGGATTGCAGACGTATATAATTTGACAGGCCAAAGTGAAAGAGCAAAAGAAGTTGTTAAAGAAATTTTAAACGACATGAAAAACTTTTCGGCAGCGGGTGAAGATAAGGTGGGACAGAACGAGGATCATGAAATGGCGCATGCGTACATGGGCGTCAATGATTACGAAAAAGCGCTGGAGTTTGCTTTACTGGAGCACAATCGTCGTCCGGCAAATATTGAAGTGAACGAAACAGTGGCAATGGTATATTACGGAAAAGCTGAATATACTATGGCGTTGCCTTATATTGAAACCGCATTGAAAACAAATTGTAAAAATCCTGAATTACTTGGTCATGCAGGATTGATATATGCCAAATCAGGTAACAAGGCTAAAGCAAGAATGTTTCTGAACAGCGCATTAAAAAATAATCCTGTTATGTCACAGTCATTGAAAAACGAATGTGAACAAATGATGGAGTCGCTGAATTAGGATAATCCAATTTCGTAAAAGCGCGAAGGAGGGATCAAGCATTCCTCCTTTATTTTATCAGCTTCCCTGTTTTGAAATTTTTCTTACGGTAGTCGTGGCGCCTCCATTCAATGTCATATCATGTGGTTTGTTTGTCTTCCATGTCCCTCTCGTAAAATCCGGCACGTCGACTGACTTTGATTTTGCTGCTACTGATTTTTCGCTGAGTGGCATGATACTGCTCCATGCTGCGGCGTCATAAACATCCTGGTCAAGCGGCAACCCATTGCGAAGACAATCGATCAGTCTCCAATCCATAATAAAATCCATGCCGCCATGACCGCCCACTTCTTTTGCTATCTCACCAATGTGAGTAACGATGGGTGGCGAATATTTTTTATACAATTCATCCAATTCTTCTTTTTTTATCCAGGTATGACCAAATGCAATTCTTTCAGGTCCCGGCCATTTTTGCGCAACTGCTTTTGTTCCGCTTACCAGGTGGATTCTTGAATAGGGTCGGGGAGTCGAAACATCATGCTGGACCATGATGGTTTTGCCTTTATTAGTTTTTATTAAAGTAGTATTCATATTGCCGCGATAGGACTTATCAGCATACGGTTTAAAGAAATCATCTTGTGCAGCCATTTCCTTTGCAATATTCTTTAATGAAAAGTCATTTGTGCTCATGCTTGTTAAATGATCAAACTTATCACCACGATTTATATTCATACATTGAGCAACCGGGCCAAGACCGTGAGTAGGATAGAGATTTCCATTATGCCCGATATTTTCTTTTAACCTCCACATATCGGCATAAGCATTTTTATTAAACAAATAATCTTTGCTCAGGTCATGCAGGTAAGCTCCTTCTGCATGCACTACTTCACCAAACATTCCTTGTCTTACCATATTTAATGTAAGCAATTCGAAAAAATCATAACAGCAATTTTCAAGCATCATGCAATGCTTTTTTGTTTTTTCTGATGTTTCCACTAATTGCCAGCATTCATCAATTGTTTTAGCAGCGGAAACTTCCGTCGCAGCATGTTTACTATTTTTCATCGCATACACCGACATCGGTGTGTGAAGGCTCCAGGGTGTACAGATATAAACAAGATCGATTTCATTGCTTTCGCAAAGGGCTTTCCAGCCTTCATTCCCGCTATACTCTTTTGCTTTTGGCAAACCAGCTTTCACCAATATTTCCTGTGCTTTGGTAACACGGTCTGGATACTTATCGCATAAGGCTTTAATCTCAACTCCTTCGATAAAGCTCATTCTTTCCACCGCACCCGGTCCACGCATACCCAAACCAATAAAACCAATACGAACTTTTTCGAGTTTTGGTGCAGCATATCCGCACATATTGAAGTGCTGCTTTCCGTAATCGGGCAATGCATTTGGCAGTTCTCTATTTTCTTGCTCATGAGCTTGTCGAAGGGTTCCCAAAGACGGAAGACTGATAGACAATGCACCGGTTCCCAATGAAAGATTACGTAAGAATTTTCTGCGATTTGATTTCATATTGCGATGAATTGAGGTTGCTAAGTTCCGGAAATAAATAGCTTGGAGGTGTAATAAAAAAAAATAACTCAATCGTTTGTCAGACCACCAGATGTATTTAATGATTTTCAAAGTAGTTGATCAGAATACCCCGTCACCTGGATACAATGTGTTTGCCTTATCTGATGCATTAACCTTTCTTTTCCCGTGTTTTAGGGAAAAGAGTCGGTTAAAAGACCCTTGTTTGCCGCAACACTTTAGGAGTAAGTTTGAATTGTATTCAAGCTATTAAACATCTCATTTATGAAATCACTATTCTTTCAACTTGCATACCAGGCGGCTTCTACAGTCCTTTCACTGTTTTATGCATATAAATATCAACTGGGACAAAAGCAATACGATCAGGGAAGGAAGCTGCATCTTATAAATAACGAATTAGCCAGGGAAGATATTGACCGCGGCAGGAATGCCTTTGGGACGGAGAATCCACCTTGCATTAATCTTAAAAACCACCGAAAATGAACAATGTTCGCCATAATTTGTTTGAAAGAACCCACAAGATCCTGAGCAGAATGGTTTTTGATGCTGGCATGTATCTCCAGCAAACGGAATTTTCCTGCCAGAACCAAGCAAAGCCGGTTATAGTACGGATGGAAGATTCGATTGATTTTTTCAGGTATCATATCATTCATGAAGATGCCCTGATCTATAATTCAATTGTAAATGCAGCGCCATATATTGTTGCTTTGATGGAAAAAGCCAATGCAAGAGATCTCAGGATGACAACTACGCTAGATGAAAAATTGAATGAATACAACAGTCTTTGTATAAAACAAAGTTTTGAGAATTTCGGTGATGAGATCAGGGCAATGTATTTTTCTTATACTACTGCTGTGTTACAGCATATCCATACGGAGAGTAAAGTGATCAATGATATACTTTTTTCTCTCTTTGGCGATGAGCAGCTGGTGGATATCGAAATGCAGCTGGTGAGACAGATGTTTGCACCTGAAAATAACTGGTATGCCAGGCATATCATGAATTGGATAACCGGCCCGGAAATCATATCCTGGATCAACGGGATTGCGGCTAACGGATATTCAAATGAAGTTGAACAGTTGCTGGCAACAACAAAACCCGCTATACCTTCAGAGCGTTGGCAAGTGATCAGCCAGAATTTTTCAATGCAAGTGGCCTGATGTTATCCTTCATAATAATAAGTGCCATCGCGGGAAACAGGTATGTTTCTGTTTCCTTCGTTGTTTGGTTCCTCTAATAATCTTCAGCATTTTATTCATCTTACTTTATTCAGCAGCTTGCTTCATTACCTTTTCCTGGAACAAATTATCCAAGGTGTTTCCACGGTCGCATTTCAGCCAAAAGACCTGGGAAGAAACGGTTAATCAACGCTTGATTCGCCTGTCGCTGCAGCGCTATGTTTGGCGTGTTAATTTAATCAATAACCAATAAATTTTTTTTATGAAAAAGCTCACTATCTCTTCAATCGTTTTACTGCTTGCGGTATTTGTTATATCGTGTAACAAGCAAGCTGACCTTGTAACCCGGTCATTCACCGGAACAACTGTAACAACTGCGCCCCCGGATACTACCACCATCGTAAGCAATTGGTTTTCGCTTTCCGTCGACGATGTATCTGATGATATGGGTGGAGTTTATTTACAGGGAATGAAACCATTCAACAACCAGGCGGCGTATAATAGAAATCTTCATGTGGAGTTGGCTTTTGTTTCAATGCCTGGCCAGCAGGATCGGATCATCCGCCATTTGCCAATGAACCTGGAGTTTACACAGGGTGGTTCCGACCAAACATATGGTTTTAGCTTTTGGCTGGGTAATTCCGAGTTTTTTCTTAGCATCCAAAATCTAAACGATGTTACTATAGCTCCCGACCCAGCTATTACCCAGGATTTCAAATACAGGTATATCATCATTCCAAGACAGGTGTATCATACATTGGGTATTGATTGGGATAACTATGATGAAGTAGCTCAAGCCTTAAATCTATAGTCCCGCTATCCCGATGTATCTATAAGTCATGTACAGTGTAGTATATTGATGCCGGCCAGCCCTTCGTTCAAATCAGTCGGGCTGGTTTTTTATTACCCGTGTTTTGGCGGTAATGAATCCAGTGAAAAAGCCTATTGGAAAACAGTTTATCAACGCTTGTTCCCTCTATCCCTGTCAGCGTATGTTTGACTTGTAAATCATTAATCAATCAAAAAATCTTTTTATGAAAATGATTAAAGCCGTTGGCGCCGTTTTAGCCCTCGCAATAACACCGGGATGTGCGTCTCTTTTCAACAATGGCAATATCACAAATGGCAATAATTGTGTAAATCATACCTTATCACATACAGGTACAGAACAGACCATAATCAGTTCCTGGTTTAACCTGTCGCTGTTCCCCATTTCGGACAGAACCGAATTCTACCTGGAGGGTACCGCATATTTTAACAAGTCCGTCAACTATAACAAAGACTATCACGTAGAACTCGCATATGTTATGATGCCAAACGAGGGAGGACCTGTTTATAAACCCGTACCGATCAATCTTGCTTTGGTTACGGATAGAAAGACAGAGGAATTTAGCTTCCGTTTTGCAATAGATCACAGTGGATTTAACCTGAGGGTCAGAAATCTCGACCCTGCTGTTATTACAATTGACCCCCGCATATACCAGGATTTCCTCTACCGTTATATCGTTATTCCTAGCTCATTATTCAACAGTTTAACGATCGACTGGGATAACTATGATGAAGTAGCTGCCGCCTTAAACCTATAGTCCTGATTAACCTGGTCTTTCGGTAACAAATTAAATCGGCGGTTATTGAACCCTGCCAGCCCGTTCCGTTCCGGACGGGCTGGTTCTTTTTAATACCGTGAAAACACGGTATAGAATTCGGTTGAAAGACGCTTGTTTGTGCCCTGCCCGTCTTTTTATTTTTATGTAAAGAACATAAGCAACAGTTTGTCGCTCTTTTCCCTATGATTGTTTTTATTATTATAAAGACACGACCATAAATCTCCCATCCTTGCTATCCAGGCATCTGATATCAACAGTACAATTGATAGAGGATGTTACGCCAGTCCTTCTTCGAGCCAGAGGGGGCTGGCTTTTTCTTACCCGTGTTTTAACGGGTGTCAAAAGGATAAAAAACGGTTGTTTGATAGATGGTCCCGGTGTTATGTTTGGATAGTGATTGAGATGAAAATATTTTGTGATGTTGGATGAAGGTGTTCAGGAATGTTGTACCTTAAAAGTTCGACTTTAAACAAGCGTCATCTTTTTAACCAAAATAAAATTTTTTTTATGCCACTGAAAATATTAGCTGCTTTTGGACAAAACGGCAATGGAAGTATTAATTCTGATACATACAACGGAATAACTGCAGGAAATATTTATGAAAAGCCAAAGGCAAAAATTCTGGCGGGCTTAAATGATTTAAAAGCCAAGATACTTGCAGGTGCAGTTTTTATGGAAACATTAAAAGGTGAAATTCCGGATTATGACCCTTTAGACAATGGTGTAAAAGCGAAAATACTTGCAAAGATACTTGCAGGGGGGCCACAGGTATTTGTTGAAATACCTAAAGGCGATATTCCGGAATACGATCTTTTAACAGCTGACGCAAAAGCTAAAATACTTGCTAAAATACTGGCAGACCTGGTTGAAGACACAAACAATATCGTTGAGAAGAATTTGCCCGACTTGTATGAAGAAAGTATCTGCAACCCGTTCAAAATTGAAAACGAAAGATTAAGAAGAATGGTGGGCAATTTGTATGTTGAGAATTATAATCTTAAAAAGAAAAACGTGCCAATGTAGTATGGTGTTTCTTATTGAACCTGCGGCGTATTTTTGGATTGGGTTTGTAAAGACAAGACGTTTTTTCTGGCAAATGGAGCATCCCCTTATCTTTCTTTGACTGTCAGGAGCTTTTTCGGCTACCAAATCCTGGTATACTTCTCTTAATTGGTACCCGGAGTACTATTCTTCAATAAGAACTCAGGAATCACATCAGTAATAATCCTATCCTTTTCGAGGAGGGCGGTAGTTAGTTCGTGTATAAAAGCTCCTCTTTCCTCCAATAATTGTTTCTTTTCATCGTCAGTGGTCACAAGGCTACCTTTGTAATTGCTTTTCTCGCCATAATACTTCATGTACTCAAATATCAGTTTATTCCAGGAAATATCTTTTGTAAACTCATTTGCAACAGGATTTCTTTTCTTTCCTTTTCCTTTTTCTGAAATTTCTCTATCAAAGAAAATCCCTAAATTTTTGTTGTTCTTATGGGCTTCCTCTGAGTCGGGAAAATAGATACCAACTCCATGACCCCCATACGAAAGTAAATAATTAAGACTGGGTATTCTGCCGGCTCCGATCCAAGACTGAATAATATACTCATCCTTCAGGAATTTTATTATGGTTTCGACAAGACCAGGCAATTCTTTTGGATGCTTGATATTATTTTTTGCAATAACTTCTTGAAGTTTTATGAAAAACCAGGTAACATCAATAAAGGAATACATGTAATCATCTTCACCAAAATGCCTGCATTGTTTTCTTGCTGTCTTCATCATCTCCCAAACATCCTTTTTCATACTCTCATCCTTAATATCGAGTACCATATCAGCGAATTTGCCCAGGTGTTCAGCTAACTTTCCGCTCTTCTTAAGATCAACGCAGGAAATAGCAAGTGATTGTCTTTCATATTCGTTATAAGTATTTTTTACAGGGGCATCCAAGACTATTCTTTTAGCAAGTTCAGCAGGAGCCATCGAACAATTTTCTACCAAGGCCTTAAAACTATCTTTGTAATTGTACCCGTCAAAATAAATCAATTCTTCGCTGGCTATATAATAAAATGATTTTTTGGTACCATTACTTTTCCTCAGTTCATATCCAAATTCCACCATTTGCATACAGCAACCCATTATTAATAGAATGTCAACGTCATTTTCTTTTTTCTTCAGACAATCCCTGATTTCTTGTTCGAACAAGCCATCAAGATTTGACCGGGATGATAAATATTTTTTAAGTCTTTCTACTTGCGGATTCAATGGCTGCAGGTCATTTCTGTTCGGCAACAAGTCCATTAATTCCATTGATCCAATTTTGGATCCGTCCCTATCTTTCAGGTCCTTATAGAAATCTGTTTTTCTTTTGAAAATTGTAATGTCGATTGATGTGGTACCCCGGAGTGTTAGTCTGATTCTGACCTTATTTCTATCCTTAAACAAGTTCTCCTTTTTAAGCTCCTCTTTAAGGATTATTCGCCGGGGCGACGCCAAATCTGTAATATCAGTCACTGTAAGGTCGTTGCCATATAAGTCAATGATCCTTTGGTATGAATCCTCCAAACTAAACATACTCGATCCGCTTCCATGACCCCATAGAAACAATAAATTTTGAGCCGCATTACATCGTTCTTTACCCCATTTGATAAAGCCAGCCAAAGCATCCTTGCTTCCCATGGAAATCTTGAGAGTATCGTCTTTTACATCTAAAGGATACTCTAAAGAAAAGTTTTCATCTATTTCAAATCGCCTGGATCCAAAACCGCCCGGGTCGCCATTCTTAGGCGCCCAGTTCGTATAAGCCTGCAGACAAATTCGCACGTCCCGGTTTCCAAATTCGTTTGGTTTCTGCGCTGCAATAATATTCTTTAATGCGGCCAATTCATCCAGAAAGAGTTTTGACTGTGGGATACCGTTTGCATCATCCACGGCCATATAAATCAGAATTGCCCATTTGCCCTTGGGACTACTACCGTTATTTGCCATAACTGCTTGATTTAAACTTTTAATGTAATTTTAAATGAACTCTAATGTCGCCATCATTATGCCTCACTTGAACTCATCCCTTTTTTTCAGACTTTTCATTACTTTTTTCCTAGCTATCCCCTCTCTCCATTTAACGGGTCAGGTTCAGTATATCAATTTCAGACATTATTCATTGTCGGATGGATTGAGTTCTTATAAGGTCGTGAAGGTTTTACAGGACCGGTTTGGTTTTATGTGGGTAGCCACACAGGATGGGCTCAATAGGTTTGACGGTAAAGGTATAATCATTTATAATAAAAGTGCAGGGGAAAAACACCTTTTATTGGGGAGTGATATCACGGATATGCTGGAAGATACCAGTCGGAATATACTCTGGGTAATATCTTCTTATGGAGGATTGAATGGTATAGACCTGAAAACCGGAGTGGTAAAATATGCAATGTCAGTGGACGACTCTGCCAGTCGGTTCACCAACCGCTGGTTAAAAACTCTTATCCAAAACAAAGATGAACTCTGGATTGGAACTTTTGATGGCATCACCGTGTACAATATCAGGGAAGGCCGGTTTAAAACGACTGTATCCATTCCCTTTCAGCGAAGTAGCAATAGCAATAACGAGTTTGACATTAATCTTTTTCATCAAGATGAATTCGGCAGGATATGGGCTTTTGTCGCCAATTACGGAATGGTGATTTATTCAGGGCATGACAATTCAGTTCTCCTGTCTCACCCGCTTGCTGAACTACGGTTCCCGACAGGATTTATTGCCAAACGGGTAAGCGGTTGTAAAAATATTTCGCCACAACAAATTTTGCTGGCCACACACAAAGGCATAAAAAAAATCAGTTACGATAAATCAGGTCTGATAAGTGTCCCTGAAGAAATGATGTCCGGCACTGATGGAAAAGCTATCAGGTATCTCAATTTTGACAGTGAAGGCAACCTGTGGATTGCAACCAACGAAGGGTTATACAGAAATTTTGTTAAGGAAGGCACTATGTCATCGGTAGAAGATGTAAACATCGTGGACCAGAAAAAGTGGATCAGTTCAGTGAATGATATTTTCTTTGACAGGCATAACAACCTCTGGCTGGGCACCCTTCAAGGATTCGCTGTTGCAACCAGAACTCATAGCCCGTTTCTGCATTACTTTCAGTCTGCCGATTTAAAGGAAAAGATCAGCAGGGCCTTTTTTATTTTTCCTTATAATGACTCCGTGGAATATGTCTGTGCTGAAGATGGTTTTTACAGGGTCGATAACACTAAAAAAAATATTCAGCGGTTGAAAGGAGGACCTTTTTGGTTTATGTTCCGCCATAAGGACGGAAATCTTTTCCTCGGTACTGATAACCGTTTATTTTCTTTTCAACCACCGGATCAATTCATTGATATTGAAAAAATATATCCTGAACTCTCACCTATCAGTCATGAATTTATAATGGGCGCTGTTAATTGGAATGACTCGCTAGTGTATATGGGGAGTAAGGTTGGTAATGGTATATATGAATGGAATTATAAAAGAAGAATACTTGCAAAACTTGACAGCCATTCCTCTGTCCCCCTCAAAAATGGTATTGTTAATTCAATTTATAAGGACAAACGAAACAGAATCTGGATTTTGTCCAATAACAGCTTTGCCGTTTACAATCCCCACAATTATCAACTTGATAATTACGAATTGACCAACCCGGAAACCGGTCAGCCCTTAACTTTCTTTTTCGATATGTGCGAGGCTTCCGGTTCTTACTGGCTGGCTTCTTATGGATCCGGGATCATACAAATGGATGATAATTTACGGATAAAGAACATTATTTCTACCAACCAGGGTATGGCAAATGCCGGGCTATATAAAATTTTTCCGGTGAATGATACACTGTTATTCTGCACTTCCAATAATGGGCTAAGTAAAATCAATATCAGGAATTCTTCCGTTGCAAACTATTTTCAAAGTGATGGTCTGCATTCCAATGCCTTTGAGGAGCTTTGCGGAACTGTATATAAAGGAAAAATTTATGCCGGCGGACCAGATGGGTTTACCATCATTGATCCAAAATATATAACCACGAATACCATTGCGCCGGAATTATATATCAACAATATTGTCATCGAGACCCAATCGGGCCGACAAGAGTTAAGCGACCTTCAAATGAAATCTGCAACGCTTCCCCGAAATCTTTTGCAGGCCACAATTTATTTTTCGGCCCTCAATTATACCAATCCTGAACGAACGACTTACGCTTATCGCATAAAAGGGCAACAGGAAGAATGGGTCAACCTCGGAACTCAGAATTTTGTGAATCTTATCGGCCTTAAACCAGACACCTATACACTCCAGGTGAAAGCAATTAATGAAGATTCCTATGCCAGCGAAATAAAAGAAATTCAACTCATCTTTCTTCCCAAATGGTATCAGACTTTTTGGTTTAAGGCTCTGGCTGTTTTACTGGCTCTTGGAATTATATATTTTGTTTATAAAGTTCGCATCAATCAATTAAAGAAAGAAAGAGAGATAAGAACGCACCTGGCCAGTGATCTGCACGATGACCTGGGCAGTACATTGAACAGCGTAAAAGTTTATGCAAATATGGCCCTGCTTGAAAAAGAAAATCACTCCTACCTGGAAAAAGTAAAAGAAAGCACACAGGAAGCAATTACTGGCGTAAGAGATATCATCTGGGTGCTCGATGATAAGAAAGATCTTCTTGATCACCTGCTTACAAGAATAAAGGCGTTCGCCGCTCCGCTTTGCGAGGCTCATCACATAAATTTTCAGCAGCAAATCAATGATTCACTGCTGAACTATAAACTTGGCAAAGAAGAGAAAAGGAACCTGTATATGATTATTAAAGAAGCTGTCAATAATAGTGTGAAATATGCAAAAGGGAATTCAATTTATCTTACAATTGAACACACACAAAACAAATTGACGATAAAACTGGCTGACGACGGGATTGGTTTTGAGAAAGATAAAATAACTGAAGGCAATGGTCTGAAAAATATTATGAACCGCGCCATAGAAATAGGGTATAAAGCAACTATTATTTCACAACCCGGCCATGGTACTACAATTCAACTGGAGAAGAACTGAATTATACCTGTACAATTCCGTTTTTAATAGCATAAATGACCAACCCTGTTCTTGTCTTGATTTCAAGTTTTTGAAAAAGTGTATCCCGGTAGCCATCCACGGTACGGGGGCTGAGATACATCTTATCGGCAATTTCCTTGTAAGTCATTTCGGTGCACGCCATTTTAAGAAATTCAATTTCTCTTTCGGTAAGATGAAGTATTTGTTGGGAACCATGACCTTCATCATCCGTGCCTGCAATACTATGTACTAATCTGCCGGTTACCATTTCAGAATAATAAAAACCTTTTTGCAGGATCGCGTCAATTGCCGTTTTTAACTCCGAGGGTTCAGTGTCTTTCAGAATGTACCCTCTTGCTCCGTTCTTCAGCATACGGATCACAGCATTTTCATCATCGTGCATGCTTAAAGCAAGTATTCTAATATCAGGATAATTTTTTTTGAGCCAAAGCGAAGTCTCATAGCCATCCATTTGTGGCATGTTGATGTCAAGTAATACCAGGTCGGGAAGATTATCCGGTTTCAGTTTTTCACAAAACTCTTTTCCATTGTTTGCCTCAAATAATACCGTGAACCCCAAGTTACTAACCAGATCTGCCAATCCTTTACGGAGGAGAACGTGGTCATCTACCAGTACAATTTTTGCAGCCATAGTGTTGGTTTTTATTTATTCAATGGTAATACCAGTTTCACTTCGGTACCTTGTGTTTTCCTATTCAGGGTAAAATCAACATTGATAATCTTGGCTCTCCGGTGCATTTTGCAGTAGCTCTTGTCCTGGCCTGAGCCGTTGTTTTCTTTAGGCAACTCCGCATCAGCAGACATTCCATCGCCAGTGATCACGAGTTCCAGATCATGTTCAGAATTTTTCAATGATACATTGATATTCTTTGCAGCTCCATGTTGGATGAATTTATGCAAAGTTTCCTGGACGATCCGGAAAAGTATCAGCTCTTTTTGTGCATCAAGCCGGGGCAGATCACCTTCCATTTCGAGCTGGGTTTCATAAAGGTCGGGTTTTTTTATCTGCTCCAGTTCATGTTCAATTGCATGGTACAGGCCCAGATTTTCAATTTTGTCTGAACTAAGATTTCTTAACAACCCCCTCAGATCGAGTATAGCTTGACCAACGAGATCTTTCGACGAGCATATCTTATCTGTTGCGTCCAGGTTAGAAACATCCGTCGTATTCAGGTTAAGCTTGGCCAGGCTAAGTACCTGTCCGATATTGTCGTGAATTTCCTTCGATATGTTTTTCAGGGTTTGATCCTGGATCTCCAGTTTTGTACGAAGTAATTCCTTTTGAAACCGGGTCAGGAGCTGGTCCTTTTCACGCATCTGCCGGTAATATCGTTTCTGGTAAAAGAAAATGTACACCGTGATCAGTACTACCAGAATTGTTGTGAGGATCATTCCTCCCGCTAAAAGTATATTCAATTCCATCACAAATACCCCTGTTTTCAATAGTTTAAATTGTATTAACCCACTGGTAATTCCAGTTAACCAAATGTACCCCGGCTAAAGCCGCTATGTAAGGAGGAAAACACGGTATTTTAAGGATGTAAGAATGAATTGACTGTCAACGAAAGTCATAACAACGATTGTCAAGCACCAGGCAAGGCTTTTTTGGTTTGTGTAAATTTTATCAGATTTTGCAGAATACCTATCGGTTGCAATATGTAGAATTACCTCAAAAGTAAAAGTAAAAATCCTTTGAAAAGTCATAATGAAGGATAGAATCTTAATTGCGCAGATATTGAATACTACACAAATTCCCTTAGCAAAACCAAAAATATTTCAAGCATAAATCCTCTATTGAAAAGCTTTTTTTGGCTTTAGTTTTGAATATATATAGTTGTACTAAATCCGTATTTATGAAAAATGCACTTGTAGTAAATGTTAAGACATTTGCAATTAATGCACTGATGATCCTGCTGTATTATGTTATCCTGTTACTGGTGTGCTGAAGGGTGAGCAGGAGCTAAAAATGAGCCGAGCCAACTCTTACTGGTTTTCCAGCAAACCAGGTCTCCTTTCTCTTGTTCTTTTAAGTGATTGTTCATTCCTCCATTCTTCGATCAGCCTGTGGTTTCCACTAAGTAAAGCATCAGGTACTTTCCACCCTCTGAAATCTTCCGGTCTTGTATAGACAGGTGGCGCCAGTAAATTATCCTGGAAAGAATCGAATAAAGCCGATGTTTCATCATTCAAAACACCTGGAATCAACCTCCCGATACAATCAACCAACACAGCCGCAGCTAATTCACCGCCACTTAGTACATAATTCCCGATAGATATTTCTTTGGTAACAAAATGTTCTCTTATTCTTTCATCAATGCCCTTATAATGGCCGCAGATCATCATGATATTTTCCTTTAATGAAAGTGAGTTGGCAATTTTTTGTTCCAGCATTTCTCCATCAGGAGTTAAGTAGATCACTTCATCATAGTTTCTTTCTGCAAAAAGTTCTTCAATCGCTTTTGCAAGTGGTTCGCACATCATCACCATCCCGGCACCGCCTCCGTACTGGTAATCATCTACCTGGCCGTATTCATTTACTGCCCATTTACGCAGGTAATGAATATGAACTTTCAGTAAGCCTTTTTCCTGGGCTCTTTTCATGATGCTGTGTTGCATCGGGCTTTCAAGCAATTCGGGTAAGACACTTATAATATCAATACGCATGATAATTCCCCAACCCCTAAAGGAGAGCATGGGATGCCGCAAAGTTATCGAAGGATTTGTATGGTTCTATCTCAGCACGTTGATTAAACTTGAGTTGCGTCGACTCTTGTACATTATCGAATTTACTCAATCCATTCCACCTAAGTTCCCCCTTTAGGGGGACAGGGGGTTTATGATAATTCCCCAGCCCCTAAAGGGGAGCATGGGATGCCTCAAAGTTATCGAAGGATTTTTATGTTATCTCAGTATGGTGATTAAACTTCCGTTGCGTCGACTATCGCACTTTATCAACTTTACGCAACACATTCAACCTAAGTTCCCCCTTTAGGGGGACAGAGGGTCTATGATAAACTCCCAGCCCCTAAAGGGGGCATAGGATGGCTCAAAGTTATTGAAGGATTTTTATGTTAGTTCCTGATTAAACTTCTGTTGTGTCATCTCTCACAGTTAACAATTTTACTTAACACATTCCCCTTAAGTTCCCACCTTTAGGGGGCCAGGGGGTATAAAAATACCCCCGCCATAACCAAATGACGGGGGCATCTTCCATAATTCATCCCATTAGTTGATTGAGATGCTCTTAACCCTTTTTGGTTCTTTTACTTCCCTTTTTGGAATAACAATTTTCAACTCCCCATTTTTATATTCTGCATTGATCTTGCCGGGATCGCAATTTTCCGGCAGCGTGAAGCTTCTGCTCCAGCTTGTGTAGTTATACTCGCGACGATTATACCGGCCACTTTTTTCTTCTTTCTCCTCTTTTTCTTTTTCTGCGCTAATGGTCAGCATATCATCGAAAGCGTCAACTTTGAAATCTTTCTTGTCTAAACCCGGAGCTCCAATTGTCAGTTTGAACTCCTTATCAGTTTCGTTGACATTCACTGCGGGAACATTCATTATTTTTCCTAATCCGAAAAATTCATCCAGTGGGGCATTGAAAAATTTTTCCATCAAGCCGCTTTCGAATGATGTCGGCCAGAATGTCCTGGGTTTTTCAACAGCTTTATTTTCCATATCCATTTATTTAGAGGTTATGAAATATTGTTAACAATTCTAAAGGTGACCATTTTATTTAGCCGAAAAAATGATGCCAGTGAGGAAGTGATATGATATTTGTCAACGAAAGTTTTCAACCCAGGAAATCCTCTATGTCACGTCTTTGTTTTTTTGTTGGGCGGCCAATTTTACTCATTCGTTTGCCTGTATGAAAACTTGCCGACTGGTATTGAAGTCTTTCGATTTCTTCTTCAGGAGTGATATCAATATAATACTTAATAGCTTCGGCAAAAGCGACACGTTTGTATAATAATCCGCCTACACGTATCCGCCAGCGTTTTGCTTCTGTTTTTATTTCATACTCTTCACCAATATGTACCTGTTTTGCGGCTTTTGTTTGAACACCATTGAATTTTACTTTACCGTTATCGCAAGCGGTAGTAGCTTGCGTCCGGGTCTTAAAAAGCCGGATGGCCCATAGATATTTATCAAGACGGAGTTTTTCTTTTTCAGGCATGATCAAAATTAGCAACCTCATGCAATTTAAATGAGGTTTCTCAAAGTCCCCTTTGGGGGATTTAAGGGGCCTTACATTTCCGCAAAATGTTTGTGGAAATAAGGAATGGTTTCAATTCCTTTATAATAATTGTCCAGGTTGAATTTTTCATTTGGACTATGGAGGTTGTCACTATCCAACCCAAAACCCATAAAAACAATTTTTACTCCCAGCTCCTGTTCGAATAAGGAACAAATTGGAATACTGCCGCCACCCCGAACAGGTATTGGATCTTTTCCAAAGGTATCCTTAATAGCTGCTGCCGCTGCTTTGTATGCTTTACTGTCAATCGGCGTCATGTACGGTTCACCGCCATGATGCGGTTCCGCGTTTACTGCCACAGTAGGTGGCGCAATTTTCTTTAAATGATTTATCAACAGGTCAGTGATCTTATTACTATCCTGGTCAGGAACAAGGCGTGCAGAAATTTTTGCAAATGCTTTTGATGGCAGCACAGTTTTGGAACCTTCACCTGTATAACCACCCCAGATACCATTTACTTCAAGCGTTGGACGAATGCCTGTTCTTTCATTTGTAGTAAATCCCTTTTCACCCCACAATTCCCTCACACCAAGATCTTCTTTGTATTCTGCCTCATCATAAGGAGCTGCTGCCATTTTCTTTCTTTCTTCTGTTGTCGCCACTACAACATCATCATAAAACCCAGGAATCGTTATATGATTGTTTTCATCATGAAGCGATGCGATCATTTTAGCAAGAACGGTAATTGGATTGGCAACAGCGCCGCCGTAAACACCACTATGCAGGTCACGATTAGGCCCGGTTACCTCTACTTCGATATAACTTAAGCCACGAACACCAATATCTATTGAAGGGTTTTCAAGACTCAGCATTGCCGTGTCACTTATCAATATCACATCAGCTTTTAAAAGATCTTTATGACCTTTTACAAAATCGGCAAGATTAGATGAGCCAACTTCTTCTTCACCTTCAATACAAAATTTAATGTTAGTGACAAGTGAATTGGTTTGGACCATTGTTTCTAATGCCTTTACATGCATGTAGAATTGTCCTTTATCATCACAGCTCCCCCTTGCAAAGATTTTTCCGTCTTTTATCACAGGTTCAAAAGGAGGGTTGTGCCACAGTTCCAAAGGTTCAACAGGCTGCACATCATAGTGACCATATACAAGGACAGTAGGTTTTTTGGGATCAATTATTTTTTCCCCATACACTATTGGGTGACCATTGGTTGGGAAAATTTCGGCCTTGTCTGCACCGGCTTCGAGGATACGTTTTTTTACCGCTTCAGCACATTTCACCATATCGGCTTTGTGTTCACTTCTTGCACTTACACTGGGTATGCGGAGTAAATCCAATAACTCATTTAAAAAACGATCCTTATTTTTTTGCTGATAATCTTTCCAGGCTTGAGACATTTTCAAATTTTTAGGTAGGCGAAGATAAGGATAAGACATTATTCACCTTTCCTAAGTATTCTTAATCAAAATAAAAATCAAAATCTTATTTTGGGACAATCAAACCTGTTTCGTTTTCCAAATGAATAGATCAGGCCTGCCGTTATTGTATGATAGTGATCATTCTCATCAGGATTGGCGGACTGGCTGAAGCCATCCAGATAATCAGTGTCAAGAATTCGATAGGTTCCTTCAAGTGAAAAGGAAAGTTTTTCACTGATTCCATATCGTACACCGGCGCCTATAGGTATTGAAAAAATTCCTTTTGGAAGTTTATGATTCATATCTTCCGTTAACCCGTTAAGCACGCCTGTTTGTCCTGCAAAATGCGAGTAATTAAAATTGCTCCAATCTCTTTTGATGTTGAGAAATGAATAATTAAGTCCTGCAAAGACATAAGGACTAAAATTGATAATGCCCGCCTCATTTGGCAATAATCCGATAATGTTTCTTACAAGATGCAGCGATAATTCAGTAACCGGAGTTTTGAAATTGAAATTTCGTTGTTGCCGCCATGCAGGGTTTTCATATTTCGCATCATCGCCTTTTAACCACCCATGCATTAATTGAAATCGTACTCCGTACAAACTGTTTATATTTCTTGTTGCTGAAAAACCAAAGCCTGGTTTCATTGTATTAAATGCGCCAAGGTCATAAGGAGTGAGGTCGCCCTGGTAAATAAATGCGCCCAGGTGAACACCAATCTCGTATTTGGGGATCAAAGATGATTGCCCGCTGACTTTTAAAATAGAAAAAAATAATAAACACAAAATATAAACAGCACGGAAGGTTTTCATTACAGAAGTTTAATAATTTGAAACAATCAGGATACAGGTTATTGACCTGAAAAAATTCCTTTTTAAAGACTTAGGTGTAGAGTTAATTCATCAAAAACGTAGTGGTGGGATCCGGTTATTGATTAAAATATAGTCCACAAGTTTAATCAGCAGCAAAAATTTGACCGGGATTTTTTGGCCGTTAAAAAAGAGATAAAAAAGTTAAGGGGGGCAATATATGATCAAACGACCGATATAGGGTGATCCGATAAACTCACGTTGCTGTACGTAAAAAAGGTTGGTTTTGCCCATGTTAAGATGCATCATAGTATTTATCCGATAGCCGGCACTTATATCAACGACTGTAAAACCACCCCACGGTTCCCTGTCATCGTTTTTTAATATCGGCGGAAGATTGCCCTTTCCGTTCTCTCACTTCAGAATGGATTAGCTGCTTTACTATTTTGATGGGTTTATAAATGACAATGGGGCAAACCCGATGCGATTGCACAAGTAACCTTTGGGAAAAAAAATATACTAAAGCGTTTTGCCTTTGTCATCAGGCTGTTTCTTCTTATTATGTTGGGAAAAATTAAAAGACTCTTCTTTTGATCCGGAATTAACAGCTTTAGTAACCATCTTGCTTCCAAACCTGTCCTTAATATCATCAACAGCTTTATAGAGTTGGAGTTTTTCTACTTTGTTGTCAAATAAACTCATTTGCATCGTAAATGGAATAAAATGACTGAAGCGAACGCCAAGCAAGCGTACTGGTCGGCCAACCTGGTATGCTTTATTAAAAATATCTTTTGCTTTAGCGATCAGCTCATCATCGAGTGCAGTATAATCAATTACTTCCTGGCGGGTTATTGTTTCAAAATCCTTGTAACGGATCTTTACCGTTACACATCCTGTAAGTTTTTCATCTTCTCGTAAGCCATAACAGGTTTTTTCTGTAAGTCGCACCAATTCTTTATGCAGGAATTCCACATCATTGTAATCTTTATCAAATGTATTTTCATGGCTCATGCTTTTTTGTTCCCAATCAGTGACCACTTCAGCGCTGCCAAGGCCCTGTGACTTCCGCCAAAGACTTTCACCCCATTTCCCAAGATGTTTTTCTAAGTATTCAGGCGTTGACCTGGCAAGGTCTTCAATTTTATAAAAGCCAAGCGACTTTAGTTTGATTTCGGTTTCTTTTCCTACACCATTTATTTTTTCAACCGCCATTGGCCATAGAAAATCTTTTTCCTTTCCATGAGGGATTTCTAAAAAGCCATTTGGCTTTGCCTCATTGGTTGCCATCTTGCTGATAAACCTTGCCGATGATAAGCCACCCGAAATGGGTAAGCCTGTTTCATTACTAATATGCCGTCTTAAGTCCTGCGCATATTTACTGACACCAAAAAATTTATCCATACCACTGAGGTCAATATAAAATTCATCGATGCTGGCTTTTTCAAACAAAGGAACTTTTGATGCAATGATATCAGTAACCCATCTTGAATATTTACTATACTGATCACGGCTGGCTGAGGTAATGATTGCATGCGGGCAAAGCTGCATTGCTTTTTTCATTGGCATAGCGGAATGGATACCGTACTTTCTTGCTTCATAGCTACAAGCGGCAACAACGCCACGTTCATAGCCACCAACCAAAACGGGTTTGCCTTTTAACGATGGTTGGTTCAGAATTTCCACCGAAACGAAAAATGAATCAAGATCGAAGTGGGCTATATGTTTTTTTGGTTCTTCCACGAAATTCAAAGATACAATTAGGCATAAGCACCAAAAAACAAAAAACAAGAACCAAATAAAACTCAAATCACCAATTTGGAGCCTAATTGGAATTTGGAATTTTTTTGAGATTTGATATTTGTTTCTTGGTTCTTTTTCCGCGATTTGGAGTTTGGTTCTTTATTTTTAACCCATGGAATGGGAATGGTTGAAAACCGGAATTGGCCCGCTGAAAGATCTGATTACTTTTCTGAACAAGGAGAGTAAGACAAGTGACGTGCTGAAAAAGCAATTGATCCGTGAGTTGCGGAATAATCTGAATATTTTCAGTAATGGTTATCGCAATGAAGTGTCTGCGGATGTCATTATTGACCTGCTTTCAAACGATGCGATCAAAGAAGGAATAAAAAATAACTTCAGATTTAAAAAGCTGAAACCCGGCCGGATAGAACCTTACCACATTTATGACGAACGGAATCGTCGTTACCAGGGCTGGGATGCAGAAAAACTGATGGATAAGATCGATGAGAAGATCGAAGAGTTAAAAAATATTAAGAAGATGAATAAGGGAACTGTTGAAAATGTGAGGAACAATATTTCATTGATGATGAGTAATCTTTATTACCGGATGAAATTAATGGCGGATTTTATCCGATCTGAATTTAAATAAGTTCATAAGTAAACATCCAGCAATCCTTCAGGCAGCTCTACAATCACTTCCTTTTTCTTATGATCGATCTTTTTAAGAAAGCTTTCATTAATAGGGATCAATACTTCTTTTTTATTTAATTCGATTCTGCAAAGCAATTGATGAGGTTGTTCAATTACCTCCAATATCTCACTCAATCGTTCTTTATTATTAATAACGGTATAGCCGAGTAAATTAGCTGGTGCCGATTTTGCAGACAGTCGTTTAAAATCTTCTTCGGTCAGCCATACTTCTTTTTGTGAGAATTTTGCAGCGGCTTCTCTTGTATTTATCGTTTCAAGTTTTAATAAGATATCACTAGCTGATCTTGCTTTTGCAGTTTCAATAAACCAGGGAATAAATGAATCTTTCCTCTCCTCGATAAAGATTGCTTTTAAATCTTTCAATGAAGTTTTCTTTCCCAATTCATGTTTCAGAATCAGTTCGCCTTTGAGGCCATGAACAGCGACGAGTTTACCTGCTTTGAAATAATTCATACCCCATCCCCTAAAGGGGAGTTAAGAAACCCACCTTTAAACTTGAATTTGCAATAATTGTTGAATAAAGAACAGAACGTATCCCGATAGCTATCGGGACGATGCAACAAAAGGACTATAGTAGTACTACAGTCGGTCAACACATCGTAACGCAAATCTGAATAAAAGACTTTGTATTAAAAAAGGAAAATTCATAATACCCCTTCAGGGGATAGGGGTATAAAAAAATCCCCCGAAGCATCGAAGGATTGAGTTAGTTCAGAAAATCGGATGGTGCTTATCATTCGCCACTGCTGCTTTCGGCTCTTCTTTCGGGGCGACGTCCACCCTGATGAGGCCTGCGGCCACCGCGACGATTTCTCATTGCTTCTTCCTGGCGTTTTTTGATTTGCGCTTCATGTTCGCTGAACCATTTCTGGAATTTGTCCATTGCCGTGGCTTCATCAAAAAGATTAAGCGTCACTCCTCGCAACAAATGTTTCAGGTATAATACACCTTTAAAACTCAGGATACGGCGAACAGTATCGGTGGGTTGAGCACCTTTGTTCAGCCAATCCAATGCTCTTTGCCTGTCCAATTGAATGGTAGCCGGCATAGTCAGCGGATTGTAAGTACCAAGTTTTTGAATGAATTTACCATCGCGGGGAGCTCGGGCATCGGCAACTACGATGAAGTAGAACGGCCTCTTTTTAGAGCCATGACGTTGGAGTCGGATTTTTACTGACATCTTAAATAGATATTTAATGTCGTTAACAATATTGTTTCAAACACCGGTAGACACCGGAAC
Organism: Chitinophagaceae bacterium; assembly: GCA_025923075.1. Classification (GTDB taxonomy): domain Bacteria; phylum Bacteroidota; class Bacteroidia; order Chitinophagales; family Chitinophagaceae; genus VBAS01. The sequence goes on from JAICGN010000008.1 coordinate 45,024, forward strand.
GGCAAATGTAAGCAAGGAATGGGATAATCCCAATTTGGGAGATTTTTATTTGTTGACCGGCAAACTAGTGCCGATTGAGCGTATCTGATAAGAATGAATAGTTGAATAAGTTGGGACCTTGGCACGATGGCCTTCCCTATCGGGGAAGGTCGGGATGGGGCCGGCGTCACCTCTTCATTCCCGGCATCATTTTACCCCCAAACATCCCCGCCTTATTCATTCCTTTCATCATATCCCGCATTTGTTCAAATTGCTTCATAAAAGCATTTACGTCGCTGATATCTTTTCCACTCCCTTTTGCAATTCTTTTCTTGCGGCTCATATCGATCAGGTCCGGGTCTTCTCTTTCTGCCTTAGTCATGGAATTGATCATGGCCTCAATGCCTTTGAAAGAGTCTTCATTGATGTCAAGGTCTTTTATTTGTTTGCCAACTCCCGGGATCATGCCAAGCAGGTCCTTCATGTTTCCCATTTTCTTTATTTGCTCCAGTTGCATTTTAAAATCCGCAAAATCAAATTTGTTCTTGCGAATCTTCTTTTCCAGTTTTTTAACCTGTTCCTCATCAAATTGTTCCTGTGCTTTTTCAACAAGAGAGGTAATATCGCCCATTCCCAAAATACGCTGCGCCATTCTTTCCGGATAGAATACATCGAGCGTATCCATCTTTTCACCGGCACTGGTAAATTTAATAGGCTTGTTAACAGTGTACTTAATAGAAAGAGCAGCACCGCCTCTGGTATCGCCGTCGAGTTTTGTAAGAACAACACCCGAAAAGTTGAGGCGATCGTTGAATGTTTTTGCCGTGTTGACCGCATCCTGGCCGGTCATGCTATCAACTACAAATAATATTTCCTGCGGATTGACGGCATTTTTAATGTTCGATACCTCGGTCATCATCGCTTCATCAATTGCTAAGCGGCCCGCGGTATCTATAATTACAACATTTTTATTTTTACTTCTTGCTTCTTTGATTGCATTTTGTGCAATGGCAACTGCATCTTTACTTTCTAACTCAATATGAACATCAACACCGATCTGTTCCCCAAGTACTCTTAACTGCTCCATCGCTGCCGGACGGTAAATGTCTGCAGCGACCAGCATAGGAGAGAGACCTTTCTTTGTTTTCAGGTAATTTGCCAGCTTACCACTGAATGTTGTTTTACCCGAACCCTGTAAACCAGCGATCAATATCACGGCCGGATTTCCTTTTGCGTTAAAAGTCGCTTCTTCACCACCCATCAGGTCAACCAATTGATCTTTAACAATTTTCACCATCAATTGTCCCGGGCTGATTGCGTTAATAACTTTTTCACCGATGGCTTTTTCTTTTACCCTGTCAGTGAAATCCTTAGCTATTTTATAATTGACATCAGCATCGACCAGTGCACGGCGGATATCTTTCAGCGTGGCGGCAACATTAAGCTCGGTTACCCTGGCCTGTCCTTTAATATTCTTAAAGGCGGATTCGAGATGATCGGATAAGGAATTAAACATAATCGCGGATTAAAGGATTAAAAAGATTTGAGGATTATTTCAATGTATTTATTAATCTCTTGAACTGTAGACTCGGGACACCGAAATTCATTAATAGACCAACTGCTAATTTGAAAACGCTGAGATAATTTAGAATTTGATTATAATCTCCATTATCAACTTCAGTAATAGCTTTCAATTCGACAAGAACAACATCTTCGACAATTAAATCAAGTCTCCTTTTATTAATCAGTCGATCTTCGTATATAATGTCCTTTTCTACCTTGCACTTGAATTTTGAGCCAATCTTTTCCAGTTCAATGATTAATGCCCGTTTGTAAACTCTTTCCGGAAACCCAAGACCAAAATGTCGGTGAACCTTCATTGCACAACCTATGATTTTTTCCATAAGCTCATGATATTTCAGATCCTGGACGGCCATAAAAAAATGCAACTTATGAAGTTGCATTTTAATAAGGTCTGCAAAGATAAAACGAGTAAACAATAAAATCAGCGAAATCTTTTTAATCCTTTAATCCGTGATTTATTAGAGTAGAATTTCTTTCAGTGTTACTGTTTTTATTTGTTATGCGCCTAAATAGGTTCTAAGAACCTGGCAACGTGTATTAGTTTTCAGCTTTGTAATTGCTTTGTCTTTGATCTGCCTTACTCTTTCCCTGGTCAGGCTGAATTTTTCACCGATGTCTTCAAGACTCATTGGATGATCAACTCCGATTCCGAAGAAAAAGCAGATCACTTCTTTTTGCCTTTCAGTTAAAGTAGTTAAGCTTCTTTCAATTTCTGTATGCAATGATTCCTTATACATCAGGTTATCATCCGTTTTTTCTGCATTAGGATTTTCCAATACATCCAACAATGTATTTTCTTCCCCCTCAGACATGGGAGAATCCATACTTACATGTCTTGCAGATATTCCCATTGAAGCCGATACTTCCTCAATATCCATCTGCAATGCTTCTGCAAGCTCCTCAGCCGACGGTTCTCTTTCGAACTCCTGCTCCAGTTGGGAGTAGGTTTTCTGAATACGGTTGGTAAGCCCCACCTTGTTCAAAGGAAGGCGAACGATCCTGGCTTGCTCAGCCAATGACTGTAGAATACTCTGGCGTATCCACCATACTGCATAAGAAATGAATTTGAAACCACGCGTTTCATCAAAACGCTGGGCGGCTTTTATCAAGCCAAGGTTGCCTTCATTGATCAGGTCAGGTAATGATAATCCCTGGTTCTGGTATTGTTTGGCAACAGATACCACAAAACGAAGATTGCCTTTGGTTAAACGATCCAAAGCTTTTTGATCACCTTGTTTAATAAGGCGAGCCAGTTTTACTTCATCTTCGGGGGAAACTAATTCTACCTTGCCGATCTCCTGCAGGTATTTTTCCAGACTTTGCGATTCACGATTCGTAATCGACTTCGTGATCTTGAGTTGCCTCATGCTCATAGGTATATTGGGTGTTTAGGTTTTTCAGGGTAAAAAGAATATTGGTTAGTTTTGGTAATAGTTACCCAAAAAATCCTCACGGTTTTCGTTATCTTCAGAACGTATTGAACGTCAAAGCAATTTAGTCAAATTAGTGATACGTCCAAAATATTCTTTGATAAGGTATTAACGAAGCATTAGGAGGTTTATTTTCCCCACATCTTAATAAAGAGGATTTCTGGGAAAAATAATAGGGAAAATACTTTGACAGACTGATTAATTTTTTATTATTGCACGACTTGATACAAAACAATGAGTAAATAGATGGCGCAAAAACAATTATATACTTTAGAATTTCCCGTAAGATGTTCGCCTGTTATTTTATATGAGTTCCTGGCTACGCCAGCAGGATTGCAGGAATGGTTTGCGGATAAAGTGGATGATCGCGATAATATTTTCAGTTTTACATGGAATGGTTCAGCAGAAAAAGCGGAAGTATTGGAAAAAGAACAAGACAAGTTCATCAGGTTTCATTGGCTTCATGCACCCAAGGAAGAATACTTTGAATTTAAAATTGAAAAATCAGAAGTCACTAACCAAACAATTCTTGTTATAAAAGACTTTGCTGAAAAAAAAGAGGTCAAAGACCAAAGTATGGTTTGGAATTACCAGGTGAAAGAACTTTTTCACCGGCTTGGAAATTAACAGAGACATTTTAAGAGTAGTTCATAATTCCTGCACAGCTTTTCTTCAATAGTTTCGAGAGAATCAATTGGAAATTTTATTGCAAGTTTCAAAAAATTATTTTCTGAAAATATTTTTTCCAATTCACCGATAGTAGCTGCTGATATTTTTTTGTATGCGGCAGGATCAAAATCGTGTTCCCATTCTTTTTGCCCCGCATATATGTAGAAGTCATTTTTTTCCAATAAGGAAATGCTTTCTGGATTTTTTCCCAAGAGATCACTTTTATATTTTCCTGAAAGATGAAGCGTGATGCTAAAAAAATTTCCCCACCAGAACATAGTGCGAATGGCAAAAATATTGTTATGCTGAAAATGTCGCGGATTATCCAGTACCAGCCATGGTAAACCTTTATAATTTTCCCCTCTTGAAATTTTGGGTGAAATTTTAAGTACTTCTTCAGGAAATTTTGATGGATACTGTTTGAGTATATCCAATTGTTTTATTTGTAGTGCTTCAAAAAAGGATTTTATCTTTTGCAGAATGGCATTCTTTGTTAAAATAATTTCAGGACTTGATACTAATTCCATCTCCGCCGGCAAAAGCTGTATTTTTGTTTGGATCATTCGCCAAAAATAACAACAAGCAAAGAGGCTCCGCACAGAAGAGCATAATTTATGTTTAAGAAACTTGATAAACTTGTTATCAAAGCATTCATTGGGCCATTTATTGCCGTATTTTTTGTTACATTATTGGTATTAATTCTGCAATTTTTTTGGTTGTGGATCGATGATTTTGTTGGTAAAGGCCTTTCTACTAAAGTTATTTTTGAATTTATATGGTATCAAAGCGCGGTATTAGTTCCACTTGCCTTGCCTCTTGCGGTATTGCTTTCATCATTAATGACGTTCGGCAATCTTGGGGAAAGTCTTGAGTTGGTAGCTATAAAATCGGCTGGTATTTCATTACTCAGATTCATGCGACCACTTTTTTTTGTGAGTCTTTTAATTTGCGGGGTTGCCTTTTTGTTTTCAAATTTCATTATTCCCGTTGCCGTTTTAAAATCACAGACGCTGCTCGCCGATATTGTTTGGTCAAAACCTTCATTTGATATACAGGAAGGAGTTTTTTACGATAAGATCGAGGGCTTTTCAATTAAGGTTGGTAAAAAAGAAGGCGACAGCATTGTGCATGATGTTATCATTTATGAGAAAGGTCCTAATAACCTGCAGGATAATTTCATCATAGCCAAAAGTGGTATTATGAAAACGACGGGTAACAAACGATTTCTTGAATTCAATTTAAAGGATGGCTGGCGATACCAGGAACGAGGCGATCGTTTTAATAAAAACACGGAATTTATCCGTATTGGGTTTAAAGAATATAGTAAACAATTTGACCTGAGTTCTCTTGGATTACAGAAAAGAACTTCTGACAGTGTAAATAGAACCAATCACCGGATGCAAAGCATGCGGCAACTATCAAAAGCAATAGATTCTATTCAAAAAGACATCAACCGGTATCCGACAAAAGTTAAGCAGGATATGTTTTCGTTTCTGACTTTTTCAAAATATATTGATAGTGGTTATACAAAACCCCAATTAGAAAAAACAACAGCGAAAAGATTTGAAGAATTGATTCCCGATAGCAGTTTATTTGCCGTTAATCAAAAGGCAGCAACATTCATAGGATCTATTACATTACCTGCTGAAATTGCAAATACTGAATTCAGGATGAAACAAAAAGATCTTCGCTTGCATAAGATCGAGTGGCATAAAAAAATTACGCTGTCAATGGCTTGTCTTGTATTATTTCTGATCGGGGCACCGCTTGGTTCAATCATAAGAAAAGGAGGGCTGGGTACTCCTCTTGTATTTGCGATATTTTTATTTATGTTCTTTTTCTTTTTTAATACCAGCGGTGAAAAGTATGCAAAAGAAAACGTAATGACTGCCTTTGGCGGAATGTGGATGGCCACTATGTTTCTTTTACCAGTCGGCATTTTTCTTACCTATAAAGCCATGCATGATTCCAACCTCATGAATAAAGAATTTTATTTCAGAAGCTGGAGAAAAATCAAAGCCCTTTTCCAAAGAACAGGATAATATTGCAGGGATTTTTATCTGGTCAATTTTTGAAAACGCAAACACAAAATTTACAAGTTCAAAAATGGGTGGCGGCTATTTCTGTATTGCTGCTGGCGGTCAAGTTTATTGCGTATTATCTTACTCACTCGGTGTCTATTCTTACTGATGCATTAGAAAGCATTGTAAATGTTGCCGCCGGTTTTGTAGGTCTTTATAGTTTGTATATTGCTGCAAAACCCAGGGACATCGATCATCCGTATGGGCATGGCAAAGCAGAATTTATTTCTGCGGCGATTGAAGGAACATTAATCACATCTGCCGGTGCAATCATAATTTATAAAGCGATCAGAAGTCTGATTACACCGGTAGAATTGCAAAGACTTGATTACGGTATTTATCTTGTCGCCGTTGCCGGGATCATAAATTATATTGTTGGATTTATCACAGAAAGTAAAGGAAAGAAAAGTAAGTCGTTAGCCCTGACTGCAAGTGGCAAACATTTAAAGAGCGATAGCTATTCTACATTTGGAATCATTGCGGGATTGATATTAATATATTTTACGAATCTAGTGTGGATCGATCCTGCAGTCGCGATCATAGTGGGCATAATAATTATTTATACCGGATATAAAATCCTGCGGAAATCCATTGCGGGAATCATGGATGAAGCGGATATTGAGTTACTGAAAAAAATTGTTGACCTGTTAAATAAAAACAAAAGAGAAAACTGGGTTGACCTACACAATTTACGAGTGATAAAATACGGCTCCATTCTTCATATAGATTGCCATCTTACAGTACCATGGTATTTGAATGTGAATGAAGCGCATGCTGAAGTGGAAGCGTTGTCCTCACTTGTAAGAAATGAGTTTGGTGAATCCGTTGAATTATTTGTTCATGTGGATGGCTGCTTGCCGTTTTCCTGTAAAGTATGTAATAAACAAAATTGTAACGTACGAAAACATAACTTTGAAAAACGAATTGACTGGACACTGACCAACGTTTTACAGGATCAAAAACACAGGTTATGACTATAACACACACAGTTTGGCATAAAGATCATGAATTCACAAGCAGCCTTGATCATAACACGATAAAGATCGATGGAAGCCGTAAAAATGGGTTTGGTCCTAAGGCCCTCTTATTATCAGGACTTGCGGGATGCTCCGGAATCGATATAGTAGATGTGTTAAAGAAAATGCGGGTTGAATTTTCTGAATTTTACATAGACGTGAAAGCGGCACAAACAGAAGACTTCCCCAAAGTTTATAAAGACATTTATATTACTTATAAAATGAAAACGGATAGGGATAATGAGGAAAAGGTGAGAAAGGCAATTGACCTGTCATTGGAAAAATATTGTGGCGTATCAGCTATGCTGCAGAAGAATTCACCTATTCATTATACCCTTGAAATCATATAAACAGTGTTATCTAAAAGATCACAATACGCATTGAAGGCACTATCCTACCTTACGGAAAAATACCAGAAAGGACCGGTATTGATTTCTGAAATTGCAAGAAAGAAAAAGATCCCCCTTAAATTCCTTGAGAATATTTTACTGGAGCTGAAAATTATGGGGGTTGTTGATAGCAAAAAGGGAAAGGGTGGGGGATATTTTTTAGTGAAGAATCCTGCCAAAGTGAGGGTCGCTGATATCATCCGAAAGGTAAATGGTCCGATAGCCATGCTGCCCTGTGTAAGTCTTTATTTTTACGAACGTTGTAAAAATTGTGACGAAAAAAGATGTGCCCTGCATGATATGATGATTGAAGTAAGAGACGCTACGCTAAATATTCTTGAAAAACGAACACTTGTGGACCTGCTCGCTATGCCCTGATATAATTTTGTCAAAGCCAGTCTACCCGGTTGGTAGGGTAGGTCAATTGGCCTATCTTCGTCATTCAACTAAAAACCTTTTTTTATGGGACTACGTCTTGGCGATACAGCGCCCAATTTCAAGGCGCAAACGACCGAAGGTGAAATTGATTTTTATGAATACTTAGGCGATGGCTGGGGTATTCTTTTTTCACATCCTGCTGATTATACTCCCGTATGCACGACCGAGCTGGGTAAAACAGCGTTATTAAAAGAAGAGTTTGCAAAACGAAATACAAAAGTGCTTGCGGTGAGTGTCGACCCTTTGGATAAGCATTTTGGATGGCGCAATGACATTAACGAAACTCAAAATTGCACAGTTGATTTCCCGATCATTGCTGATGAGGATAGAAATGTTTCCACATTGTATGACATGATCCATCCGGAAGTATCGCAAACTGTAACTGTTCGTTCCTTGTTTATCATTGGCCCGGACAAGAAAATTAAATTGATCATTACTTATCCGCAAACAACTGGACGCAATTTTTATGAAGTGCTTCGTGTACTTGAATCATTACAGCTAACCGCCGGCTACAGTGTAGCCACTCCGGCAGATTGGCAGCACGGAGAAGACGTGATAGTTGCCTTATCAGTTACCACTGAAGATGCGCAAAAGAAATTTCAGAAAGGTGTTAAGATCGTAAAGCCTTATTTACGATATACGCCTCAACCGAATCTTTAATAACGATTGTCGCTCTGCCATAAGAAGTAAGATTTTAATAGCAAATAAATGAGTGTTTTGTTAAGTGAATTATTGAATGAGTTAAAGGGAAAGGAAATTGCAGAGCAATTACAAATTCTTGCAAGCCGCTTTCCCGGTGAAGTTGTGTTTTCCACCAGTTTTGGTTTGGAAGACCAGGCAATCACTTTTTTTATCGCATCGAATAAACTCCCGGTAAAAGTGTTTACACTTGACACCGGGAGAATTTTTCCTGAAACATATACAACGTGGAGCCGGACTGTTGAAAAATACGGTCTGACTATTATGGCCTATTACCCCGATTCTTTTGCTGTGCAGGAATTTGTAACCGAAAAAGGCCCTAATAGTTTCTATGAATCGGTGGACAATCGTAAGCAATGTTGCCATATTCGTAAAGTAGAGCCGCTTCAAAGAGCATTAAAAGGAAATAAGATCTGGATCACTGGCATACGTGCCGAACAAAGCAGTAATCGTCAGGATATGCCGATGCTTGAATGGGATGAGGTGAATCAAATAATAAAGTTTCATCCATTGCTTAACTGGACCTGGGGTCAGGTGAAACAGTATGTGAGCCGAAATGATGTTCCTTACAATCCTTTGCATGATAAAGGTTTTGTAAGTATTGGCTGTGCTCCCTGTACAAGAGCGGTTAAACCGGGTGAAGATTTTAGGGCAGGTCGCTGGTGGTGGGAAGACAGCAGTAAAAAGGAATGTGGTTTGCATATCCATGAAAACATAAACGAGGAAATAAAACAATAATTTTTTTTGTGAATAAACCCACTAAGTTGGTAGACTAATAACAGGCTAATGAATCAGCATCATCTTAATTATTTGGATCAACTGGAATCGGAAAGCATTCACATATTTCGTGAAGTAGCGGCGCAGTTTGAAAAACCGGCTCTCTTATTTAGCGGCGGTAAGGATTCAATTACATTAGTTCATTTAGCAAGAAAAGCATTTGCTCCCGGGAAAATTCCTTTTCCATTAGTTCATATCGATACCGGCCACAACTTTCCTGAGGCGCTGGAATTTCGTGATCGGCTGGTTAATGAGGTTGGAGCAACACTGATTGTAAGAAAAGTGGAAGATACGATCAGACAAAGAAGCCTTACTGAGCCAAAAGGAAAATTTCCCAGCCGTAATTGGTTACAGACTTACACCTTATTAGATACGATCGAGGAATTCAGGTTTGATTGTTGTATTGGTGGTGCCAGAAGAGACGAAGAAAAAGCAAGGGCGAAAGAAAGAATTTTTTCTGTTCGTGATGAATTTGGACAATGGAATCCAAAACTGCAACGTCCTGAGCTTTGGAATATTTACAACGGCAGAATTCATAAAGGCGAAAACGTAAGAGTATTTCCAATCAGCAACTGGACAGAACTGGATATCTGGAATTATATACGTTACGAAAAGATTGATTTGCCTTCTATCTATTTTGCACACGACAGGAAAGTGATCGAGCATGAGGGACAGCTTGTAGCGATCAGTGAATTTGTACAGCCTGCCGATTCCGATACCGTGCTTACAAAAAAAGTTCGTTATCGTACAGTTGGCGATATGACCTGCACTGCGGCTGTAGAATCGAATGCCGCAACACTCGATGAAGTGATCAATGAAATTATTTCGACAAGGATAAGCGAAAGAGGAGAAACAAGGATTGATGATAAGGTGACCGAAGCAGCAATGGAAGACAGGAAGAAGAATGGATATTTTTAACCCCCTGTCCTCCGCCTCAGGCGGAGAGACTTAGGACGGGAAGTCAACATTTATTATAAACATTCTTTGCTTCGAAGATAAATTTTGAGTGTACTTATTGAGACTTTATAAAATAATAGTATTGTTGGTGAACAGGAGTGCGATGTCCGGGACGTTGAAAAGAATTACAAATGATGATAACAATAAAAACATTTTCAAAATGCTCGGTTTTTCAAATAAGAAGGACTGATACAAACTAAGTTCCCCTTTAGGGGACAGGGGTATGGATTTATTAAGATTTATAACCGCAGGTAGTGTGGATGACGGCAAAAGCACTTTGATCGGACGTTTGCTATACGACAGTAAGAACATCCTGATCGATCAGTTGGAGGCGTTGGAAAAATCAACAAAGAATAAGGAGAATGGTGAAGTTGATTTGGCATTATTAACTGATGGCCTTCGTGCAGAGAGAGAACAGGGCATCACGATTGACGTTGCGTATCGCTATTTCTCTACTCCAAAAAGAAAATTCATTATTGCGGATGCCCCGGGGCATGTTCAATATACGCGAAACATGATCACGGGTGCCTCTAATGCAAACCTGATAATTATTTTGATCGATGCAAGACAAGGTGTTGTTGAACAAACCCGTCGTCATTCTATTATTGCATCATTGCTGAAAATTCCTCATATCGTTGTTGCAGTAAATAAAATGGACCTGGTGGAGTATTCGCAGGACGTATTTAATAATATTGTCATTGATTATCGTGAAGTAGCAAAACAATTGGGATTGGCTGATGTAACCTATATCCCTATCAGTGCATTAGATGGAGATAATATCGTTGACAGGTCAAAGCATATTACGTGGTACAATGGTAAAGCGCTACTGGAATTTTTAGAAGATGTGAAATTAGACAGCGATATTAATCTTACCGATGCAAGATTCCAGGTGCAGGTTGTTATTCGTCCGCAAACAGAAGATTTGCATGATTATCGCGGGTATGCTGGTAAAATTATCAGTGGCATTTATAAAAAAGGTGACAAGGTTAAAGTATTACCTCAGGGTATCGAAACAACTATTGCTTCTGTTGAGATCGCAGGAATGGAAGTTGAAGAGGTTTTTGCGCCACAAAGCGCTGTGATACAATTAGCTGATGATATTGATATCGGTCGCGGAGATTCAATTGTCAAAATCGGCAATCTTCCACTTGTTAGTAATGAACTCGAAGTCTTATTATGTTGGCTGGACGACAAACCCCTGATCTCAGGTAATAAATATTTATTGCAGCACAATAGCCGGCAGGTAAGGGCCATGGTAAGAAATGTGGAATACAAATTGGATGTAAATAGTTTACAACAGCAGCCCGTAGAAGGAAATGTAAAGTTGAATGAAGTAGTGAAAGCAACGATTAAGACAGCTTCACCGTTAGTGTATGATGGATATGAGAAGTTGAGCGAGAACGGCAGCGCTATTTTGATCGATGAAACAAGCAATAGTACTGTTGCCGCTGTATTGATAAGATCGTAAATAAAACGAATGCCCGAACAAAAAATAGATAAAGAAGGATTTGTTACTCTCGCTGGTGCGGGACCTGGTGATTCAGAACTGATCACACTAAAATTACAAAAGCGACTTACAGAAGCCGATGTGATCATCACCGATCGTTTAGTAAACCCTGATATTATTGCTGAGCATGCAAGAAAAGATGCATTGGTCTTATTTGCCGGAAAACAAGGCTACAACGACAGTTCTTTTTCACAGGAGGAAGTGACCGGACTGATCATTGAACACGGGGCACAAGGAAAAAGAGTTTTGCGATTGAAAGGTGGCGATATTGCTTTCTTCAGTAATGTATTGGATGAGTTACAGGCATTGATCGAAAAAAACATCCCTTTTGAAATTATTCCCGGTATCACGGCTGCCTCGGGCGCATCAGCATACGCAGGCATTCCACTTACGGCAAGAGAACATTCACAGGGAGTACAGATACTCACTTATAATCCTACCAGTTATTACAATCCGGAAACATGGAAGCATCTTGCCAATTCATCGAACACATTGGTATTTTATATGGCTGCTAAAAATATTTGTGACCTGGCAGAACTTATTTTACGGTATTCAAAAAAACCGGCGACAAAACTTGCAGTTATTGAACAGGCGACCACGATTCACCAACAAGTTCATATTACTACCTTGATAGATTGCGCAAAGGATTTATCAGGGAAAGCATTTAGCTCACCATCATTGGTTATTATCGGCGATGTGGTAAAACTTCATGAACAGTTCAATTGGTTCAATAGCACCGAAACCGGCACCGTTTTCCAGAATTTATAGTGAAAGACCTTAAAGCGAAGTGACATATCCTTCCAACCACTTCAGAACTGCAAGCGAGATCAGCAGCCAGAGCAAACCAATGATAAATCCGCCGAGGACATCACTTGCATAATGAACACGCAGGTATATCCGGCTAAATCCAATCAATATTATTAATCCAAATACAAGGATAAAAAGAATCCATTTCAACCAGTCAATGGTGATCGTATGTTGAAGAATATATATAAGTAATCCATAAAATGTCACAGCCATAATTGCATGACCACTGGGAAAGCTTAACCCTCTTGCTGCTTTTAATAACGGGGATAAGGGCCGCTTTCGCTGAAATAATTGTTTTAGTAACAACATTAACACTAAACTGCTTATTGCAATTGTGATGACACGTATAGAAAACCAGGTTTGCTTTTTTACAACAATAAAATAAAAGATCAGGATGAGGTTGGCCGGAATCAAAAACTGGTGTTTACCCAAAAAGGTAATAAACAGCATGATCTTATTGTTGAGCGAATTTACACGCGGCTTGATCCTATCGAAGATCATCATGTCAATGGGCTTGTGCTTACGGATGGGTTTGCGAATAGAAAAAACTATCAAAGCAATAATAGCAGAGAAAGTTGCCAGTGTTAACAACACTTCTCCGATTATCAATGTAGTGATCTCCCAGGTTCCCATTAGTTCTGCAAATTGCAAAACTCAATCCAAAACGGAAGATTTAACGAAGCAGGTTATTAGTGACGCTTGAAGTATTGAATTTGTCGTTCATGTTTTTTAGCAGCTTCTAAGGAACCGAAAGTGCCAAGATTTCTGCGTTTATTTGTCTTGGGATTTTTCTTCCGTGAATAGATCCTGTATTCTCCGGATTTTAATTTCCTGATCATAGCTTGTATTTATAATTCTTAGGCAAGGTTTGTGCCGTCACATTTTTTTATAGGAATAGTTTTTGTGACTCCTATATAAATACATTTTATGAGTGACTATATTCAACTTGTTGGGTTATCAGGCAGTTTAAGGACAGGATCGTACAACACTTTATTGTTAAAAGCTGCTGCACAATTATTACCAACTGATGTTTCAATGGAAATTATTTCCATCGCCGATATTCCTTTATACAATGCCGACCTTGACTTACCAGCTGCGAAGCAGCGACCCGAAGTTGTAGAACATTTTCGAAAAGTGCTTGCAGATGCAGATGGTATTCTTATTTCATCACCCGAATACAACTATTCCGTTCCTGGCGGATTAAAGAATGCGATCGACTGGGCATCACGGGGCGAAGATTCCCCACTGTTGCGAAAACCAATCGCAGTCATTGGCGCTACGACTGGACTCTGGGGCACAACAAGAATGCAAATGGCTTTCCATAACGTATTTCTTTTTTTAGACATGAAACCTGTCTACAAACCAGAGGTATTAGTCGCACAGGCAGAAAAAAAATTTGACAAAGACGGAAACCTGACTGATGAGACAACAAAAAAACTAGTAAAACAAAAACTCGAAGCATTAAAACAAATGATCCATTTGCAATCGCAAGTCGGAGACATTCTTGATACCAAGGTCATCTAGGTCCGTATCAATGATATTTTCCATATCTCCGCTGATCCTGGAAAAAGAATTGCAAAAAGATCTTTTGTTCTGTTCTCTTCAAATGCAATGAAGAAGTTTTGTTGATAAATCGGTTGTCATAATATAAGTGATGCTCGAGTCCCAGGCTTACATTATTAACTGCTTATGAAAAAACTGTGGTAGTGTAAAACTACCACAGCCTTCAAATTTAATCGGGGGTTTACCCTTTGCAGCTATTTCATTTTTGATTTAAGCACGACTCCGTTAAGATCTATCAAAGCAACCTGTTTAGTATCTCCGTCCCTTAGTACTACCTCATATGCTATCCTGTCCTTATGGAATTCCTTGTTGACACTGCTGATACTATAGCCAGGATACTTTGTTTTGATAGCATCCCTCACCATATTTGGTAGCGTATTGTAGTCATTGACCACAATAGCTGAACCAATCCATTCACCGTTGCTGTCGTACCACGCATAATGCCTTTCATTGTCTATCTCAAATTGTACTGAATAGTCGTCACCATCCAAAACGGTCCAGCCAGTCATATCCCAATCGTTGAGAATAATGACATCCGGATCGTAGCGACTCCAGACAACATTAGCTGCATTTGGATATTGCAATTCGAATGCCCGTGTTGTCTCCGGCGATATTACAACGCCCGTGTCAGTTGCCCGGTAAGTTGAGCTACAGGCAGTAACTATTGCGATTACTGCCACTGCTAAAAAAGTCTGTAGTTTCATAGTGCTTCAATTTTAAATATTAACTAAAAATGGCAGCATACTGTGATTTTACCACAACCATGCCAGCCCATTTCGTTACAACATCATTCCCCGCTTCCGTGTGTGAACATTGAATGGAACAATTTTATTGTTTCGTTAATATGAGTTGACTTATATTTGATGCTCATTTTTTTCCCAACCTCAACATTGATGAAACAGGCCACTCTTCTTGCAGCATTTATTGCAATTGTGTCATTCAGTGTTGCCATGCCTGTAATTAAGAACAATCAGCATGGGATTTCGGGCGATACTTCCATGATGAAATACTCCGATGTAAGGGAAATGTTACAGGATATACTTGACATTACTGGTTTGAAAACGGAGATTAAATTGAAAGAAGCTAATGTGCTCAATATTGAAGCATCCATTTCACACAGAAAAAGATATATTTCATATAACCCAACTTACATTGCTTCTCTGAATAAGATCACAAGAAATAAATGGGCTGTAATGACCTTGCTTGCGCATGAAGTCGGACATCATCTAAATGGGCATACAATCCGTAAAGGAGGAAGCACTCCGGAATTAGAATTAGAAGCTGATGAATTTGCAGGATTTATTTTACAAAAGCTTGGTGCCACGCTTCAGGAATCACAAAATGTTATGCATTATATCTCGATATCAAAAGAATCCCGTACGCATCCTGCAAAAAAATCACGACTCAACGCTATTGAGAAGGGTTGGACTAAGGCTGCAGGAGCAGAACAGATAAACACTACAGCCAAAAAATAAATCATAGGCTTTCCAATATTTCCACCAGTTTTTTTTCAGCCGGCGATAAATCATTTTCATTTGTAGCGCTACTGTCATTGTCTGATAGCCATTTATCAAGTTTGCCGGCTTCGTATAATTCAAGGAGTGAAGGATGCACATAATATTTTTTGCAAACAGTTCTTGTGTTACCCAATTGCTCCGATACTTTATCCAAAACGGCTACCACTTTTTTCTTTGAATCGCCTTCTTCCACTAAACCGTTTTCCGTAATTGCCGTTAATGCTGCCAGGGTACCACACCATGTACGCAGATCCTTTGCAGTAAAATCTTCTCCGGATAGCTTTCGTATATACTCATTCACCATTCCCGAGTCAATTGATTGACGATTGCCTGTTTCATCTATGTATTGAAATAATTCTTTACCTGGAATATCACGACAATTCTGAACGATCTTCGCCAGCTTCCTGCTTTTTAATGCTACCGTGTGCTCAACACCTTTTTTACCTCGAAAACAAAATTTTAGCCGACTTCCTTTGATTTCCGCATGTTTATCCTTGAATGTGGTAAGTCCAAATGAGCCATAAAGTTTTTCATAGAATTCATTGCCAATTCGAATGCCCGTTTTTTCCATCAGGCTGACGACAGCAGCAAGCACTTTTTCTTTTGGTAAACCCGGTAGCGCAAGATCAACGTCCAACTGTTTGCGGATGGTGGGTAATAGTTTTCCTAATTCAGGCAGGCGATAAAATTTTGTTTTATTGCGAAGCTCATTCCAATTTGGATGATACCGGTATTGTTTCCTGTTTCGTGCATCAAGACCAGTTGCCTGCAGGTGACCTTCAGCAATGCGGCATATCCAAACTTCACGCCATGCAGGTGGTATCACCAATGAACGGATCCGTTGCAGCGTAGTCTTATCTTTTACTGTTTTGTTGCGATAAGTGTATTTGAATCCTTTTCCTGCAGCTACTCTTTCTATTCCTTCATCTTTGCTGCTTACATATACCAGTTGTATTGCCCTAGCAGTAGCAACAGGATCCTGAGCCAGTTTCTTCAAAGTGCTTTTTCTAAGTGCCGGAATGGATGAGAGCATTGTTGTGGTTTATATGAACGAATATTGCCTTCATTTTTGCACAAACTATACCAAATAAGGCGGGAAGAAATCGTCGATCGAACTATAATGCTTCGATTAAACTTCGTTTGCACTAACTCTGTTCTAACTGCAAAATGATTAGTTGATTAAAAAAAGATAACCACAGCGGGCACAGATCCTGTCACTACCTTGTCCGCCGTGATCGCAATTCATTTATTAAGAGTGAGAAAAAATATCAACAGTTTAGCAGTTCACATAACCAAGTAACCAAAACACAATAAAGAAAACAATGATGCCCCCAAGACAACCACCTCCCCATTTCCAGCCTGCGTAGCCTGCAATTAATGATCTCCAAAAATTGTTCATAGTTGATTTTTCTATTCTTATAGAAAAACTGTGCCAAGTCTGTAACAGACCGGATTCGAGTTGAATACAACAGGTGAACAATATGTATCACACCTTAAGGAGATACGTTGATAGCATGCTTATCGCATAAAAAACAGCTGCGAAAAAAATCACGGTAGAAAACCCCGTTTCCACTGCGAGTAATGCAGCAAGTGCCGCGCTGATGACCGACACACCACTATTGATGCCCCATGCCCACGGAATATTTTTTTCCCCACTGCCGGCCAGTGCCCGCAGACCAAGTGGAAAGGGCATTCCCATAAGGATAGCAGGAAACGCAACAATTGGCAATGAAATAAGTATTTTTAAAAAATCAGGATAACCCGCAACCATATTTAACAACGGTGAAAGAAAAAATGTGTAGAGCAGCAGGATCAAAAATATCAGGAACAATATCCTTCGCATTACAGCTGGGGCGGGTAAAAGACTTGGTGAGTAATAACTACCTCCACCCGACGATAATAGCATTGCACAAATAACAAATGCTGCAGCATAAACAGGATTGCCAAAAAACAAAATGAATTTTTGGATCAAAACAATTTCCAGCAACATATATCCCGCCCCGAGACCGCTAAAATAAAGAACTGTCCATCCCTTATTCGTTCCCCGCCACCCGGGCTTCACCAGTGGTAAGAGGATCAGCAAAACCGCCAGCAACGAGATCATTAAAAAATTTATAAGTGCTATCAGCCAGCCCAGTTCGAGGAATGAGACATTCTGCGAACCAAAAATGGCGCTGAGCTGCGGCAAGCTCTTCCACCGGAGAAACTGTGAAAAATAAGGCTTGTCGTCAGTCGCAGGACGGATATGAAATCCATAATCATTGTAAAACTTTTCCCTGTGGCCAGCTATCAACTCATCAGCATACACAAAAAAAGCAGAATCACTTATTTCATTATACGCTGTACGTTCTTCAGTTTTTAGACCCGGAAGCCATAAAGGATCAAAAAAATAATCGTTGCAGAATTTCCGAAGCATTGCTGTATCCGATGCAGCAAGTGCAGTTTTTTTTAAGATGAAAGTTATGGTACCCCAGCTGCGTATAGCAGCCAGATGCGACTGATGATCATTAATCCCGGCATCTTGTAACGTTTCAGCTAATGAAGCGGTAATCTTTAGTGAGTACCTGAATGGATAATCCATCCATGCAGTGATGCTTATGACCCCATCTTCTTCCAGCAAATTCCACATTTCAAAAAATGCTTCTTTGGTAAGAGTGTATTCCTCACGCATGGCGTACAATCCGCTACCTCCTCCAAATGCGCCGAGAATGGGAAGCTGGATAAGATCATATTTGTCTTTGGTGGATGATAAAAAGCTGCGGGGTTCAGTAACATGCCTCTTTATTTCTGGGTAATAAAACAATGAATCGTTATGGGCAACGAGTTCATCTGTTAAAAGTTGATGGACACCACGATGGGGTTCCACTGCATCGATCCGCAAAGCTCCATGACTAAGTGCATGTGAGACATATAAACCCGAACCGGCACCCAGCACAAGTACCTTGTTTCTTTCTTTTAGAAGATAAGGCGCCGCCATGGTTGTATAATCCAGCAGGTGAAAACTATCTTTTACATTCCATGAGTCCACTGGCCCAAACCAATCTCCATTATTAAATATGGCGTCTTTCACAGCCACGTCATGGTTAAAAGCCAGACTCAAACCGGGTGCATATCTTAAGGCATCAGCTGATACCACTTCGACCAATCCATAAGGCCCCGGTTTTTGAATGCTGATCCGGGATGACGGCAGATTCATTGTCCGGCTCAGGCTTTTATATTCCGATAACTTTATAATAGCCGGTTCCTTTAGCCTGTAAAAAATAAAGACAGTTACTATGAATGTAAGCGCAACCATATACCCTTGTTTTTTCCATTGCAGCATTATCAACCCGGCAATCAAAGCAAGCAGCGCCACAACGATAGGAAGTGAAACAGGTAAGAAATACCATGAAAGTACTGCAGCCAACACCGCTCCGATTCCGGAGCCGACAAGATTTGAAAAATAATACCTGCCAATCTCCTGCACATATTTTATAAATACAATTCCCAGAGCCAGTGCACCCAGCATAAAAGGAATAAAGTAAAATAAAGAATTGATAAGGAGTTTTAACCACTGCATGCGGTCAGTGAATAACAGGTAGGAATCAAAACGGGCAAAGCTACTGCTGGCGAAATCCACAGCCGCCGCCATAGTAAAACTGCAAAGTATCATCAGCATTGGTACAAGGTTATTACTATGCTTCAGCAACCAGTTTCGCTTTAATGAAAGCAATGTGCCCGCGGCGCCAAAACCTAACAGCGCTATTGAGATTACCATATTGGCATAGTGATACCATTGGACATAGGACAGCAATTGAATGATGGCAACCTGGTAAGCGATCAATGCAACAGAAAGAAGGGCCGTAGCAACCATCAGGCGATGGCGGTAACCGGTCACTCCGTTTTTCATTCGCTTCGTTTAAATGGAACAAAACGTACCGGCATCATACTGGTGGTGCGATATTTATTACCGGTTTTTTCTATCAACATTAGTTGTTGTGTCATATAGGGGGAACCGACAGGGATGATCATGCGGCCTCCGTCTTTCAATTGTTCTTTCAATGGGGTAGGAATGTATTCAGCAGCAGCTGTTACTACGATAGCATCAAAAGGAGCATGTTCTTTCCAGCCATGATAACCATCTGCAATTTTCACTTCAATATTTTTATAGCCGAGATCTTTTAAGCGGGTGGATGCTTCCTTGCCGAGTTTATCAATGATCTCTATTGTATACACTTTGCGAACAATTTCACCCAATACTGCGGCCTGGTAACCTGAACCGGTTCCAACCTCCAGCACAGTATAATTTGGTTTCGGTTTTATGATCTCCGTCATGTAAGCAACAATATAAGGTTGTGAAATCGTTTGTCCGTAGCCGATTGGCAATGGACCATCACTATAAGCTGATGATACCTGGTTTGCAGCGACAAATTTGTGACGTTGAACTTTTCGCATTGCAGCAAGTGTCGCAGAATCTTTAACACCCCTGGCCTGAATTTGTGTTTTTACCATAGCTTCCCGTTCCCTGGTATAATCCTGCTGAAGGAAAAGGAGGAAAAACAATCCTGAAGTAAATATTAGTTTTGCCGTTCTCATCGTCCAAAATTTTTACTGCCGGTTTAAACTACCGCAACAGGTTGTAAAAGAAGAACGGTTTTTTGCCTGGCCAAAGTTAATCAATCAGCACGGTGCTAAGAAAATTTTACATGCACAGGATTGTCACTGCGCTGAACTGATGTGATATGGAATCCGAATGTTAGACCCATGTCATTCTTCCTTTGTACTTTTAAAGAATGCGATCAGACTCCTTCCTACTTTACGGTGCCAATGGTTACACCGGAGAATTAATTGCCCGTTATAGCCATCAATATAATTTACAGCCTGTTCTTGCAGGGCGCCGAAAAGAAGTGATTGAGCCGCTGGCAAATCAACTCCACCTTCCATTCAGGATATTTGATCTGAAAGATGAGACGTCGTTACAAGCTGCCTTAAGAGAAGTGAAAGCAGTGATACATGCAGCCGGTCCCTTTCATTTTACCGCAAAACAAATGATAGAAGCATGTTTACAAACAGGAACACATTACATTGATATTAATGGCGACATCACGGTATTTGAAATGATCAAGCAATATGATACTGCTGCAAAAAAAGCCGGTATCATGCTACTGCCGGGTGCAGGATTTGATGTGGTTCCTACGGATTGCGTGGCGATGCGGTTAAAAAAACTGTTGCCTGATGCTAATGCGTTGCAATTAGCGTTTGCAACGATTGGGGGCGGGCTATCGCATGGCACAGCTTCCACCATGGTTACCCGGTTGGGTGAAAAAGGCGCTGTAAGAAAAAATGGAAAAATTATACGCAGGCCGCTTGGAGAAAAAGGAATGTGGGTTGATTTCGGTGTAAAAAAATTATTTGTGATGAGTATTCCCTGGGGTGATATTTCAACCGCTTACTCAACTACCGCCATTCCGGATATTGAAAGCTATACCGGCATTTCAAAAAATGTCTATAGTATTTTGAAATTGCAGCCATTGTTTAACTGGTTGCTTCGAACAAAATTTATCCGCCAATACCTTCAAAATAAAATTAACAGCAGGCCGGCAGGCCCCAGTGATGAACAACGAAGTAAAGCCACCAGCCTTGTATGGGGCCAGGCAACAAATGCAAAAGGAGAAAAAGCTACTGTTCGCCTGAGTGGCCCTGAAGGATATACATTAACGACTCATGCTGCATTGATCATTGTAAAAAAAATATTGCAGGGAGAATTTACGCCCGGTTATCAAACTCCCGCCACAGCCTATGGCGAAAATTTAGTAATGGAAATACCGGGAGTGAAAAGAAATAATGTTAGTTAAATTGTTAACAGCTGCAGGCAGACTTGTCTCCCCTACCCGTACCCGTTCGGTAAACGACTATCTTATTTCTTAGGTTTCCCGGAAACCTTGTCAACCACTTTGCTTACCACGTTTTTGGCCCCTTCTTTCAGATCATCCAACTTCTCTATAGCTTTTCCTCCCAATTCACTTTCTTTTGCTTTGTGCACTAAATCTTTGGCACTTTCTTTCAGATCACCGAACTTCTCTATAGCTTTTTCTCCGAATTCACTTTCTTTTGCCTTGTTGAGCAGCTCTTCTGCTTTTTCCTTTACATTTTCAAAAATCTCTCCGGCTTTATCAAGCAGGGTTGCTTTTGTACCCTCTGGTCCTTTAGTGTTTTCTTCCATACAATAAATTTTTAAATTATCAATTAAGAAAGATACAACTCCGGAAGCATTAAATACCGGGATTAATTTCCCGCAGCAGTTTTCTTTAAGAAATTGTTCCTGCAATCTTCTACCTTATCTGTATTGATAATATCAATGCCATGCTGTTGTTGCAGTTTCCATGAGTCAGGATTATCTGGACTGGCCCATAGTCTCAACAGCTTACCCATACCATGCACTTTATTAACTACCTGGGTGATGAGTCTGTCACTACTGTCCCGGGGATTTATATATTTTAAATAAGAATCACTGATAAAAGCCACCCGTTGCAATGTTACCCGGTCGTAGACTTCATTGGGCCGGCCATCAAATAAAATATAGAGTGGGTATGCAGTCCATCTTGAAGAAGGGCCACGATCGCCGCTGATAACAAGCTGTACTGCCTTTGCATTGAAGGAACGATCGAAAACAGATCGATGCGCTGATACAAGTTTTATAAGTTGTGCAATCGCCATGTCACCGTTTTCCTTTATATCGATCATCAGCACGGGTGCATAACTACTGTCTTCACTGATAAATCCTTTGTGGCGGTGAAACAATTCAATCATAGGTCGTAGGTAAAGGCTATCTAATGTCGGAGCGGTTGGAAGTTCATTTTTATCGTGTGCCACCAAAAGCCTGTTGCCCGAAGGATAAATATCTGCCTCGATTGAAAATGCCTTATGACGCAGGGCATTTGTAAGAGGTTCAGATTTCTGGTAATCGTTGTGGGCATGGATGAGTGGTTGTCCACAAATTTGAAAGTTGGCAAAATTAATTAGTATGGTGAGCAGAATGAGTTTCATGTGGCAAAGATGAAATCATTTTTTATTTATCGAATTTACGATATAAACGAACGGAGGAGAAATACTTATGGATTCGTTGTTGATTATTTGGTCACTGAGTGAATGGAAGTGTAAGAGCCGGTTTTCGCAAGGGTCCATAACTTGAAAAGCCTGCGACACAAGCTCACGACACTTTGGATGGAAGTTTTATCGTCGTGCCATAGCCGATTAAATAACGCTTTTCACCTGAAATGTTAAGTTTCTTTAATTATAAAGCGTACCTTACCCGGCTCTAAAAAGCGTTCAATGAAATTCATCGCTGTAAAGATCACCTGTCTTGTTTTGTGTCTAGGTTTTGTTTCTTCCATGGCTGGCCAGTATAACTGGCAATTAAGTAAATCAAAAGACGGCATCAGGGTGTATCAATCAGCAGTAAAGTATTCCAATTATAAAAGCATTAAAGTAGAGTGCACTTTGGAAGGTGACTATGATAAGCTGATAGCAGTGCTTAATAATGTGAGTGGTCAGAAGGAATGGGTGTATAATAATAAAGCTTCCCATATTATTAAACGAGTCAATCCACATGAGCTATATTACTATTCAGAGACCAGCCTTCCGTGGCCTATGTCAAACAGGGATGCAGTAGTGCATCTAAAAATGGATAAAGACAGTCTCAACCGTTTTTTGAACATTACGTCAGTAAGCGTTCCCGATTATATTGGGGAGAAAAACGGGAAGGTAAGAGTGACCCGCTCAACTGTCAGCTGGAATGTTACTATGCCGACTGCAAAAACAATTAGCATCATCTATATCTTTGAAGCCGACCCCGGGGGCAGTATTCCTGCCTGGGTTGCCAATATGTTTGCAGACAAGGGACCTCACGAGAGTTTCAAAAAACTCGGCGAGATATTAAAGAAGTGAAAGTCAAAAGTTAAAAGTTCGGTGTGAGAACACAATTTTTAATTCTTAATTCTTAATTCACTCAGCTTCATGCTCTAAAAATTTCTCCTCTGCTACAGGCACTGTATTTGTTTTACTTATGATAACAAAAGCTTACAACTATGCGGAAAGTGATTTTACAATTTGTAAAAGCCGCCTTTCCAGTTGCAGCAGGATTTTCCACCTTTATAAGTTCTGCTTACTGTCAGCAACATATCATTGCCGGTAAAGATGATACGCGTCCTGAAATAACAGCTCAACAATATATGCCTGCTAAAATTTATAGGTTCAGTGCTTTGCGAATGAATGGCTATAATGAAATAAAATGGTTGGCAGCAGCAGAAGAAGATACCCGTCGCTTTATTGTAGAATACAGCGCGGATGGACTCAACTATCAAACCGCTGGTGAGCTAACTCCGGTTACAGGTGATTATATTTTGAAACATCAAATCCTGGACTCAAGAACATTTCTTTATCGTATCCGAATGGAGAAAAAAGACGGCAAGTTCTTCAGCACTGGCAGTTTTTTGCTTGGCGGCATAGATATTCGACCGGTAACAATTTATCCTACCATCGTGGAAGGAAATACGATCAACCTGAAAATGGCTCTCCCTGTACATCGAATGAATATTATTTCCTTTGACGGTAAGC
>JAICGN010000009.1 GCA_025923075.1 Chitinophagaceae bacterium
AAAATTTGATAAAATCATTTGCCGAGATAGTACCATTTATAAATGGTATCCTCCATTTCGAATCGTCAATAAACTCTTCAACTTTTTTACTTTTATCGTTAATGTAATAAATTAAATTTCTATTTGCGTCCATATATAAAGCCAACAATATTAAAAAATCTATCTTTCCTACTTGTGATAATTGTTTTATGGTTTTAAATTTCAAGTTCAATGAAAAAGGATCAACAAAACAAAATCTAAGGACCTTTTCTTCCCTTGAATGTTTAGGAATTAAATCAATAATCTTGTCAACATTCTCATTTGAGTCACCTTTAATAAATTGAACTTTCTCGTATAATTCTGGGAAGTGCCTTTTTACCCGTTGTTGTAAAGCTTGAATGTTTATTTCATCTTTTTCACAAAAAATAAACCTATTGAATTTATGACTCACTGACATTGCTATTAAAGCAGATGTCATTCTTATTTTATTCGTATCCTTAATTTTTGCATATCCCGCTCCTGCAAATAAATCAATGTAGACAAGACTGTCCCATAGATTTTTCATGCCCGTTGTAAAAATTTCACAATAACCTCCTAACAGCTTGTATTTTGTTTCACTCCATGCACCAACTTCTGGAATAATTAATCCATCATCTTCCACAGGAATAATTGGGCTAAATCTTTTACTTGCCATATTATTAAAAGATCTTCCAAAATACAAAAGTAATCTAAAACAATCTCCCCTGCCCTCCGGGCACCCTAAATCGTGTTCTATCCAAACTCCACTCCTCCGCATTCATCCCATACAGCTTTCCATACTTTTTATACTGCTGCGCAACCATTTGAGCAATCGCTCCTTCACCACGCATACGTACACCCCAGCGGGAATCATTTACTTTTCCATCATGGCTGTTCTCTATCAAATGCCAAACCTTATCGGCCCGATCAGGAAAATTTTTATAGAGCCAATCGTGAAACAAGAATTTAATTGCTCCATTTAACCTGATAAAAGTGTATGCTGTAAAAGTCGCCCCGTTATCCCTTGCTTCTTTCATGATCCTTTGCATCTCATGTTCGTTCAATCCCGGTATCATTGGGCCCATCATAACTCCCATTCGAACACCTGCAGCACTTAATTCGTTGATCACTTTTAATTTCTGTTTGGCTGTTGTTGTTCTTGGTTCCATCACTCTTCTTAAGTCTTCATTAAAAGACGTAATAGAAACCATTGCCGAAACAATATTCTTTTTTGCCATTTCCTGCAACACATCTTTGTCTTTTAATATCCATGAATTTTTCGTCAGTATACCAGCGGGCTGATTAAATTCATTGCAGACCTCCAGTAATGCTCTTGTTAAACGATATGTTTGTTCAGCTGGTTGATAGCAATCTGTGTTACCACTTAACATGATCGGAGTTGCATCCCATTTTGGATGATTTAAAAACTTTCGCAAGAGTTGCGGTGCATTCTTTTTTACAATGATTTTCCTTTCAAAATCAAGCCCGGCACTATAGCCCCAGTATTCATGCACATTTCTTGCATAGCAATAAATACATCCATGCTCACAGCCTGCATAAGGATTCATACTGTACATCATCCCTACATCAGGACTATCTACTTTATTGACTATTGTTTTTGATTCCTGTTCGAGATATTGCGTCTCTACATTTGATTCCTCCCAGTCATCAATAGCTTCAATATGCTCTTTTGTTTTTTCATCTTTTAAAAACTTATTTTTTGTATTGATCTGTGCTCCTCTTCCTTGCAGGTATTGAGAAGCCCCCTCTAAATCTCCTCCGCGAATTGGCGGAGAGACTTTTGAAGGTTCATGATTTTTCGGAATTACTTTAAAATGGTCCTGCTTAAGTTTTTCTGACATAGAAAATGAATTGATAAGATTTAATGGTTAACAGCGGATAGGATTAATGAACGTACAAGGTGTCCTTCGATAAACTCAGGGTAAACTTGCAATAGGCGATAATGGCGGTCTGATGCTGACTACATAAATAACTCCCCCTGCTTTGTTGTCACGGGCAAATTCTGAAATTCGAATCGCTGTACTACCTGGTATTTTTTTTCATCGAGTGGTCTTTTTAATAATAACATTCCGTCAGCAATAAATCTTCCTGTGAAATTCTTATTGCTGTATTCCAACCATCCCTTTTCATATTGCCAGGGTTGCAATTTTCTTGCGATCGTTATATGTGGTTCAAGAATGAAATGCGGTTTATTATCATCATTCAATTTCATGAGCCGTTGTGTTTCTTTTCTGACTTCCTTCACCAACGTTTGCACGGGAACTTTGCTGATCACATTTATATAGATAGTGTGACTTGGAAAACTTCCATAATCTTTAAGCTCTACTTTGATCGGATGAAAACCCATCGCTACTACTTTCAATCGGTTCACTAATCTTTCCTCCATCATTTCGTACTGAAGAAAATTTGCCAATATTAAATTTGGCCTTCCACCTAACGCAGTCGATGCTTTATATTCTTCATAAAATTCCCGCCTTACCTTCATGATCTTGTGTCGCAACTCTTCATGGGGATTTAGTACAAGCAGGTATTCAAAGATCCGGTAACCCGGGATCGTAACCGTGGTAACAGATTGTAATTGCATAACCCATCCTCCTGTTTTTGGTACAAAATTATTTAGTATAAATTTACTAATATTTTTAGTTTATCTCAAAAAATTTTATCAACTTTATTTAGAAAAATATTTTTTATGGAAGGCGAAGAATTTTATGGTGCTGCGTATAAAGGCACAAAGCAATTCACCCAAAAGGAAGTGAAAACAGCAAACGCTACGGGGTTTGGTGCCGCCGCCGATGACTATATGGAGCGGGGTATTGATCTGAACGAGCAACTCGTTCGCAACAAACCGGCCACTTATTTCTTTCGAATGAAAGGAGATGCGATGCAGGAGGCCGGCATTTTTGATGGCGATATCTTAATCGTTGATCGTTCATTGAAACTGGTGAATGGAAAAGTTATTGTTGCGATATTAAACGGAGAATTATTGGTGAGAAGGTATCATCAGAATTTTTCTTCTGCATTTCTAATTCCGGATAATAACAGATACAAGCCGATCAATGTAGCGGAGTTTAGTGATTTTAAAATGTGGGGAGTTGTTGTTTATTCTATTCATTCCTTGGGCTAAAGCCCAGAGCAAGTCAAGAAAAGCATCTGATAAAATACAAATTCAGGTGTATGGGATATACAAAAATGTGGGTTCACCTTGTTTGGGCAACTAAAAGAAGAGAACCCGTTCTTGATAAAGCAATTCGTGTAAGGATCTTTGCACACATTAGAGAAAATGCGTTGAATAAGAATATTCACATTGATTTTATAAATGGGTGGGTTGATCATATTCACATCCTTGTCTCATTAGACGCCGATCAAACAATCGCCAATATACTTCAGCTGATCAAAGGGGAAAGTTCTTACTGGATCAACAAGAACAAATTACTCCCGCAAAAATTTGAATGGCAGGATGACTATTTTGCAGTGTCTGTAAGTGAATCAGGGATAAATCAGTGAGAGAATATATTAAGAACCAGGAGAAACATCATGCAAAGAAGACCTTTCAACAGGAATATGATGAATTTATGGAGAGATATGAATTTGCATTGATAAGCTCACGGCCTGAAAGCCGGGGCAAATCAGGCCGGGGCAAATCAGAGGAAACCCATGAATTGCTCAGGCCTTTAGGCCTGAGTTAAAATAAAATAATTTGAAGGCCATTGTAGATTGTAATAATTTTTATTGTTCCTGCGAGAGGTTATTCAAACCACATCTTGACAGGAAACCGGTTGTTGTGCTAAGCAATAACGACGGTTGTATTGTTTCAAGAAGTGATGAGGCAAAAAAATTGGGTGTGGAAATGGCGGGCCCTTATTTTATGGCAAAGCCATTGATCGAAAAACATGATGTAGCCGTTTTTTCTTCCAATTACAATTTATATGGCGACCTGAGCTGGCGGGTAATGGAAACACTACGAATGTTACTTGGCAAAAAAAATGTGGAAGTGTATTCAGTTGATGAGGCTTTTGTTGACCTCAGCATTTTTCCAGTGGAGGAGCTGCCTGCTATCGCAAAAGAAATAAGAACAACAATAGAAGATTGGACGGGTATCAAAGTTTCAGTGGGTGTGGCTCCTACAAAAGTTTTGGCAAAGCTGGCCAACCGCATGGCTAAAAAGAATAAACATATAACAGATTGTATAATGGTACTTGACACTGAAGAAAAGATCAGTGCAGCGCTGCATAGAACACCTGTAAGTGATATTTGGGGAGTGGGTCATCAGTATGCAAAAAAATTGCAAGATGTGTGGGGAATTTATGATGCATGGCAGTTAAGAAATTTAACCGAAGACTTTGCTCATACACATCTTGGTGGTGTGGTTGGTATCCGGTTAGTTCGGGAATTAAAAGGAACCCGTTCCAATGAAATGGAAGATGAGTTGGTAAATAAAAAAATGATCGCCACTACCAGAATGTTTGGCAATCCTGTTGGAGATATTGCTTCTATAAAAGAAGCGGTTGCCACCTATACATCGAGAGCAGCAGAAAAATTAAGAAGACAGCACAGTGCTGCCAGCGTTATAAATGTCTTTGTGGTTTCAAAGGGAGAAAACCATAATGTTGATTTTCGAGGAGCAACACATTCTGACTACATGACATTACCAACGGCAACTTCATCCACCAATGAACTAATAAAGCCAGCTGTTGCTCTCGTTGACAAATTATATAAAAAAGGCACATTCTATAAAAAAGCCGGAGTGGTGCTAAGTGGCATCGTTCCTGATATGTCTATACAGGGAAATCTATTTCTATCCGAAAACAAGAACTGTGAAAGAAAGTTGATGGACATGATAGATAATATCAACTTCAGTCAACGGGATGATGTTTTAAAGTTTGCAGCAAGCGGCACTACAAGAGACTGGAAAATGCGGCAGGAATTGAGAAGCCCGAGATATACAACAAGATGGGATGAGCTGTATCAAGTGCGTTAATCAAACAATCCTTTCTGTATATTCTTTCTAATTGGTTCAGTTTCTATAAACTTTGGCTTTATTAAATTCAAGCCACACTCCTTATTTAGCTTATCTGCTAAATAAATTGTTAACTCCGGTGAAGTAGCTTCATCATGCATATGCATAAAAAAATATATTTCCTTCACTCCGTGATCCAGCCAATATTTCATTCTTTGTACCCAAACATCTGAACGGGCAAAATCAGTCGCATGTAAATTATTGCCTGCATAACGAATAAATACTTTTGGAATTGTCAAACGCATATGAGCACAATCCCGTCTTCCTGGCGTATCGGTAATCACCGCTCCTATATTATTTGCAGATAGAAATTCAAATAACTCTTCGCTTTCTTTTTCTTTACTTAACCAGGCGGGGTGACGTACTTCAAGAAAGAATTGTAGCTCTTTTGGTAGCGATAACATAAACTTGAACAAATCAGCCTTTCTATTTGGGGAAAATGAATCGCTGACTTGTACGAAGATGGGACCGAGATGTTCTTCAAAAGCTTGTACTCCTCGAAGAAATTCTCTCGTAAGAAATTCTTTTCCTTTTAATGTGCCGCGATGAGTAATTCCCTGATACATTTTTGGACAAAAAAGAAAATCTTTTCCTTTTGCTTTCTCTTTCCATTTTCTTATTCCAGCTGCACCATATATCTTATAATGCGTTATATTCAGTTCAACGCAGTTATAGTGCTCAACATAATGTTGTAAGAAATTCTTCTCTCTTGTGTTTGGCGGATAAATTTTTCCGACCCATTCTGATCGTCCCCATTTAGCACAGCCCAGGTATACCTTAGCATTTTTGAATGGCTTACCCTTTATTATTTCTCTATTGGATGCAGGTTCTGCAGGTAATGAAAAATCAATAGTGTTCAATTCATTTTCATCAACTCGTCCGAATTCCATAACCAGCGGATTTTATTTTATTGATACTTTCTCATCAAATCAAATAAAATTTTTTTATCGGTATCATTTATTACGTTCGTTGTGTCGTGCGGCACAAAATGAATCTTATAGGATTGGATCGCTATATCGGGTTTATTAATATTATAACCAACGATTCGTAAGGCTTGCAATGCATTAAAATCGATTGGTACGTCAACGTTCGTTGTATCAAACCAAAAGCCAAACCCCTTATCAGCAAGTAAATGCCATGAAAAAAATCGACTGGGATCAACTTTCCTTCCCGGTGCAACATCGGCATGCCCGATAAAATTTGCCTGTGGAATATTATAAGCTCGTTTTAACCTGTCAAGAAGTTGCAACAAGCTATTCATTTGCGCCTCGGTAAATGGTTCGCTCCCGTTATTATCAATTTCGATCCCGATGCTCATTGAATTCAGGTCAGTTGCATTTCCCCACTTACTTACTCCGGCATGATGTGCCCGCAACAGGTCATTCAGCATGTGATGAACAGTGCCATCGCGACAAATTACATAGTGAGCACTCACAGCGGTTCGTGGCAATGTAAAAGTTCTCAAAGTTTGACCACAGGAATCCTGGGCTGTATGATGTATAACAACAAAGTTGGGACGCCGCATTGTGAAATTCGTAGTTCCTACCCAGATATCCGCAAATAATAATCCTGATGAATCCTTTACCGGATATTCACGCAAAAGTTTTGCATAGTTTTTTACCTGCTTTTTATAACTGCGATTTGTAGACCTATATAAGTTGGACGAACATGCAGAGATAGTAGCCAACCAAAAAATGCTGAGGTATAAAAAAATCGGTTTCATGTAAATAAGAATTCACGTGTAAAATACAGAGATTTTTTTCTAATGCATTTCTACCCAGTGGTATCATTTTTGAAACACGTTGGTATAACCTATTTATTTAAACCGAAAAAAGATAGTTATGGCAACTCTGACAGGAAAGAAAGTCGCTATTCTCACAGAAAACGGCTTTGAGGAAGTGGAACTCACCAGCCCAAAAAAGGCATTAGAAGATGCAGGGGCTGAAGTGGAAATCATTTCACCGCAAAAAGAAAAAGTAAAAGCCTGGGCTCATGATCACTGGTCAATAGAAATACCTGTCGATGTGAATGTGGAAGATGCTGATCCAAATGAATACGACGGCTTAATAGTTCCCGGTGGTGTTCTAAATCCTGATAAGATGCGGATGAATGAGAATTGCGTAAAATTTGCCCAACATTTTTTAGAAACTGGTAAACCGGTGGCCGCAATTTGTCATGGGCCACAACTCCTTATTGAAACTGGCTTGCTTGACGGCAGAAATATGACGTCATATGCTTCAATAAAAACTGACTTAATAAATGCAGGTGCATCATGGATAGACCGGGAAGTTGTAGTTGATAATGGTCTCGTCACGAGTCGTAGCCCAAAAGATCTTGATGCATTTAATAAAAAGATGATCGAGGAGATTAAAGAGGGAAAACATTCACCGGTGACACGAACACCAACGCCAACACATTAATAAGATTTAACTTTTCAGAAGCTTCTCTAATCAGAAGCTTTTTTATTTCAACTTACATATTTCTTCTATACTGTCCTCCGACTTCGTAAAGTGCATGTGTTATCTGGCCAAGAGAACAGTATTTAACTGTCTCCATTAACTCTTCGAAAAGATTTCCGTTTTGTATCGCTACCGACTTTAACCGGTTCAGCATCTCATCAGCCCTGGTTTCATTTCTTGTCCAGAAAGCGTGTAGATTTTTTATCTGCTGTTCCTTTTCTTCCTTTGTACTTCTTATTACTTCATTCGGAATAATGGTGGGAGAACCCTGCTTATTTAAAAACGTATTGACGCCAACAATTGGATATTCACCAGTGTGTTTTTGATGTTCGTAATACAAACTTTCTTCCTGGATCTTATTTCGCTGATACATTCGTTCCATTGCTCCCAATACACCACCACGTTCGGTGATGCGGTCAAATTCGGTAAGTACGGCCTCTTCAACCAGATCAGTCAACTCTTCGATGATGAAGGACCCTTGTATGGAATTTTCCGTTTTTGCCAGGCCTAGTTCACGGTTAATAATTAACTGTATCGCCATCGCTCGTCTTACACTTTCTTCAGTCGGCGTTGTTATTGCTTCGTCATAGGCATTTGTATGAAGAGAATTGCAATTATCATAAATGGCATACAATGCCTGTAAGGTTGTACGGATATCATTGAAATCAATTTCCTGTGCATGCAAGCTTCTTCCCGATGTTTGGATGTGATATTTCAACATCTGGCTGCGCTTATTGGCTTTGTATTTATACCGCATTGCTTTTGCCCATATCCGCCGCGCCACTCTTCCAATCACACTATATTCCGGATCCATTCCATTGCTAAAGAAAAAAGACAGGTTCGGTGCAAAGTCATCAATGTTCATTCCGCGGCTTAAATAATACTCTACATAAGTAAACCCATTTGATAATGTAAATGCGAGCTGGGTAATAGGGTTTGCGCCTGCTTCAGCAATATGATAACCGCTGATACTTACACTATAAAAATTCCGAACCTTTTTCTGAATAAAATATTCCTGTACATCACCCATCAGCTTTAATGCAAACTCAGTAGAAAAAATACACGTGTTTTGCGCCTGGTCCTCCTTTAAAATGTCTGCCTGCACCGTTCCTCGTACCTGTTGCAAAGCCGTTTGTTTACATTGCTCATAAATTTCTTTTGGTAAAATTTCGTCCCCTGATAATCCAAGTAATTTCAAACCAAGTCCATTATTTCCTGTTGGTAAGCGGTTTGGTGATGATGTATTATTGTATACAGGTTTAGAAAGATTTTGATATTTTTTGTTCAGCATATCATTAACCATTGACCATTGACCATTCGCTTCAAGCCACTTTTCACATTGCTGATCTATTGCTGCATTCATAAAGAAAGCAAGCAGCATCGGCGCAGGTCCATTGATCGTCATTGAAACAGAGGTTTTCGGATCACAAAGATCAAAACCGCTGTATAATTTTTTTGCATCGTCAACGGTTGCAATACTTACTCCCGCATTACCGATCTTCCCATAAATGTCGGGCCGAAAATCAGGATCTTCACCATAAAGTGTTACGCTATCAAAGGCGGTGGATAACCTTTTGGCCGGTTGATCGACACTTACATAATGAAAACGTATATTGGTTCGTTCAGGTCCTCCTTCTCCGGCAAACATTCTGGTCGGATCCTCGCCTTCTCTTTTTAACGGAAATACACCCGCAGTAAATGGAAAAGATCCCGGCACGTTCTCCTGCGCCTGCCAACGCAGCAAGTCACCCCAATCTTTATATTTTGGTAAAACAACTTTGGGGATCCTGGTACCTGATAGACTTTTACTAAACATTTCCTGCTTGATTACTTTATCACGAACCTTATATTCATAATAATCCTTGCCGTAAGCTTTTACTTTTTCCTGCCAGTTCGTAATCAGCTTTTTTGCGACTGGTGTCAATTTTTCCTCATAGAACAATTTCATCTTTTCAAGCACGGCAGTAGAATAACCCTGGGACCCTTGTGCAAATGAAAAATCTCTCATTTCATCCAATACTCCCTGTAACTGATAAAGTTTTGAAGCAATTTCTGACTGCTCTTTAACCAATTGATCATAACCCCGGTTGTTCTCGCTTATTTCACTTAAATACCTGACCCTGTTAGAAGGAATAATCGCCTGTGTAACTTTAGCTGTTTCGGAAAAATGATACTCGCCAAATGAATTCTTTGTTTTTGCTTCTATTTTTTTCAGCAACATCCCGAACAAATGATTTACTCCGTCATCATTAAACTTACTTGCCACGGTACCAATAACCGGCAGTTCATCGTCTTTTGCCGTAAACAACTGGTGATTTCTTTTGTATTGCTTTCTTACGTCATTCAAAGAATCTAATGCCCCTGCTTTATCAAACTTATTAATGCAGATAAGATCCGCAAAGTCAAGCATATTGATCTTTTCCAATTGCGATGCAGCACCGTACTCGGGCGTCATCACATACATGCTTACATCGCAATGATCGAGAATACTTGCATCACTTTGCCCAACCCCTGCACTTTCCAAAACAATAAAATCAAAGCCTGCTGCTTTACATATATCAATCGCTTCCTGCACAGCGCCACTTAATGCAGTATTATCATCTCTTGTAGCTAATGACCGCATATAAGCTCTTGGATGAGAGATCGAGTTCATTCTTATCCGGTCACCCAACAAAGCACCACCGGTTTTTTTCTTTGATGGATCAACAGAAATAATTGCAATTGTTTTATCGGAAAAATTGCTCAAGAAGCGACGAACGATCTCATCTGTCACAGACGATTTACCGGCACCACCAGTCCCTGTTATGCCTAAGACCGGTATTGTGCTGGCTCCTGGCTCCTGACGCCTGACTTCCGGCTTACCATTGTTTTCTGCATTTGTAATTTCTCTCGCAATCACCCTTACATCCTTCACTTCTCCTAATTTCAAAGGAGTTTTGTAATCTGCTTTTCCATTTAATTGAATATCGCATTGCATGATCACATCTTCAATCATTGCTTCCAATCCCATCTTTCTTCCATCATCTGGAGAATAAATTTTTGTGATTCCATATTTGTGCAAGTCCTCGATCTCTTCGGGTAAAATAGTTCCGCCTCCGCCTCCAAAAATTTTTATATGGCCGCAACCATTTTCATTCAACAGGTCTTTCATGTATTTAAAGAACTCTACGTGTCCTCCCTGGTAGCTGGTGATCGCAATTCCCTGGACATCTTCCTCAATTGCAGCTTCCACAATTTCTTTTACTGAACGATTGTGCCCAAGATGAATGATCTCTGCTCCTTTTGATTGCATGATCCGTCGCATAATATTAATTGCAACATCATGCCCGTCAAATAACGAAGCCGCAGTAACTATCCTGACTTTATTTTTTGGGCTGTATGCCATCGAACTACAAAAATAGACGAAAAAGCTAATGCCTGTTAGTGACACAAGCTATTGATTTCAAACTCCTCCAAAAGCATTCCTTTCAAAGGTTTGGGTGGGGTTTATTACATTTGCCACATGCAGCAGATCATCGAATCTACGCTTCAACTATATGAAAAATGGCGCGGAAAGGAAGCGGTTTCTATTGACGTACTCCCGCGGTCAGGCAGTGAAAGAAGATATTTTCGCATTCATGAACAGGGCGGTCCTAGTGTTATTGCCACGTATGGGGCTAATATAAAAGAAAATGAAACTTTTTTTTATTTCTCTGAGAATTTCTTCCGCAAACAACTACCTGTGGCAAATATCCTTGCCATCAGTGATGATCGTATGTTTTACCTGCAGGAAGATTTTGGTGATATCTCACTAATTGACAGGCTAGAATCTGAAGGCTATACCGATGAGATCTATAAACTTTTCCAAAAAAGTTTGCAAACACTTGCAATGCTTCAAGTAAAAGGCGATGCAGGACTTGACTATGATCGCTGCCTTACAAATAAAGACTTTGGCAGACAGGCGATCATGGCTGATCTGTTATACTTCAAATATTATTTTTTAGATGCACTAAGAAAACCATATGACAAACAAAAACTGATCGATGATTTTGAAGCGCTGAGTAATTATTTAACTCATACCGAGTATAAATATTTCATGTTCCGCGATTTTCAAAGCAGGAATATCATGGTAACCTCACCCATGTCCTCCTCAGGAGGGGGAAAGGGAGAGGCTATACACTTTATAGATTACCAGGGCGGAATGAAAGGAGCCCCGCAATATGATGTGGCAAGTATGCTTTGGCAGGCAAGAGCAAACTTAAATGATGAATGGAAAGAAAGGCTATTGAATGATTATATCATTGCTTTGGAGAAAATAATTGGATCGAAGGTCAACAAAACAGTTTTTAAAAGCCAGTACAATGGTTATGTAATGATCCGCCTGCTGCAGGTACTGGGTGCATACGGTTTTCGTGGTTTATTTGAACGCAAAGCACATTTTTTAACAAGCATTCCTTTGGCATTAACCAATTTAAAATGGTTTATAAACCATCAAAGCATCGGAATTTCATTGCCTGAATTTAAAAAGGTGCTTGATATCTGCGTAGATGATGAGATCATTCAGCAGTTTACTCCCCTGCAGGCAAATGAGAAAACGCCATTAATAATAAAGATCAATAGCTTCTCCTATAAAAAAGGATTGCCTGATGATAGCACGGGGCATGGTGGCGGGTTCGTTTTTGATTGTCGCGGCATTTTGAATCCGGGAAGGATCGAAGAATTCAAATCACAAACCGGTCGTGATAAATCAGTAATAGATTTCCTTGAACAACAAACCAAAATGAATGACTTTCTCAACAGCGTGTTTGATATTGTAGATATTACTGTTGAAGATTACCTCAAAAGAGATTTTGAAAGTTTGATGATCAGCTTCGGCTGTACCGGCGGGCAACACCGCAGCGTATATGCGGCCGATGCGTTGGCAAGGCATTTAAAA
Source organism: Chitinophagaceae bacterium (assembly GCA_025923075.1). GTDB lineage: Bacteria > Bacteroidota > Bacteroidia > Chitinophagales > Chitinophagaceae > VBAS01. The sequence goes on from JAICGN010000009.1 coordinate 12,410, forward strand.
AATAAGTTCAAGGTGAAAATTGAGCTAAAGCATCACATTCAGGACGAAAAGAAATGGATCAATACCCCCAACCCCTAAAGGGGAGTAATGAAACTTTAAAAAATTATGGAAAAAAAAATGCATGCCGGCGCAATTAAGCCGCTATACCAAAGGGCACGAGAATTTCGAAATAATGCCACGCATGCTGAAACCATCTTATGGGGATACTTAAAAACGAAGCCATTGGGTTACAAATTTCGCAGGCAACATCTATATTCAAATTATATACTTGATTTTTATTGTCATGCTATAAAATTGGTTATTGAAGTAGATGGTCCGATACATGATATGCTTGAAGTTAAAATCAATGATGGGCAAAGACAAAGCACATTACAGAACGATGGATTATTCGTGTTAAGATTTTCAAATGAAACGGTAGAAAAAAAATCAGAACTCGTTGTTCTTGAGATTGAAAATTTCTTATTAAAAAAGAAAAATGAAAAATAGGGATGCCAACTCCCCTTTAGGGGCCGGGGGTATGCAGGCAATGATTTTTTCCGCCGGGCTCGGCACAAGATTTAAACCATGGACTGATAAGTATCCAAAAGCTCTTGCAATTGTAAATAATAAATCATTGCTGCAAAGAAACATTGAGTATTTACAACAATACGGAATTAAAGATGTTGTTGTCAATGTTCATCATTTCGCTGATCAGCTGATTGAGGCTATCATAAAAAGCAAAGGATGGGGAAGTAAAATCACGATAAGTGATGAACGGGATAAGGTGCTTGAAACTGGAGGCGGTTTATTGAAAGCAAAAGAATTTTTTATCCCGGGTGAAAGATTCATAACCTGCAACGCAGATATTCTTACCGATCTTGATATAAATAAGCTGATCGCATTTCACACTGAAAAAAAAGCATTGGTCACATTTGGCGTTACACAAAGAAAAACTTCCCGCTATCTTTTGTTTGATGAAACGGATCGCCTTTGGGGCTGGAGAAATGCAACAACCGGAGAAGAAAAAGGCCCCATCTTATCCTTCCAACAAGGGGAAGGAATAAAAGACACTATTATCGAAAAAGCCTATAGTTGTGTGGTTGTTTTTGAATATGATGTTTTCAGATTAATGGAAGAAAAGGAATTCTTAGGAAAATTTTCACTTATTGATGTATACCTCGCTTTAGCCGCTGAGCATCTAATTTTTGGTTTTGATCATACCGGGGATAGGTTCGTGGACGTTGGAAAACCCGAAAGCATCGCCATAGCTGAATCAGTTTTCCCCTAACCATGGATTGGTTTTTTAAACGGTATGTTCATTCTTATCGATTTAAATTATATTACACGCCGATTTTAAAAAATATCTACATGAAGAAAGTTATTGTTGGATTTATTTTATCAGTAATTGCTGTAACGCAATATGCGCAGGTAACAAAATATGATAACAAAGAAGCATTTTATCCTCAATTCTATCCTTACCCCGGAAATGATTTTCGCAGTGCAAGTGGTGAACCGGGACCAAAGTACTGGCAGAACCGTGCTGATTATAAGATCAACGCAACACTCGACACAGGTTCTCACAAAGTAATTGGTGACGTTGAGATTACTTACACTAATAACAGCCCGGATAATTTAAAATTCCTATGGCTACAGCTCGATCAGAATATTTACCGTGAGGATTCCCGTGGCTCGGCAACTACCACACAAGCAGGTGGTCGTTGGGCAAATACAAAATTTACCGAAGGAGAAGTGATAAAATCAATAAGTGTTGACGCAGCAAAGCCGTATACTCCAAAGTATATTGTAACAGATACAAGAATGCAAGTGTGGTTGAATGATGCATTAAAAGCTTCCGGCAATAAAATAAAATTGAAGATCAGTTTTGAATTTACGGTGCCTGAGTATGGAACCGACCGCATGGGAAGATTAAAAACAAAAAATGGAATAGTCTACGAAGTAGCACAGTGGTTTCCCCGCTTATGTGTATATGATGATATCCAGGGTTGGAACACCTTGCCTTATATCGGGCAAGGAGAGTTTTACCTTGAATACGGAGACCTGGAATATACCATCACGGCACCATCTGATCTGATCGTTGTTGGTTCAGGCGAGTTATTGAATCCGCAGGATTGCTATACAGCAGAGCAGCAAAAAAGATGGGCTGAGGCAAAGAACAGTGATAAGACAGTGGTCATCCGTGGTGAAAAAGAAATAAGGGACGCATCATCAAGACCGGCTAAACCAAACTGCACATGGAAATTTAAGATTGCTAATGCCAGAGATGTGGCATGGGGTGCCTCAAAAGCATTTGTGCTGGATGCAGCCAAAATTAATTTGCCCAGTGGCAAGAAATCAATGGCCATCAGTGCTTATCCTGTTGAAAGTATAAAGAAAAATGGATGGCAACGTAGTACTGAGTTTGTAAAAGGTTCCGTCGAACATTATTCAAAAAAATGGTTTGAGTATCCTTATGCTGCTGCCACGAATGTTGCCGGAATCGTTGGTGGTATGGAATACCCCGGCATCGTGTTTTGTGGTTATACGGCAAGTGGTGGTGGCTTATGGGGCGTTACTGATCACGAATTTGGTCATACCTGGTTTCCCATGATCGTTGGTAATAATGAAAGAAAATATGCATGGATGGATGAAGGCTTTAATACGTTTATTAATGGTCTTTCGACGGACGAATTTAATAACGGAGAGTTTGCCTCAGCGTCATTTTTTTCGGGCGATCTCACTAATTATGTTTTTAAGGATGATATGGATGGATTATTCAATGCGCCGGATGTGATCGGGCAGAACGATCTTGGTATTGCAGCTTATGAAAAACCATCGATCATGTTAAATGCCTTGCGTGAAGTAGTGCTTGGAGCAGATCGGTTTGATCTGGCCTTCCGTGAATTTATAAACCGTTGGGCATTCAAACATCCTACCCCATGGGATTTCTTTCATACTATGGAAAATGTTTCAGGCGAAGACCTGGGTTGGTTTTGGCGCGGATGGGTGCTGAATACGTGGAAGCTGGATCAATCGCTAAAAGATGTAAAATATATCCGCAATGATCCGAGTAATGGAGTGAATATTACTATTGAAAACCTGGAGAAAATGCCAATGCCGGTTTTGATCCAGATAAAAGAAGAGAATGGAAAAATCCACGATCTGAAACTCCCCGTAGAGGTCTGGCAGCGTGGCTCGACATGGACATTCCATGTAAATACAACAAGCAATGTGACGGATGTAATACTTGACCCTGACAAAAAGCTACCCGATGTGAATCGAAATAATAATAAAATGAAGGAAAAACCTTTTTGATAAAAAAGCCCTCCGAACAGGAGGGTTTTTTTATAATTTGCAATTACAATGCGAGCTGTCATTATTGGTTTTGGATTACTTATTCTTTGCTTGCTGGTCTTGTTCAAGATCGGCGAAGTAAATTTTACCAAAGGCAATGTAAGATTGGAGGTGATCGTAGCAATTGTGGCATTGATCTTCTTTTTTGTTGGCCTTTACTTTAACAACCAGGCACAGAAAAAAACGTCCGGGAATAGTAGTGAACCATTAGTTTCGACACAAGGCATAGACTATGACCAGATCAAAAAAGTGGGACTTACTCAACGGGAACATGATGTACTTGTAAAAATGGCAGACGGATTAAGCAACCAGGAAATTGCAGAGCATTTATTTCTGTCTGAAAGCACGGTGAAAACGCATGTCTCCAATATTCTTTTTAAGCTGGATGCAAAACGAAGAACGCAAGCCGTCCAGGCAGCTAAAAAACTGAAAATTGTAGCGTAGTACGCTGCAGGACCATTGTTTTCCAACGAAGGAATGAGCTATTTCATGCTTTCGGATGAAAAGAAAAGTTCTTTGCTGCAGTAGTTTGCATAAAACTTTTAATTATGAAATCAACTGTTTATCGCTACGGCATTTATGCCACATTAACTATTGTTGGGCTGTCATGGGGCGTTTTCTTCCTCCTAAAAAATCTGGGCCAGGGCTTACAGGAAGCGGCCGGCTACCTAAGTATCCTGCTGGCAATGATCTTTATTTTTTTGGGTATCCGTCATTTCCGCGATCGGGTAAATGGAGGCTATCTGAGTTTTAGCCAGGGTTTGAAGATCGGGGTGTTGATCGTCCTAATTCCGGCGGTGGCTTTTGGACTTTTCGATATCCTTTATACAGAGGTCCTCAACCCAACCTGGAAAGAGGATTATTACTCCAAGTACATAGAGGATCTAAGAAAATCTGTTGCAGCCGATAAGCTCGATGCAGCGATCAAAAAAGCAGAGAAAGAAAAAGAGATGTTCTCAAACCCTCTGTTTCAATTCCTATTAATGGGCGGAACTGTATTTATCATTGGTTTTATCGTTGCAATTATTTCTTCACTGACGCTACGCAGAAGTAAAACTGCGATTGCCTGAATTAATAACCCTTCAAAAATTTTTTATGACTGCAGATCAAATAAAAGATACCACAACGCCGCGGGTCACTGGGATTGGCGGCATCTTCTTTTATTCCAAAAATCCCAAAGCCACGAACGAATGGTATGGTAAAAATTTAGGATTGGCGATCGATGAGTGGGGTTCACCATTTGAGGTCAGAAATGCTAACAGGCCTGAAGAGATCAATTATCTTAGATGGTCATCTTTCGATGAAACAAGTGATTACTTTAAACCCTCTGATAAGGAATTCATGATCAATTACAGGGTAAATAATATCGAAGGATTGGTAAAGAAACTCAGGGATAATGGGGTAAGCATAGTAGATAATATCCAGGTGTATGAATACGGAAAGTTTGTTCACATAATGGATAATGAAGGAAACAAGATCGAATTATGGGAACCTGTTGACAGCGTTTTTACAGCAATGGGTGGAGTAACTACGAAATGAACCAGCAAATTTTTTCTAACAGATAAAAAATCATGTAATGACCAAAGAGCAAGTGATGAAAGAACTTGAAAAGAAAGGTTCTGAATCGATAAGAAAAATTTTTCAGAATCATGGGAACAGTGAACCCATGTATGGTGTAAAGGTTGCTGATCTGAAAATAATTCAGAAAAAAGTAAAGAAAGATCATGAACTCTCAATGGAGCTCTATTCAACCGGTAACTACGACGCCATGTACCTCGCCGGTCTTATTGCCGATGAATCAAAAATGAGCAGGAAAGATATTCAACAATGGGCCGAAAGATCGACAAGCAAGGGCATCAGTGAATACACCGTGGCATGGGTGGCAGCCGAAAGTGACTATGGCTGGGAACTGGGGATGAAGTGGATCGATTCGCCAAAGGAAAATATTGCTTCAACAGGGTGGAATACGTTATCAGGCGTTATTGCTATGAAACCCGATAATGAACTTAATATGGCGACAATTAAGAAACTGTTGCAGCGAATTGTGAAGAATATTCATGCTGCGCCTAATCGTGTTCGTTATACAATGAATGGCTTTGTGATCGGTGTTGGCGGCTATGTAAAAGAGCTAACGAAAGATGCCATTGAAATTGCAAGAAAAATAGGAGATGTTTATGTTGATATGGAGGGAACAGCCTGTAAAGTTCCATCAGCTGCAGATTATATAAAAAAGATGGAAGCAAAAGGATATATTGGCAAGAAAAAGAAGACGGTGAAGTGTTGATGAGATCATTAATTATTGTACGGCTTCTATCATGCATAATCTACAATTCGCAATTAGAGTAATGCCTGCAATTTATCAAGCGAAATTTCCTCCAGCACTTCCCTGTTTTTGGCAAGACTCCATTTTACCAATGAGATCTTTTTATAAGTGATCTCTATGCCGGTGATATCACCATCGCGGAAGCAACAACAGCCGGAGTTGAAATAAGATGGTTTTATATCAAGATACTGCGCAGGGGTTGTTTTATAATCCCTGCCTCTTCTTTTTATTTCCTGCTCAATTTTGTTTGCTTCTTCGGAAAGATTAGCCTTGATCGCATCACCAAGTTTTTTATATAATCTTTCCGGGTGTGTCAGTGATTCAAAAACGGGTTGATGAGTGTGACCTGTGATCAACACCAGGTTTTTATATTTTGCTGACCATTCATACATAATGAGGTTGTGTGCTGTTTTTAGATCTTCATCGTAAGCCGGTGTATTGAAATTTATCCGTAAATAAGATTGCAGTGGCGCCCAGATATTTGACACAAAAAATTTACTGAACCAGTTGCCATCACTGCTGGCATCGCCCTGGTGACCATGTGTGAGGAAAATGGTCAAGGGGCAATCGGCAGTTGGCAAAGCTTCATTATCTGCACTTGAACTTTTTTTGAGAAACGAAAAGGGATCAGTACGTGCGTTCTTGCCCGGATTGTTTTTTATCGATTGATTAAAGCTTTTTTTATTTTCATCGTCTACTTCAAGAATAACCCCTTCAAAGACACGAAGTTTCTTTCCGTAAATTGTTTTTAACTGCTGCATTGCCATGGGGCTGTTGTCCCAATAAAGATCATGATTGCCAAAAATTTTAAAAAACCTGTCCCGTAAAACAAATTTTTTTTCAGCTTCGAAGGTTTGGGAGTTATTTTTTTTTACACTAGCCAGAGTGTTTTCCCAAAGCTCTTCGCAATCTCCCAGACTTATAAGCTGGAATTTATGATTAAAATAATGATCAAGAGCAATCAGGTAGCTGCCTTCAGCTTTCATAAAATCATCAGCGCCGTTCTTTGCGCCGCGATGATGATCGGAAAAAACAATAATGCGGCTATTCTCCTTGAGTGTAAGGATGATTCCTTTCTTTCCCGGTTCCTCCTTTATATTTCTGAATAAATCTGACAAGGCTTTGAATATTCTTGATCGCTCCGGACGGGAAGTAAATTTTCTTGAGAACCACAAAATTGGTTTCAATAAGAGCATTTGGACAAGCCGGCGCATAAGGTAATTGATTATGATGATTAGCGATAAGCACCCTGAAGAGTGCGACGCAACATAAGCTAAATAGATGTAACGACGCCTGGAATAAAAAATAAATTACGTCGATAATTTCTTCATTCTCTATTGGGCTTTTCAACCTAAGTCTCTCCGCCTCGGGCGGAGGACAGGGGGGGTCATTTTACAGCAATCATACTGATCTCCACATTCACAAATTTTGGCAATGCTGAAACCTGGACTGTCTCTCTTGCAGGAAATATATCAGCAAAGTATTTTCCATACACTTCATTAATTTCAGAGAAACGATTCATATCGGTTATAAATATTGTTGTCTTTACCACATTATGAAAACCCATATCTGATGCGGTAAGGATAGCGCGGAGATTGTGCATCACCTGGTGAGTTTCTTCCTGTATATCCTGTTTCTTTAATGTGCCGGTATCCGGATCAATGCAGATCTGTCCGGAAATAAAAAGTATATCGCCGGCAAGTATTGCCTGGTTGTATGGCCCTATAGGGGCCGGTGCGGTTGGTGTATTAATTATCTGTTTCTCCATTTATCTCATTTAAGGATAACGAATTTAGGTTTATGCCCTTTCTTTGCAAAAAATAATGTATGAGGTTGGTGGTATTTGCTAATGAACAACAAAGGGAAGAGCTTTTATCTGCAGGAATTAATGATAATTGTAAAATTGACTGGATAACTTCTTCAAAAGACTTCTCATTATATCCGGATGCCGATGCAATAATGGATCTGTTATTTGAAGAAAATAAATATGATGTCGTTCATTTAAAAAGTTTTCTACGAAAAATCATTTTTGTTAATTCGATCGCTAAAACTATTTCAGAAATTGATTTGCCTTTTATTCGTATAAATGCATGGCCGGGTTTTTTGAAAAGAAATATCGCAGAAGTGGCATGCCGGAATGAAACAAATAAGAAAGATGCGGAAAAAATCTTGAGTTTATTGAATAAAAAAACAGAGTGGGTTCCTGATATAAAGGGCTTTATTTCGGTAAGAGTTGTGAGTATGATCATTAATGAAGCCTGGTTTGCTTTGGAAGAAAATGTAAGCACAAAAGAAGAGATCGATATTGCAATGAAACTGGGAACAAATTATCCCTACGGGCCGTTTGAATGGGGCAAAAAAATCGGGTTAAAGAATATTGCAAATCTTCTCCGTGAGTTAAGCTTAACTGAAAAAAGATACCTGCCGGCAACGCTATTGATAAAAGAAGCGGAAAAATAAATGGCACTCATATTAAATATCGACACAGCTATTGATTCTGCCTCTGTGTGTCTTGCCAAAGATGCTGAAGTTTTGTCGATCGTTAAAAACGAAAAGCAAAAAGATCATGCTGCATGGCTGCACCTTGCTATCAAAGAAGTTTTTGAGAAAAATTCGCTGGAACTAAAAACGATCGATGCAACTGCCGTAACGGGTGGGCCAGGCTCCTACACTGGTTTAAGAATTGGAATGGCAACGGTCAAAGGAATTTGTTATGCATTGGCTAAGCCAATGATCGTTTTGAATACGTTGGAGGTGATGGCCAATGCTGCAAAAAATGAAGACGCTGATTTGCTATGCCCGATGATCGACGCAAGACGCATGGAGGTTTTTACAGCGATGTATTCAAAAGATTTACAAACAATAAAAAAACCAGCCGCCATTACATTGAATGAAAAAAGCTTTGACGAAGAGTTATCAAAACACAGCATCTGTTTTTTTGGAAATGGGAGTAATAAGTTTCGATCAATCAAAAAAAATAAAAACGCTCTTTTTATTTTAATCGATACAGATGCTTCATACATGGTTTCATTATCAGAAGATAAATTCAGACAAAAAGAATTTGCTGAACTTGCTTATGCTGAACCTTTATACCTGAAAGAATTTTATACGCCGGCGAAATGATCTTTTACTAAATGTTACTTTTGATCATCCTAACACCAACCAACAACTTGTCATGAATAGCTATTCTCTTACTATCATCCCGGCAACACCATCGGAACCCGAGTTGAAAATTGATACACTTGACATCAAGAAAGCTGCTATAATCCTGAGGTCTGTTAATCATAAATTGCGGCAAGTAATTTTAAGATATATCGGTGAGAAAGAAAGAGTGACCGTAACCGAAATTTTCGAACATTTACTCCTTGAGCAGGCAGTGGCATCCCAACAACTTGCTATTTTAAGAAGAACGGGCTTTGTAAAAACAAAACGCGAAGGAAAATTTATTTATTATTCAGTAAACAGGCAAAGATTGCTGGATCTCAATAAGTTTGTCAGTGAATTGCTTGAATAGCAAGTGATCCATGTTAATATTTTCATTTACTTTCATGGCTTCTTTTATCTCAATTATCTTTGCATCAAATTTAAAATATGTATATAGAACAGTTATATACCGGTTGCCTGAGTGAAGCGGCTTATTATATCGAAAGCGATGGCGAAGCTGCTATTATTGATCCGCTTCGTGATATTGATGAATACCTCCATTTGGCGAATGAACGCAAGAGCAAGATCAAATATATTTTTGAAACGCATTTTCATGCAGATTTTGTAAGTGGGCATATTGATCTCGGTAAGGTGACCGGCGCCCCAATCGTTTATGGGCCAAACACCGAAACAAAATTTCCAGTACATGTGGCTAAGGATGGTGAAAAATTTTCGGTCGGTAAGATTACGATTGAGGTGCTCCATACTCCTGGTCATACCCTTGAATCCTCGTGCTACTTGCTGAAAGATGAAAAAGGAAAAGATCATTGTGTATTTACAGGAGATACATTATTCGTTGGGGATGTGGGTCGCCCTGACCTTGCACAAAAGGGAGCTCATCTTACTATGCAGGATCTGGCTGGGATGATGTATGACAGTATTCATAATAAATTACTTCCGTTAGCAGATGACGTGATTGTTTATCCTGCTCATGGTGCAGGCAGCAGTTGCGGAAAGAATTTGGGCAAAGAGACTTTCAGTACTATCGGTGAGCAAAAGAAACATAACTACGCTTTGGAAGCCAAAACAAAAGAAGAATTTATAAAAGTTGTAACGGATGGCATAGTTGCCCCTCCGCAATATTTTCCTATCAATGCCCAAATAAATAAAGAAGGATATGAAAGTCTTGACGAAGTGCTGGAACAGGGATTAAAGGGATTTTCCGTTCATGAATTTAAGAACCTGATAAATGACGATGTTATCATTCTTGATACAAGAGCTGAAACAGAGTTTGTAAAAGGATTTGTACCCGGCGCAATAAATATCGGCTTGAATGGCCGGTTTGCCGAATGGGCCGGCAGCCTTTTGCCTTTTGATAAATCGATACTGCTTGTAACTGAGCCCGGAAAAGAAAAAGAAACAATCATACGATTAGCAAGAGTTGGTTTTGAAAAAATTGATGGCCATCTCAAAGGGGGCTTTGATACCTGGAAAGAAGCAGGTGAAAAAGTCGATATTATTGTTGAAGTCGAAGCTGATGAGCTTTTAATGGATCAGCAGTTTGACGAAAATCTTATCGTCCTTGATGTAAGAAAAGAAAATGAATTTGCAGAAGGTCATTTACCGGGTGCTGTTAACTTACCTCTTAATGAGATGATCGATCCGGGTACTATGGCAAATATTGAAGATGGACATAATCTTTATGTGCATTGTGGAGGCGGCTATCGGAGTGTGATTGCGTGTTCATTATTAAAACGCCAGGGTATACATAATCTTCGCAATATCGCTGGTGGTTGGAATGCTATTAAAGAACAGGAAAAGGTTGAGATCGTGAAGGAAAAAAGTGTGCTTAATTAGTATTGCATTTGCATTTTAAAAAGCCGATCCTGCATCGGCTCTTTTATTTTCCTAATGAAAAGTTAACGCCCCTGATTTTAACCACTCGTCAAGTAGGAAATGCCATTCAACTAATTGATTCGGATTCCTTCTTCTTCTGCCATTATTTTTATTCTACGAATGTTTTAGTAACAAAAACATTTTAACGTGTAACAAATCGAGGTCTCAGTTCGTTTAGTTGTAACTGTATAACCATGAACCACAAAACCAACTTTGCTCTGGTGGGCATTTTATTTCTTTCCCTGGTTGTAAAGGCCCAGGCTCCTCCTCCTAAAGAATTACCCGCTAAAAGAACGACGCAGGTCGTAAAGATTGATGGCTTACTTAATGACGCTGCATGGAAAGATGCCCCCCTCATGACTAATCTTGTTGAATTTCGTCCAAAGATGGGTGCTGTGGAGGCGCATGATGTTCGAACTGAGGCTTACCTGATGTATGATGATGAAGGAATCTATTTTGGTGGCTTTTGTTATGAAAGAACAAAAGACAGCATTGCAAGAGAACTATCAGGCCGCGATGGTTTTGGTGCTAATGATTATGTAGGGATCATTTTCGATACATATTATGACAAACTGAATGGCTTTGAATATTTTGTTACTCCACTGAATGAACAATGGGATGCTAAAATGTCGCCCGGAGGGAATAATGGAGGCGAAGATTTTACATGGAATGCGGTATGGAAAAGCGGCGCCGTTATTCATGATAATGGATGGAGCTTTGAAATGTTCATTCCGTATTCTGCAATACGGTTTGGAAAAAAAGATGTACAAAACTGGGGAATGAATATCACGCGTCGTCGCAGGAAGACAGAACAACAATCGACATGGAATCCAGTTGATATAAATGTCAATGGCTTTCTTACACAGGAAGGTTTGTGGACAGGTATAACGAATATCAAACCACCTTTACGTTTACAGTTCTCACCTTATTTCTCTGTATATGCAAATCATTATCCGCATAATAAACCCGGTCTGGAAAACACAACAACAAGCTTTAATGGGGGCATGGATGTGAAATATGGAATCAACCAGGCTTTTACGCTGGATGTGACGTTGATCCCTGATTTTGGCCAGGTGCAAAGTGATAACCATGTATTGAACCTCACTCCGTTTGAAGTAAAATACAATGAATACAGACCCTTCTTTACCGAAGGAACAGAATTATTCAGTAAAGGGAATCTATTTTACTCAAGAAGAATTGGCGGCACTCCTATTCATCTATATGACGCGTATAGCGTTGCCGCACCCGATGAAACAGTGATCAAAAATCCAACGGAGTCAAAACTGATCAATGCTTCGAAAATATCAGGAAGAACACAAAAAGGCCTGGGTATTGGTGTTTTGAATGCCATTACAAAACCCCAATATGCAACTATCGAAGATGTGAATACAAAGGATCGCTGGAAATATGAGACGAACCCGCTGACCAATTATAATATTTTCGTGCTGAACCAAAGTTTAAAAAACAATTCAAGTGTATCACTTGTAAATACTAACGTATGGAGAAGCGGAAATGATTATGATGCAAATGTAACTGCCGCACTTTTTGATTTTAATAATAAGAAAAACATGTGGAATGTAGGCGGTAAAGCGGCAATAAGCAACCTCGTAGGTTATGAAACAAATGGTGATACAAAAACCGGTTACAATCAGCAACTATATTTTGGTAAAATTAGCGGCAGATTCAACTTTACTGTATCGCAGGAACTAACAGATACAAAATTCAGCAGTAATGATCTTGGTTACTTTACGAATAATAATTTTCTTGATCATAATGCATGGGTTGGCTATCGGTGGACGAAACCGAAGGGCTTTTATAATAGGATAGGAATAAATTTCAATGTCTATACAAGCCATTTATTTACGCCTATCGGTAGTATTGATCAAAAATATCAACGCTCAAATTTTAATTTCAATGGTCATGTTCAAACCAAAAAATTATTATGGTTTGGAAGTTTTTGGAATTATACACCCTATCAAAATGATTTTTATGAACCCCGCACAACAGGATGGTTTTTCCGAAGAGGTTCAAGTTTATCCGGCGGAGCATGGTTTGAGACGAATTATTCAAAAAAATATTCGGGGTTTTCAGAGCTGGCAGTTCGAAATTATTTCAACTTCTACGACCAGCTAAATATAGATTGGATACTTGGACATACTTATCGTTTTAGCAACAAGTTTTCCCTGAATCACCGGTTGGGGTTGAACCCACGTTTCAATAACATAGGCTATACATGGTCTGATAATACACAGATCATCTTTGCAAGAAGAGGTGTAAAAACGGTAGAAAATACCTTAACGGCTAAATATAATTTCACGAACATGATGGGTATAAATCTTCGTATCCGTCATTATTATAGCAGTGTCGATAATAAAGAATTTTTTACACTACAGCAAAGTGATGGTTCGCTAAAGCCCAATTCCACATTTACGACAAACACTGATCAAAATGTAAACTTCTTTAATCTCGATATGGTCTACACCTGGCAATTTGCTCCCGGGAGTTTTATAAATGTGGTGTGGAAAAACGCCGTGTTTGACTATACCGATGTAGTAGAAGAAAGCTATTTCAAGAACTTCGGCAATACCATGGAAGCCGATCAGAATAATAATATTTCACTTAAAGTGATTTACTTCCTGGATTATCTCCAGTTGAAAAAGAAAAAGACTTAAAACTGAGTAGTTTTGTGTAGTGATGAAAAACGGCCCCTGCTTTCTAGCGGGGGCTCTTTTATTTAATTATTTGGCCATACTCCGGTTTCCAACTCCATTTCCAGCGACGGTGGCTCCACAGCCACATATCGGGATATTGCCGGATAACTTCCTCCAGGTAAACCACAAATTTTTCCGTCAGCTCCTGCCCCGTGAATGCAGCTGGATCTTCTGTTGCAAGTTCAAAAACGGCTTCATAGAATCCACGTCGTGGTTTATGGATAAATGCAAACACAACTGCGGTATCATTTAACATAGCGCCCTTGGCGGGTCCTTTTAAAAACGCTGTTGGTATGTTAAAAAAATTAAACCACCATGCATTCGCGGGATCTCCCGGGCTTTGATCAGCTATCAAACCAAGTAAGTATTGCTTATTTCTATAGGGTAAAAATTCTTCCCGCATAGAGGTAGCACGTAAAAAAATGGCACCATTACGGGTTCGTAACTTATAAAATAATCTTTCGAAAATTTTATTTGTTATCGGCATATAGACAGCCAAAAAATTGAATGTGGTGTAATTTGTCAATATTGAGTTGCCCCATTCCCAGTTAAAATTATGACCGAGGTGCACCTGTACACTTTTACCTTTTTGTTCAAGACTCTGGATCAATTCCCAGTTTGCCGTAAACCGCCTGGCAATAAACTTATTTGACACAGATATCATCTTGATCGTCTCCAAAAACATATCAGTAAGGTTCTTATAGAATTTTTTTGCAATAGCTATTCTTTCCCTTTCTGTTTTTTCAGGAAAAGCCTGCAGCAGGTTTCCCATGACAACTTCCTTTCGGTACCCCATAACATAATACAAGACGAAATAAATAAAATCAGAAATCAGGTAAAGGAGCGACAATGGCAATAAGGAGATCAAATAAAGAAATCCGTAAACGAGATAGTACATGAGCAAAGATAAGAACCCTTCGCTTCGCTCAGGGCAGCGTGTGCGTCGCAACGAAAGTTTCCTGATAGCTATCGGGACAAAAGCCGGCTAAATAAAAATATCATAACACAATATTCTGTACCAGTTCACTCTTGCCTGTATAGTCAGTATTGTAATGCAGACCGCGGCTTTCTTTGCGGAAGCTGGCACCCTTTACGATTAAATAACCGACAGTGATCATATTTCTGAGTTCAAGTAGTTGTGGAGAAACGGTGGTTGTCTGGTACAATTGTTCGGTTTCCTCCCATAACAGATCGAGACGACGCGACGCCCGTTGCAAACGAATATCGTTACGAACGATACCGACATAATCACTCATCACCAATTGAAGTTCTTTCAAGCTTTGTGTGATAAGGATCATTTCACCCGGTTGTGATGTTCCTTCTGCATTCCAATCAGGAATGTTATTTTGAAAAGAAATTGCATTTACTTTTTCTGCCGCATCAATAGAACAGCGGTGAGCAAAAACAAGGCCTTCAAGCAGCGAGTTACTGGCAAGCCGATTGGCCCCATGCAAACCGGTAGACGCGCATTCACCGCAAGCATATAAATTATTGATGCTGCTTCGTCCCCATTCATCGGTTTTTATTCCACCACAACTATAATGCGCCGCCGGCGCTACCGGGATCATGTGTTCGGCAACATCAATCCCGATCGATAAACATTTTTGATAAATATTCGGAAAATGCTCAATAAACTTCTCCTTATTGAAATGACGACAGTCGAGCCACACATGTTCAGTACCTGTTCTTTTCATTTCGCTGTCAATTGCTCTTGCAACAATATCTCTTGGCGCCAGGTCTTTTCGTTCATCATATCGCTGCATAAAGGCTTCGCCATCCTTATTTCGAAGAATACCACCATCACCACGAACAGCTTCTGTAATTAAAAATGCCTGGCCACCAACTCCCGGCTCGTACAATGCGGTTGGATGAAACTGAATGAATTCCATATTTTCAATTCTTCCTTTGGCACGATATACCATTGATATGCCGTCCCCGGTAGCGATAGATGGATTTGTAGTGGTTCTGTAGACCTGGCCATTGCCACCTGTTGCCATCAGCGTGATCTTGGAAAGAATTTTTTCTATTTGATTTGTTTCGAGATTTAATACATAGACGCCATAACATTCTACATCGGGAGTTGCTTTGGTAACCAAATAACCAAGATGGTGCTGCGTGATAATATCAATAACAAAACAATGTTTGATAAACTCAATATTTTGCTGTTTGCTTACTGCATCCAATAACGCTCTTTCCATCTCCCAGCCGGTAATATCCTTATGATGAAGTATCCTGAATTCAGAATGACCACCTTCCCGGCCACGTTTATAACCACCATCGGTTTCTTTATCAAATCGGGCACCCCATTCAATTATATCGTTTACTCTTTCCGGTCCTTCCTTTACCACAATCTCGACTACCTTTTCATTGCATAATCCATCACCGGCAATTAGTGTATCATCAATATGTTTCTCGTAGCTGTCATTCTCAAGATCATTTACTACTGCAATACCACCTTGTGCATATTTAGTATTGGTTTCATCGGCTGCGGCCTTGGTCATCACCAATACTTTTCTATCTGGAAACTGTTCGGCTACTTTTAACGCATAAGTAAGCCCTGCAATACCCGAACCGATAACAAGGAAATCTGTTTGTCGCATGTTGTAATTATTATGTGCCCGACATTTGTTTTACTATTAATCTTTTGTTGCCTTTGAATCTTCCATCGGAATATCCGCACTATTGTATGCTGCAATTCTATTCAGCAAATTTATTGTTTTGATACTGAAGTAAGATATCGCACGGCTCCAAGAGTAATCAGCAACTGGGCTATTCCATAAGTAAACATTATCGCAATACCAGCATAGTCAAATGAACTATAAAACTTATTGATAGCAAGTAATGAATCTGAAGTAATAAACAAAATAGCTCCAGCAATCATCAATCCTGCAGCATACCGATCCTTTATCATGCCGGTTTGTAATGCCTGTATTAACATATAGCTGATCACAATCCCATAAATGCGAACCGCGAGTTTCATATCGCCAAGAAGAGGTGATAAAATATAAATTAGTGAAACATAATAAATGAGTACCGGAATAAACCACCAATAATTCTTTTTGAGATTCTCCAATCGAATAATGTTTTCATAAAATAGTATATAGAAAATATGAGCGATGAGAAAAGCAACTAATCCGAACATAAAAAAGGCGGGGTTCATTGATTCGAACATGAGTAATACATCACCAAACCATGAAAAAACAAGAGCAAATACGATCCATTTTTTTAATGGTGAAATGAAAGTAGTTGTATTGAGGATAAAATAAACCACAAGAAGTGGCATCAACAACGGCTTAGCAACATACCTCAGCATTTCATTTCTAAAATAAATTGCAGCAATGTCAATAAGAAGAATAACAAGAAAAAGACTTATCCAGAACCGTTTTTTCACTTTTGACTTTTGACTTTTGACCTTTAACTCTCACGGCTCTATCCACGCATTACTTTCTCTTAAAAGACCGATCAACTCATCTACCGCTATTTCGCTGTTTACATTTCTTTTTACAATCTCTTTTCCCCTGTAAAGAGTGATTTTTCCTGGCCCGCTCCCAACGTACCCGAAATCAGCGTCTGCCATTTCACCAGGACCATTGACAATACAACCCATGATTGCAATCTTCACTCCTTTCAAATGATTGGTCCTTGAACGGATCTTTGCCGTTGTTTCCTGCAAGTCAAACAGCGTTCTGCCACAACTTGGACAGCTGATATATTCTGTTTTCGAAATTCTTGTTCTTGTTGCCTGCAATATTCCAAACGAAGTATTATTAATAAATTGTTCAATGGTTAAGTTGTTAGAATAATTTCTTCCGCTTGCATTCATTTGTTCATAGCTCGCAGCTAATTGGTCATAACTTTTCTTCGTCATTCCCAGACAAATTCCATCTCCCATGCCATCTAATAACAATGCGCCTGTTTCAGCTGCAAAATGAATTAAATGCTCATCTGCTGTCTGCCAGTTACTGTCAGTAATATTGATTACAGGGTTTTTTATTCCACGGTTCATTAATTCAGCATACATTCTCCTCACCGATTGCATTGCATTTTTATTTGTGCTGCTAAGGCAAACAACAACCGTGGGATCATTTGCTATCTGGTCAAGATATATAAAAGAATCAACACCATCATTAAAGCAATCAACCATAACGAAATTCAGTTGATCGCTTTTGATATCGGATGCCGAATACCCACTATCCTGGTAGATCGGAAAATATTTGGTTTTGTCTTTTGCCCGTGTCCATGCTTCAGGATAAACGATCACCTTCAGGGTTCCAGGCAATGCAAAATCCAGCAGCTGATTACCCGTAAAAATATAATCGGCCGCTGTATCGCTGATATTCCATTTATCACTGGGTTCATCATAACTATAACCAACAGGTTGCAAATCCTTATAAGTAATTTTTTCGATTTTACTCAAATCAGCAATTACTACCGGCACATGTTTCGCGCCTATATTTCCAACTTCAAAACTTTCTCTTCGCTGGTAGGTAAATGGATCATAAGGAAGCTTATCCATTGAAGGAATTATTTCACGACTCACGTTTACTGTTTCACGATCCGTATATCTTTTCACCAGATCCTTACAAACCGGAATTTCCAATTCGGGATCTTCAGTCAATGAAACTCTGATCGTGTCGCCCAAACCATCCTCGAGCAATGTACCGGTACCTACGGCACTTTTGATTCTTCCATCTTCCCCATCGCCCGCTTCGGTAACGCCCAGATGCAATGGATAACATTCGCCAAATTCATCAAACATGGTTTTTACCAGCAAACGATAAGCCTGTACCATTACTTGTGGGTTACTGCTTTTCATGCTCAGCACAATATTGTGATAGCTTTCATTTCTTGCAACCCGCAAAAACTCCATGGCGCTTTCAACCATTCCCATTGGTGTATCGCCATATCGACTCATGATACGGTCACTCAGCGAACCGTGATTGGTTCCGATTCGCATGGCCGTACCGTATTCCCTGCAAATTCTTATTAATGGAGTGAATCGTTCACGAATGCGATCAATCTCTTCGGCATAGTCAGCATCTGTGTATTCGATCAACTCGAATTTTTTTTTATCAACGTAATTACCAGGATTCACTCTTACTTTCTCCACAATTCTTGCAGCGATCTCTGCCGCATTGGGCGTAAAATGAATATCGGCAACAAGGGGAGTAGAAAAGCCCCTTTTTCTTAATTCATTTTTTATATGCAACAAGTTTTCCGCATCATTTTTTGAGGGGGCAGTGATACGCACTAATTCAGCGCCGGCTTCAATGCAACGAATGGATTGTTCTACTGTTGCCAAAATATCCATTGTGTCAGTTGTAGTCATTGTCTGCACACGGATAGGATGGAAATTGCCCAGTAACAAATCTCCGATCTTAACTTCTTTAGTTTTAAGTCGCTTGTATTCCGTCAATGATTCACTATAGAATTGCATAAAATTTCAGCGCATCAATTACTGCAAAACTAACAAAGAAAGAGGGGTGACGTTTGATAAATTTTGAAAGTAATTGTTACATTTTACCCTCGAAAAAACCAAGTTGTTTGAGGATTCCTTTCAGTATTTTCATTCGTATTGCCGGGATATCTGCATTAATATCCGTGGATTCAAAATTCAATACGAAAAAATAAGGATGATTATTTTCTTCGATCCAGCCAACGAGCCATGCAAGATGATCTCCGTTCTCGTTTTTGCCCCAGCCGGTTTTATAAGCCAGCCTATAAGTTGTTTCGTTCTCAAACAACATTGCCCTTTTTACTTTCTCCTGGTAAGTTTTAAAAAAAGGAAGCTGGTTGAAGTATAACATTTTTACGAGCCCGAGTTCTTCGTCAGGAGTGAGCTTTAATGTGTTATCAAGCCAGAAAGTGTCTATCGCAGTTTTTATTTGGAACGCAGTGTCTTTTGAACCTGCGCCGTAATTAACAGTATCCATCCAGTATTCCATCCGGTCCTTACCAATCCTTCTTGCCACTTCCTGGTAATATGGAACCGCTGAAACACGGAAAGCCTCATACATAGTCAGGTCTTTGTTCCAGTCAGCGATCTTTCTCTGTACTCCATCCCATTTTATGACCATACTGTCGCTGCTAATAACTCCTGTTTGCAAACCAATCAACGAATTAACGATCTTAAATGTGGATGCAGGCAAATAGCTGCTGTCGGTAAATCTTTTCTTATTATAAAAAGTGAATTGATTGGTTGCATTATTATATAAACCGAAACATCCTCTTACCCTATTTTCGGTAAAATATTTTTCAAGGCTTTTATCCTCATCAACATTGTTAGAGGAGCAGGAGAAAAAGAAAGATATCGAAACCGAAAGAAAAAACAATTTGAACTTCATCTCTTATAAAAATTTGCTGGCAAAGTTAATTCCATGCACTTAACTACCCGCAAAATAAAAAACCCGGTGTGTACCGGGTCAAAAAAAGTGAGGTGAAATACGTTTATAAATAAATGCCGTTTTTAAGCTTTGCATGTCTTACGCCGTTGCAGTCTCTCTTCATAGTTGTACACGAGCTTACGGTCATCGTGATTAATGATCCTGCAAGCAGGATGAACAACAGTTTTTTCATACTTGTTTTTTAAAGTTTTTAAAAGGTGAATTAAAACTGGTATTCAAAGGAGGGTTGGAAGGTGGTCGTCCGAAGGTGAAAACGAAAATACTATGCCATAATTGTATTTCATAACGTTTAACAGAAAATATTACAGCTACATTCAGAAAATCGACCCAAATCAAGTCTTGGAATAGTAAATCTCCTCACTTTCCCGGGGAAGGGATTTTAGTAACTATGTCCAGCGCTTGCGCAACAAGAAATATATGTGTTTTTGTCAGCCTTTGCAATTTTCATCAGGCAGTTGAGTATAAATTCCCGAACACCTTTTATTGCGCAACTTTCTTCTTTAAAACATCCAGTTCCTTGCCGATTTTAGTAAATGCAGCAATTGCTTTATCTAAATGGTGTTCTTCATGCGCGGCACTTAATTGCACTCTTATTCTCGCCTGTCCTTTAGCTACAACAGGAAAGAAGAAACCAATAACATAAACACCTTCTTCAAGAAGTTTGGCCGCCATTGTTTGGGCAAGCACCGCATCATACAACATGATCGGCACAATAGGATGGTCTCCCGGCTTAATATCAAAACCGGCATCAGTCATTTTTTTACGAAAATATTTTGTGTTGAATTCAAGCTTATCTCTCAATTCAGTGGTTTCCGTAAGCATATTTAACACGGCTATAGAACCGCCCACAATTGATGGAGCCAGGGTATTGCTGAATAAATAGGGTCTTGATTTTTGGCGGAGCATCTCAATTATCTCTTTTCGACCACTGGTGAATCCACCACTTGCGCCACCCAGTGCTTTGCCCAGGGTACCCGTAATAATATCAATTTTATCCATCACTCCGTGATACTCATGTGTGCCCCTTCCTGTTTTTCCTAAAAAACCTGATGAATGGCATTCGTCGATCATAACGATGGCATCATATTTATCTGCAAGAGCACAAATCTTATCTAATTGTGCTATCGTCCCGTCCATACTGAAGCTTCCATCGGTGACGATTATCCTGCTCCTGAGATGAGCCGATTCCTGCAACTTCATTTCGAGATCGGCCATGTTGTTGTGTTCATAACGGTAACGCTGTGCTTTGCACAAACGAACCCCATCAATAATACTTGCGTGATTTAATGCGTCGGAAATGATCGCGTCTGCCTCGTTGAATAAAGGCTCAAAAACACCTCCGTTTGCATCAAATGCAGCGGCATATAGTATGGTGTCTTCTGTCCCTAAAAATTCAGACAATCTTTTTTCCAATTCCTTATGAATATCCTGTGTGCCGCAAATAAATCTTACGCTGCTCATCCCATAGCCGTGGGAATCGATAGCCCGGTGCGCTGCTTCGATGACTTTTGGATGTGATGATAATCCAAGATAATTATTGGCACAAAAGTTCAAAACAGTTTTGCCGTTAACGATGACCTCAGCTCCCTGCGGGCTGGTAATAATTCTTTCAGTTTTATAAAGACCGGAAGATCTTATCTCTTCAACTTCCTTTGCCACGCGTTTAACAAATTTCTCATTCATAGCATCCTATTTGGGCTACAAATATAACGAGAAGGGTGTTGGATTCTGTTTGTCCGCTCATTGGTCTGAAGGCGTTTACCAAATAAAAATCCAAGGCTGTGAAGGTGCGATCCGATATTTCCTTTGTGCCTTCACACCTTTTTTTCTGCATTTCGCCGGGTAAATAAGGCATTTTGTCAGAATGTCCTGGTCAGGTGCTTAATGAAAAATTAAATTTGCTGTAACATTTCCAGAAATACCTTCGTCAAATCATGAAACTGACACCTATGCAACACAAATACCTGTTAAGAGCCGCCCTGATACTTCTGCTGATAGCAGGTAGTTATCTTGTTCTTTGGTCTGCTACCAGGACACGCACGTCAAGGGAAACCTGCACTGAAAGCATGGAAGATTGCTCCAAAAAGCAGGATAATAAAGACTCATCCGGTGAAATGATCTGGGAGACACTTTCCCGTCAATTCATTTCCACATCAATCAATTAAACTTTGATTTTTAGGCTCTTGAGCGTAAAAAAAATCCATTTATTACTGTAACTTTTTTATTCACCAGGCGTACTACTTGAAGCAAGGCTGTTAACTACCTTTGCCTGCAATCCCGGCTGTTTATGACCGAACGAGAGTATAACGAGTGTGTCACTACCTACGCAGACAATGTGTATCGTTTTATCCTGAAAAACCTCAGGAATGAAGAGGATGCCCGTGATGTGGTGCAGACGGCTTTTGAGAAAATGTGGCGGCACCGCGACGAAGTTGACGCCTCGAAAAGTAAATCATATCTCTTTACTGTGGCCTACAGGCAAATGATTGATCATATAAGAAAAGTGAAAAGAATACAATTAAAGGAAGAATTCAACGAAACTGTCAAGGTTCAAAACAAACCTGCCAACAATTTGAAGAAGATACTGGATGAAGCATTGGCCCGGTTAAGCGAAACACAAAGAACATTAGTTCTTTTAAAAGACTACGAAGGATATAGTTATGAAGAAATAGGACAAATAACTAACCTGAGCGAAAGCCAGGTAAAAGTTTATCTGCACCGTGCAAGAGTTCAATTAAAAGAGTATTTAGTGAAAGTGGACAATGTGATCTAAAGAAAACAACTATGATTATTGATCGCCATAATTACGAAGAGTTTTTTATCCTTTACTGGGATGGTGAGCTTATTGCATCGCAAAAGCAGGCGGTCGAGAATTTTGTGAACGAAAATCCAGATCTGCAGGAAGAATTCAGACTACTGGGCGAGACACGGTTTGTTCCGGATAAAAATGTACAATTTGAAGAAAAGGAATTCTTACTGAACAGCTCATCTATAAATATTACCAATTACGAGGAACAACTTCTAAACTATATTGATGATGAGTTAAACAACAATGAAAGAAACGAGATTGAAAGATTAGCGGCAAAACTACCTGTCATTCAAAAAGAGTTGTTGCTTTTACAAAAAACAAAACTTCAGCCCGCTACAGAAGTTTTTTTTCCTGATAAATCAATCCTATACAGAAGGGAAGAAAGAGTTCGTGTGATCAGCATGACATGGTTCAGGGTGGCTGTTGCTGCTGCTATTATTCTTATTGCCGGGTTTGTTACGCTTAGGTTGGTTAATACTGATAATGGTGGCGATGAAATTGAAGTTGTAAAAAATAGTGACCCTGAAAATCAGCCATCGGATCAAAAAGCAGCTGAGAAAGGAATTCAACCCGGCCATCAGCCCCAGCAAGATCCAAAAGAAAGTTTGGCGAACACTGAGAAAAAATCTTCTTCACAACCAACACCTGAAAAGACCAGCAAAAAGCCAGTTATTGAAAATAAAGTTCCGGCACCTTTAATTGCTCACAAAGCTGAGAATAAAAATAATTTGCCGATCACACAACAGAAGGCAGACAATAACGATGAGACGCTTATTGCGTCAGTTGAAATACCAAAAGATAATAACAAGGCCGCTCAGAAATCAGAATTAGAAATAATAGGTGATCCTTTAGGCAATTCTTCTGTAACAAAATCTTCTACTCCTACGTTTGCTATAATGGATGATGATTTCGAAAAAGAAAAAGGCGGCCTCAAAGAATTCTTAAGAAAAACAACCCGGGTATTTGAGCGCCGGACGAAAATTCAAACCACAACCGACGACAACAAACTGCTGCTTGGTGCTTTTGCAGTATCATTAAAATAAATTTTTTAAACAGGAAAAACATTTTTGCATGAAAAGTATTTTACTCGTATGCGTAGCAGCTTGCCTATTTCACCCAGGCTTTGCCCAGGAGGATACGACGGGAAAGAAAGAAACCAATGACACTATTCGAATCGGCGGAATGATCATTATAAAAAAAGGTGGTACCAATGATTCTGAAATTATCACCGGCGAAAAAACAGTGCGAATACCCAGCCGTAGAAGAAAACCTGAAAACCTGACTACTAACTGGTGGATATTTGATATTGGTTATTCAGGTTTTGAGGATAAAACAAATTATGCTTCAGCCGAAGCACAGGCTTTTGCGCCCGGTAGTACGGAAGATTGGTTTGATCTTAGAGGCGGCAAATCAAGAAGTGTGAATATCTGGGTCTTTATGCAGCGACTGAATATGATCAAGCATGTTGTAAATCTTAAATACGGAATCGGTTTGGAACTAAATAATTATTTCTTTGATGATGAGAGCATTCGTTTCGAAAAAAATCCTACGCTGGTTACCATGGATCCCACACTTAAAGGCGCTAAAAAGAATAAACTGGCTGCCGATTACCTCACAGTGCCGTTGATGCTTAATTTTAATTTCACTCCTGAGAGAAGAAATGGCTTCGGTTTCAGCGCTGGTATCAGCGCAGGCTATATGTACAGCGCACGACAAAAAGTAAAGATTAGTGATGATAAGTTTAAAATTCATAACGATTTTGACCTGGAAAGATGGAAGCTCTCCTATATCGGGGAAGTGAACCTCGGGCTTGTAAAGCTTTACGGCAGTTACGCATTCGAAAGCATGTGGGAAAAAGGTCTGGATCAAACACCTTATAACGTGGGTTTAAGATTCAGCAATTGGTAAAAGCTCTTTAATTTCTCATGATAAAACCATCCGCCTGAGACGGGTGGTTTTTTTATTCACAGAAAAAATAATAAGTAACTTCTCCGGCTTACTCACATTCATTTAACATATTTCACCAAAGATTTTCCATGGTAAATTCCAGTTGTATGGGCACCGGAAATTCTGTTGTTTTGTAAACGTAGCGTTAAAACCTGCCTGCCGGCAGGCAGAGATACCCACCTGCTGTAATAAAAGGTTACGGCATATCGTTTGACAACAACTCACCCGGACAATTGGAGGATAATGGAAATGAAAACTTATTTGGTGCTCGCATCAATTATCGCAGGTAGCGGCGTTATTGCTACACATAATTATACAGATAACAATCCTGAGAAAGACCGCAGCAAGAATTCCGCACCTATCGGGACGATTTATGTCCTTATTGACAAATCAGATTATGAGTTGAGCGTGTACGATGAAAAGGGCTGGTATGCTACCTACCCGGTGGTCTTTGGAAACAGCTCTCTTTCTGATAAAAAAATGGAAGGGGATAAAAATACTCCTGAAGGAAGCTTCAGAATAGCTTCCAAACGGGTACATGATAAATGGCATCGCTTTCTTGCCCTGGATTATCCAACCAAAGAAAGCTGGGATAAATTCAATCAACGGAAATTAAAAGGAGAAATCCCTTCTTCGGCACGGATTGGGGGCGGCATCGGTATTCATGGCACATGGCCTCATGAGGATTTTCAAATTGACCGATATAAAAACTGGACGCTGGGATGCATTTCGATGAAAAATGAAGACGTGGAAGATTTTTACAGGTACTGCCAGGTAGGAACAAAAATCATAATCCGTCGTTAATTGCTTAAGAACTCATTCACCGTTTCCTTCCATTTTAATTCATTGCCCGCAAGAAGCGGCGCATGTCCCGCTCCTTCATATATCTGAAGTTTCTTTTTGGAAGAGTTGATCGCGGCAAAAATTTTTTCTGTTTCATTTTTCAGAACATAGTCATCATTGTTGCCCCACTGAAGTAAAACAGGACAATTTATTTCTTTAACATACCGTGCGGTCTGGACACCATAACCCCAGTAACCCTGTTCGATACCCGTCCAAAAAGTTACAAAAAAACCAAACGGCTCCCCAGGGAACCCACTTATCCTCGCTCTTGCGTTGATATGATCCTGCAGCCTGTTAAAAGGCATTTCAAGAATTATTTTCTGCGGTTGAATACCATACTGCCAGATTGCCTTTGATATGATAACCGCTCCCAGCGACATTCCCCAAAGCACAATATTGTTTTCACCTTTTTTCAATATGTGATCATAAGCTAGTTTCACTTCTTCTGACTCTTTATAACCAAGCGTGCTAGTTGTGCTTTCGCTGTTTCCATGAGCCCTCATATCGACAAGCATAACATTGTAATTAAAAGAGATGAATTCAAAAGCTTCAGCCAGCACGTTTCCTTTGTTTGAACTTAGTCCATGAAATAAAATAACTGTTCCTTTTGCGGAATCAGCCTTCATGTACCATGCTTCGAGTTTAATTCCAGTTGTCGTTGTTAGCTGAACGGTATCATAAGGGAGGTGTGGATAATAACTAATAGGGGACCTGGCCAGCTTTTTTCCGGTCATCATTCGCCAGGTGCGAAGAAAGGGTTTGCCTTGTGAAGATTCCTGGCTTCTTATTTTATCATCATCATAATAATGCGTAAAGCGGTAGGCATGAAATGCTGCACTAATGTTGATTAGTATCAACTGGACAAGCAAGACATTGCCGATCCATTTGAGTATGCGTACTGTCTTGTTACTGGTCTTTTTGTCTTTCATAGAAATGGGAGCCGGAAGCAAACGGATTCAAAAATAGATTTTCATTTTAGAAAATCTTAATTAGCTGTGGATATTTTCTTGATAGCTTTTTTGATCAGAAATACGATTGAACATATTTGGGGATTAAATTCGCTGCCAGTTTTACTTGACTAACCCTTCAACATATTTCGAAAAACCTTTTAAAGCAGCTGACCCGGCTGCTTTACTTTTTACAGCTTATTATTTTTTATTTCATCAACAACTGCAGGATCAAGCAACGTTGTGGTATCCCCTAAATTAGAAACATCTCCCTCAGCGATCTTTCTTAGGATACGTCGCATGATCTTACCACTTCGGGTTTTTGGCAAGCCAGATACAAATTGAATCTTATCCGGTTTTGCAATTG
The DNA here is from genome assembly GCA_025923075.1 of Chitinophagaceae bacterium. GTDB lineage: Bacteria > Bacteroidota > Bacteroidia > Chitinophagales > Chitinophagaceae > VBAS01. The sequence continues at coordinate 39,131 of JAICGN010000009.1, forward strand.
GACCAATTATTCTTATTACTGTTTGTAAAATATCTTTTCTCGCCATTTCATCATCACCATGCTTACCATTATAGATGACGTACGCATAAATTCCCTGTCCTTTTATATCATGCGGATAACCTACAACCGCACTTTCTACGACTCCAGCATGCATATCGATCGCATTTTCCACTTCAGCGGTTCCAATGCGATGACCACTCACATTTAAGACATCATCAACCCGACCGATGATCCTGTAATTACCTCTATCATCTTTTAATGCGCCATCTCCTGTGAAATATAAATTTTCATAAGTAGCGAAATAATTTTTTCGACAACGTTCATGATCGCCATAGGTAGTTCTTATAATACCCGGCCATGGGGCTTTGATGCAAAGATTTCCTTTCAGATAACCATGTTCATCTTTTTCTGTTACTTCTTTCCCATTTTCATCAACTAATACTGGTTGCACACCTGGCATTGGCAATGTTGCCCATGAAGGTATTGACGGCGTCACCCCCGCTAAGTTTGAAATAAGACAAGCTCCTGTTTCTGTTTGCCACCAGGTATCGACGATGGGGCACTTCTTTTTTCCTACATTCTCATCATACCAATGCCATGCTTCTTCATTGATCGGCTCCCCAACTGTTCCCAAAATTTTTAACGATGAAAGATCTTTTCCTTTTAACGGCTCCGTTCCAAACCCCATCAGGCTCCTGATTGCTGTGGGTGCTGTATAAATAATGTTGGCTTTATGCTTGTCCACTATATTCCAAAAACGACCCGCATCAGGCCAGGTAGGTATTCCTTCAAACATGATTGAGGTAGCACCAGCCGCCAACGGACCATAAACAATATAACTGTGTCCCGTTACCCACCCGATATCTGCAGTACAAAAATGTATCTGTCCCGGTTTATATTGAAACACATTTACAAACGTGTAGGTGGTCCAGATCATATAACCAGCACATGTATGAACCACACCTTTTGGTTTGCCTGTGCTGCCTGATGTATATAAAATAAACAACGGGTCTTCGGCATCCATTTCTTCAGCGGGAAAAGAAACAACCCCGTCTCTCTCTACCTGCGTTTCGGCATGTTCCATTTCATCTTCCCACCACAGGTCTCGTCCTTTGATCATTGAAACAGGAGTTCTTGTTCTTGTATATACAATTACGTTCTTTACTTTTTTATTTCCGATCAGTGCATCATCGATTACACTTTTAAGCGGAATATCTTTTCCCCCGCGGTAAGCTCCATCACACGTAATGATATATTCCGCTTGTGCATCTTCTAATCTGTCCGCAATGCTTTGCGCCGAGAATCCACCGAAAATAACGCTGTGTATTGCTCCAATTCTTGCACATCCCAGGATTGCATACACCAATTCGGGCACCATTCCCATATAAATGCAAACCCGGTCTCCTTTTTTTACCCCATTATTCTTTAACATTTGCGCTACCTGGCAAACTCTTTTATGTAAACGATTATACGTAACGACTCGCACTCTGTCTTCGGGGTTATTTGGCTCCCAAATAAAAGCAGGTTTTTCTCCCATGGTTTTCAGATGACGATCAATACAGTTTTCAGTGATATTAAGTTTGCCTCCCTGAAACCATTTAATATTGGGTTCTTTAAAATTCCATTCTAAAACTTTCTCCCATTTTTTTCTCCAACGAAAATGTTCGGCAATAGACGCCCAGAACTGTTCAGGTTGATTTATGCTTACCCGGTAAGCCATTTCATACTGTTCCTGGGTTTTTATCTGGAAAGGATATGACATAGCAATGTTTTTACGCTTTAAAAGTACGAAACATGATTATTTTTGAATTCTGGAAATAAAAAGTAGAAAGATAACGAGATTATACCCATTGCAGTCATGAAGATTACCATTTTTACTATGCTGGTGGTTTCTGGGATAACTGTTTCGGCACAGGATTCATCTGTAAGTGAGAAAAAATCAGGATGGGAGATCTCAGGCTATGCTGATATCTATTACCAATACGATTTCAATAAACCGCCTGACAAACTAAGGCCTCCCTTTTTATACAATTTTAAGAAGCATAATGAGATCAATACGAACCTTATTCTGTTGAAAGCCTCTTATGATGGAAAAAAAATCAGGGCGAACCTTGGAGTCATGGCAGGTAATTATTCAAGGTACAATCTTGCGGCCGAGCCGGAATTTTTCAGATATATCTATGAGGCGAGTATTGGATACAAATTTTCAGAAAAGGTTTCGCTCGATGCCGGCATTCTTCCATCCCATATTGGTTGTGAATCCGCCATTGCAAAAGATAACTGGAATCTTAGTCGCAGCATATTGGCCGAAAGCTCTCCTTATTACGAAACGGGGATAAAATTCAATTATACGCCCAACGATCAATGGACTTTTTCTTTACTTGGATTACAAGGCTGGCAAAATATTAAAGACTATAACTCATCAAAAGCATTCGGTACCCAGATCATTTTTGTTCCCAATGAAAAAATGATCGTCGGCTCATCATCGTTTATTGGTAATGAAAAACCCGATAGTGCTAAACAAGTAAGACTCTTCCATAATTTTCATTTCACTTACCACGTCTCTTCGAAGCTGAAAACATTATTTATGCTTGATTTTGGCGCCGAAAGAAATGCGGACAAAGAAGGCTACAATAAGTGGATGGGAACAGCCTTACTGTTACAGTATTCCTTTACAACAAAATTTGTTGCTGCTGCAAGAGCAGAATTTTACAGGGATAAATATGGAGTAATCATTTCCAATTATCTGCCAGGCCAATTTGAAACTACAGGACTGGCGTTCAATCTTGACTTTCATCCAACAAAAAATTTTGTGATCAGGGCTGAAATGAGATCATTACATTCAAAGACTACTATATTCACGAGGAATAGCACACCAGTGCAAAGCAATTTTTCTTTACTCACTTCCACAGCATTCTATTTCTAACAATTGTTGGCATCGATTGCGATAAAAAATTTCCATTTGGGTTATAATTAATTATCTTAATCGCATGAAACCAACGAGCATCAGAAGTGTGATCCTTGCTTCTTCTGTCGGTACACTCATTGAATGGTATGATTTTTATATTTTCGGAAGTCTTGCCACTGTAATTGCCAACCAATTCTTCCCAAAAACAAATCCCACTGCAGCATTGCTTTCAACGTTAGCAACTTTTGCCGCAGGTTTTATTGTTCGGCCATTCGGCGCATTGGTGTTTGGAAGATTAGGAGATCTTATTGGCCGCAAATACACATTTCTGCTTACTCTCATCATTATGGGCGCCTCCACTTTTGCGATTGGACTTATTCCATCTTATGAAAACATTGGCGTGTTTGCTCCAATTATAATTCTTATTCTGAGATTATTACAGGGTTTAGCACTAGGAGGAGAATACGGTGGCGCAGCAACTTATGTTGCAGAACATGCACCAGCTAACAGGAGAGGCTATTTTACTTCCTGGATACAAACAACGGCAACGTTGGGATTATTTTTATCATTGGGAATTATTTTAATTACTCGTAATAGCCTTGATTCCGATACAGCCAAATCAATAGCAAAATTCAATGAGTGGGGTTGGCGCATTCCTTTTCTTCTCTCCATAGTTCTCGTAGGTGTTTCCATTTATATAAGGCTAAAGATGAAAGAGTCTCCGTTGTTTGCCAAACTAAAAGACGAGGGAAAGACTTCTGTTAATCCACTTAAGGAAAGTTTTGCTCACCGCGGCAATTTAAAAATGGTATTGCTTGCATTGTTCGGCGCCACAATGGGCCAGGGTGTTGTTTGGTATACAGGGCAATTCTATGCACAATCTTTTATTGAAAATGTATGTAAAATAGATTTCGAACAGTCAAGAACAATTCTTATCTGGGCCATTCTTTTTGCGACGCCATTTTTTGTTGTATTTGGAAAATGGAGTGATAAAGTGGGGCGAAAATGGATCATGCTCACCGGAATGTTTTTGGCTATTGTTACCTACCGCCCCCTTTTTGATCAATTGTTCGCGATCTCAGATACCGATACTAAAAGAGAATTAATTACAAGAAAAGAAATAAATACAAAGCTCATCCCGATCAGTAACACGGGAAATTCTTTACGGACAGTAACGAGTACACGTCATTATAAGGAAGGAATACGGCTTGTAGAAATAAAAACTGATACACTTTATGCAGAACCCGGAAAAGTTACTTTACGGCCGGATATCAGGACATCAAAATTGCTAAATGATGGAAATTACCGATGGATGATCATTATTGTTTTTATTATGATCCTGTATGTAACCATGGTATATGGCCCTATTGCAGCATTCCTGGTTGAGCTATTTCCAACCAAGATCCGTTATACATCTATGAGCCTCCCTTATCATATCGGCAATGGAGTCTTTGGCGGGTTAACGCCTTTTATTGCAACATTATTAACAACAATCTATACGGGCGATAGACTCGTCGGGCTTTATTATCCTATCATAATTGCAGCAGTTTGTTTAATAATCGGAGTTTTATACGTTTCAAACAAGATTGACCCTAATGTAAACGATTAGTAATATGAACTCAATTAAAAGATATGCCGGTTTGCTTTGGATGATAATGGGACCAGTTGCCATTTTTTATCTGATCAGGACCGCCGCCGAAGAAATCACAAAAAAGCCCGTGATCGATACAAAAATTCAATGGATCGTTTTTGTAGTCATTTTTATTCCTATCGCTATTGGTATTATGGTCTTTGGGTGGTATGCATTAAAGGGCGAATACGATCATCTTCCTGAAAGTTCCGCCGAGCTTGAAGATTGATGGTTTAATAAAATCATGTTGAGTCTTCATTTGAACGGACTTTTACAATCTTTAAACAATTGGCCATCTTAGCTGTTGTCAGTTGCAACTACCTTTGCACAGCAATGAATAAGATCACCTTCATATTTCTGCTGCTTTTCTCTCTCGTGGAGGTGGCGCCCGCCTTTATGGCCGAACATGGTGATACTACATCAGTTTTCATTGCCGAAGACAAAAATGGTGAAGAGAAAAATGAAAGTGCTGAAAATAAAGACCAAAAATATTTCACGCAATTTTCCAACATTTCCGGAGCGTTTTCAGATGATTCAAATACAGGTTTCCATTTAGCTGAAAGAATATATACCTCTCCTTGCCTCGAAAAGCTGACACCTCCTCCCAATTTTTAGTGTTCATTTCGTCCTTTATCTTTTTCATGCACCGCATGAAGATCTGAGTAACCAATCAATAGCAAATCTATCGACAATTGTAAAATCGGTGGCATGGCTATTGATTCTAAAAACGTCGAAACAAAATGTTTTGAAACTTGATCAGCCTGTTATGATCTACATGCATATCAGGTAATAAATAAAAATTAAAAACATGAAATGTCCCAATTGTGAAGAAACCCTGATAATGACCGAGCGGCAAGGGGTTGAAATTGATTATTGCCCCAAGTGCAGGGGCGTCTGGCTCGACAAAGGAGAGCTGGATAAGATCATTGAAAAATCGCAGGGCGAAATGCGCCAACAAAACCTGGATCGATTTGACGAGGACGATGATGATTTTGGAAGAAGAAATCCTGGTCAGCGTAGACGAGGCGGATTTCTGGGTAACTTGTTTGACTTTGACTAGGCAAATTCATTCCCTGGCTATTAAACAAACCTGCCTTGGTAGGTTTGTTTAATAGTAAAACGACCAATAACATAATCAACTCCCCATAATGGACTATCAAATTCTCATATCATTGCTTACGCTAATTGCGCTGGAAGTAGTATTAGGCATTGATAATATTATTTTCATTTCAATTTTGTCAGGCAAATTGCCGGCGGACGAGCAAAAAAAAGCACGAACATGGGGTATATTACTTGCCATGGTATTGCGACTCGGGTTGCTGGCTGCTATTTCCGTGATCATGAAATTGGATAAAGAGCTTTTCTCATTGCTGAGCGTCAGCATAAGCGGGAAAGACCTGATATTGATACTTGGTGGCTTGTTCCTGATGTATAAAAGCACAAAAGAGATCTATCATAAAATGGAAGGTGAACACGAAGACATGGAACTTAAGATCCGTAAAACAACTTTTGCAAATATCATCGGGCAAATATTACTGCTTGACCTGGTTTTTTCCGTTGACTCCATCATAACTGCGGTTGGATTAGTAAATGAAATATGGGTGATGTATACAGCCGTCGTTGTTTCAGTAATCGTAATGCTGATCGCTGCTGGTCCTATCAGCAATTTTGTAAACAAACATCCTGCGTTTAAGATTTTAGCACTAAGTTTTCTGCTGTTGATCGGGTTTACATTGCTGATAGAAGGATTTCATGTACACGTACCCAAAGGCTATGTATACTTTGCAATGGCGTTTGCATTGCTGGTCGATATCATTCAAATGAAAGTGGCCGGCAAAAAATCTCATCCGGTGAAACTAAATGAACATTACGCTGAAGATCCAAAAAACTAAAAGCTATAAAATAAATACCTGCTGATCCTCAAGAAGACCGGAAAGCGACAGGATGATAAAGTTTTTTATGCGGCCCCATATAAATACGTAAGAAAATTCGAATTGCGGCCAGCTCAATGAATATAAAACAAAGAGCCAACAACGTAATTAATACGGCCTGACCACTGTCAACATAAGTAAAGAAGACATCGATACCAATAACCGCGGTAGTCACGGGGAAACCCAGTAAACCAATGGAGGCAATTAAAAATAAAACGGCTGTTGCTTTATCCTCGTATACATAACCATGAAACTTATTTAAACTGACATCTTTGTCGATTGAATAAGTTTTTTGCAAACAGAATATTCCTATGGTGTAGGCAACAAGTACACCGGCTATATACAAGATCACTTCGGTCCAGTGAATATATCCTGCATTGATTGTGATAGCTGAAATAATAAGAATATGTGGAATGATCAAATTATCCCAGCATTCTCTTGCAGATCTTCGTGAAGCAAAAGAAGCAAGCAGAATCAACAATGCAACCCCAAGGAACAATGCCGGCAATAATCCGGAAACACCTGCCCAAACACCGGGAGTTATAAAAGCCGCATCAATAGCCAGTAAGGCAACAACTATCAACGAGATTTTTCCAACCCTGCTTTCCAATAATTGCACCTGTTTGCCTATCCACTTAAAAGGACTCCACAAATATGTAAACATCATCGTGTCAAGATTCCATTCTTTAACAGCAAGAATGTACAGCGCTGCTTTCAGCCTGCTAACAGCTTTATTCTGCGGCGGATGATAATGAAAATATTGATGATGCACCAAGTAATTCAACACGGAAGGCGATACCAGCAACTGGTAAGTTCTTAAAAATGCATTACCTGCAAAATGAATAAGTACCAACCAGTGAAAGCCCAGTGCTATTTCAATAAACATGATCCCGATCTGTGCGGCAGAAGAGTATGCTATCTGCGTTTTTACATTGGGTTGAACACGGGCAATCAACGTGGCAAAGATCCCTGTTAATGCGCCGATGATGATGATAGTAATTTTTGCCCAAAGCATATCCTGCCAAAAAGCATGTGTACGCAATAATAAAAATACGCCGACATGTACGCTCAGTGAGCCATAGAATATGGCTGATGAAGACGTAGGACCTTCCATTGCCCTCGGCAACCAGGTAGTAAAAGGAAATTGCGCCGACTTAACTGCAGCAGACAATATAAACATGCAAACTATAAACATGGCCATGCTTGCATGATTTGTTTGTGCAGCAATTTCTCTGGCCTGGTCTAATTGTGTGTATGCAATATTCTGGTGGGTAAGATGGTGCATCATCCACATGGCGAGTATCAATGCCACGTCGCTGATGCGGTAATTGGAAATTGTCTTGAACGCATTTTTAACCGGCAAATAGCGGTTGCGGTAAAAAGCGATCAATAAAAAAGAACAAAGGCCTTTTATTTCCCAGCCGACAAACAGTGTTTCAAAATTGCCTGAGAAAATTATTAGGTTGTACCCGGCCGCAAATAACAGGATAATATTGAAGAATCGTTTAAACCCTTCATCTCGATGCATGTAATACTTGCTGAAAGTTGCTACAAGAAAAAATAATAATGATCCAACGATACTAAATACCGCTGTTACTTCATCATAATAAAATTGTATAGCAAATACAAAATGATCAGTTTGGTAAATTGCCGCCAGCTTATAACTGATCGGCGTAAGTCCATTCACAATCCAGCCCGCCACAAAAACAACAGAAAGCAGGATATAAAATATTTTGGCACCGCGTACTATGCTCCCAATCGTTTTTTCACTCTTATTTTTCAAAAGTGTTGTGATAAGAAATGCGACCAGCGGAACGACGATAAATAAGCTGAGAGCCTGGCTGAGTATGTTTTGGAGTTGATTCATTGAAAGTCCTTTTTCTTTAGTTTTTCTTATTTCCCCTTTAGGGGCTAGGGGGCTTAATCTAACAAATACACTGGCAAATTCTCCTCGGTTGCATGTACAATATGATTTGTTTCCATTTCCCTTGCACCTTCAATAAATTTTTCCATATTATGAATAGTACCGATCTCTTTCGCATGAGTAATTGGCTGGTATTTCTCAAACACGTTATTCCTGAAATAATAAAATTGTTTTTCTTCAGGATCCAGCGCCACGATATGCACCCATTCGTTTTTATACCACTCAAACACATCCGGAGAAGATTGAATTGCTTTTAAAACAATTTCTGGTTTGTGTTCAACGATCACCAGCAGGCGAACGGGATCATGCACTTCGATCATTTGCCAGGGTAACCCGGGGCGCAGATCGCCATCACTGCTATTGGCTACACCAAAAAGACCCATCACATTATGCGGCAGTTTTGTGCCGGCTCCCATTTTTATATTATCAACCCGTGAGAAATAGTATTCAAGATTGATACCACCGCAAACCAAACCAATCGGACGCATCACCGCGGTGAGAATTGCACCATCGGGATCAGTAGAAAAATCGTAGCTATTTAAAAAGGCACGACGATCAAGAAATAATCCTTTGGTTGTCTGCCTGCGGCCAATGATAGCCAGCGTGTTCGTACCATGACCCAATTCCGGTCTTGGTTCAAACAAAGAAACCGAACGATCATGAATGGCTTTACGAACCTGCTCCAATCGTTGTTTTGTATTAATAGATGCAAAACGACGGCTGCGTTCTTTTGCATTTAAGTTTAACGCAGTCTCGAAGCTTTGTTTGTTGAGTAAATGATATTGAAAATTTCTTTCGCTTAGCGTCTGTTCATCATAATAGCCGATTACATCTGCAGCGGTGTCATGCATGCTGCCAACAAATTGGGTAGTCGTTGGAATAACGATCCCTTTTGAGGCGAGTACCTCTCTCACTTTTTTGTGATTTAAAATAAAAGACTGCACTCTTGCATTGGTAGCACCCGGTCTTCCACTGCAGGCGCCGCAATCATGTGCGCCATGATGCGGGTTATTAGCACTGCTGCTGCCATGTGCAACAATATAAACAACCGGTGCAAAATTTTTGACCAAACCAATTCCACGCAAAAAGTTTTCAGCCCTTGTTACCATTTCATCAATTGTATAGCCTATCTGCAATCCGTTCTCAACATCATCGGGACTTTTATTTTCAATCGTTAAAGCAGATTGCCTGTCCATATGGCCGTAAGCATTTGAAATTGCCGGGCTCATTTTTGGACTGAACATCATCTGCATTTTTTTTCCAAGCGCCCAGAAACCGTAAGTAATACTTAACACAAAGCCGGTAAAAAATCCATGAGTAAGTTTTGTGTAAAGTGGCTCCCCTTTTCTTGGTTCTTTGGCATCAAACTCTTTGATCAAATATTTTGGTGTAACAGGGGCAGGGCATAGCTTATCATAAAATTTGCTCCCCTCCTGCTGAAAATAAAATTCAACACCAAAAAAACCGGGGGCTCCAAATGTTTCGCAATCTCTATCTACCGCTTCAATGTGTCGACGAATCGAATCTTCACGTTCATCGATACAAAAGATGGCCTGGAAGCCCCCGGACCCCTTAACCCCAAAACCAGGGGTTTTATCTAACCCATTACCAAGTTCAGGGAGTATTTGGCCGTTATTTAAAATATGCTGATGGGAACGTTTTGCCGAGGCTAATAATATTCCTTTCAAAACTGAATCATAATAACTCCATTCAAAAGCATCCTGCCACAGCTCGATTACGTCGGCAATTTCTGTTTTTGATACATCCGCTAACAAATCAAGAGGTGGTTCTGTTATACGTTGTGTTAGTGGTTGCCATTTGCTGCCAAAGCGATCATTCAATGCATCCAATTCCATCAGCAATTCAAACTCTATTAATTCTTTCAGCGTTATCTTTTTCCTGTCAAGCAAGGTTTGTGGATTATCTTCCACTGCAGATGCAAAACCGCTCCAGCCAGGATGAGCAAATTGCTGATCAAATAAATACTGGTCGAAGTATTCTTCCTTGCCAACTATTGTTTTTAATAATTCTGTTATTGAATAATTACCAGATAAAAATTTTTGTTTGACTGCCCGGGTTTTAAAAAAACTGGCAATTCCATTTTGCTCTAAGTCTTTTATACTATCAATAAACGATTTGTTGGGGACCGGAAAATCTTCAACAGCAATGCCCTGGTCTAAAAAGACACAAAGAATTCGAAACAGCAGAGGGTGGACACTATTATCGAGATCAAATTGATAAGCCTCTTTCCAGTATCGGCGCAACTGGCCAATTCGCGGATGATTTATTGTATCATACTCTTTGCTGATTAGTCGTTGCTGCCATTTGGCAACGGCTTCTTTTCCCTTTTTATTGGCAATAATCATCTCCAGTATATCTTTCCTGATGCGGCCGGTTTGATACATTTCCCTGTACTCATGCAATTGCAAGTGTACCTGGAACCCAAAGATTTTTGACGCTTTAAAAATGGCATCATAAAATTTCAACTGCTGAAATGCATGCAGCGAGTTATGATGGATAAAATCCTTCAACGCCTGCTGTGAGGGCAAATAGTGTTTCAGCTCGTGGATGGAATGTGCCTCATCAAAAAGATGTTCTTTCACCTGTTGATCAATGTGTGCTGACGGGCTTGTTTGCTTTATTGCTATACTCATTATTTGCCGTTTGAATTATTAAGTCTTTCTCAGAATGAACGTGAAGGGCCTGCATTTTATAGGCCGGTTTAAAATTTCTCAGTGTAACTGAGATATTCTTATCCTTTGATCCGTAATTCAGGAAATCACGGATCAGCTGAAGCACATCATAGTCGATATAAACCGTGCCCGCCGCGTCAATAACCACTTTACTATTTGCCGGTAAATGCGCCAATGTTTGCTTTACTGCTGCCTTGTTTAAGAAGGAGACCTCCTGGGCCAGGTCGATGTGAATCGTTTCACCTTCATGATGTTCTTCCTTTTTGAAAAAGTAAGCCAGTTTCATATTCCCTTTTAGAATAAAGAAAACGCTTACCATCAAACCTATACCAACACCTCTTAGCAAATCAGTTGCTACTACAGCAACAACGGTAACAATAAAGGGAATGAATTGGTATTTGCCCGCTTTCCACATGTGTATAAAAACTTTTGGACTTGCCAGTTTCAATCCGATCATTATTAATATAGCCGCGAGGCATGCCATTGGCATCTTATTCATTAAGCCCGGAATCAGGATCACTGCCATCAGCAATAACGCACCATGCACAATTGCCGAAATTTTTGTTTTGGCGCCCGCATTTATATTCGCTGTTGTCCTTACAATTACTGAAGTCATAGGTAGACCACCGATCAATCCGGCCAAAATATTTCCAACACCCTGTGCTTTTAATTCTGCGTTGGCGCTTGAGTATCTTTTCATCGGATCCATTTTATCTGCCGCCTCGAGACATAACAAGGTTTCGATACTTGCTACGGCAGCAATAGTGGCAGCGGTTATCCAAACCGCGGGATTGGTAAAACCAGAAAAATCCGGAAAGGTAAACTGACCAAAAAATTCACTCGCCGTTGAGGCGGTTGGTAATTGCACCAGATGCTCTCCCCCGATTTGCAGTGATGGACTGGTCGCTTTAAAGATTTCATTGATGATAATACCTGCAATAACTACAACAAGTGCTCCCGGTAACACTTTAATTTTCTTTAGAAATGAGAATTTATTAAAAGCTACCAAAATGCCGATGGAAATAATAGTGATAATGATGGCACCGGTATGAGCAAAGTTGAAGGAGTGAATGATCTCTCCAAACAACCCTTTATCTGCACTGTCAGTCAGTTGATACGAAAAGAAATCGCCTTCATGTTCCTTATCATAACCCATGGCATGGGGCAGCTCTTTCTTGATAATGATAATTCCGATTGCCGTCAACATGCCTTCAATAACACCCGAAGGAAAATAACTTGAGATAGTTCCCGCTTTAGCGAAACCTAATACTAATTGAAACACTCCTGCCAACACCACTGCTAACAGGAAGTTTCCGAATCCAAGAGTAGTGATGGCCGCCAAAACGATTGCGATAAGCCCGGCTGCGGGGCCTGCTACACTTACATTAGAATTGCTTAAGTAACCAACAACGATACCACCAATGATACCTGTAATAATACCTGCAAATGGTGATGCTCCGCTTGCTACCGCAATACCCAGGCACAGCGGCAGGGCAACTAAAAATACCACCGTGCCGGCTAAAAAATCAGATCTGATATGTTGTGTATTGAGTTTCATCTTTTAGTCATTAATTTGTTTTTATAACTTGTTTAATTTATACCTGGATCTATGAATTGGTTAATTGCTTTGCTTCCTTTTTTCTTCTGGTTAAATTCTTAAAGAAATCAACTTGTCCAGTTTCGATATTGTAAACACCACCGATAATACCGATGTCCCCTTTTTTAAACAGTTCCTTTACGATGTCACTTCGTGTCAGTATTTCTTCAAGGCTATTCTCCACATTCGCATAAGTTGCAGTATCATTAAAGAGATGGGTATCCTCATCTTTAAGCATTGCTTTAGCAATAGAGGGACGGATACGGTCAAGGAGTGCAGTAATATGTCCGTCTCTTACATCTGCTTTTGCACTTTTTATAGCTCCACATTCCGTATGACCCAGCACCATCAAGACTTTTGAGCCAATGTATTTTACCGCATACTCAATGCTTGCCAGGATATCATTGTTCACAATATTGCCGGCTACCCTTATGCTGAATAGATCCCCAAGTCCCTGGTCAAAAATGAGTTCAACTGACGTGCGGGAATCCATGCAACTCAGTATCACGGCGAATGGATATTGTCCTTCTCTTGTTTCATTGATCATTTCGAGATGATCACGATCCGATTTAAGATTATTAATAAACCGCTTGTTGCCTTCCACCAATATTTCATAACCCTGATATGGCGTCAGATTTTGTAGAAAATCCTTCGAATGTTTTCTCATCGTTTAAATATTTAATTAAATGCTATCAGAAATGATAACACATTGCTGTAGTTAAAATCCGGCTTAAAGGATAAGCCAATTGTGTATAACAGGAATCTTAATTATGCCTGGTTGGGCGGTGGTACAAGAAGTTCACCATGAAATGCAATGTAAGTGCCCGCATTTTCACCTTTATGGTATTGGGATATTATAGCAAATAAGTATTCTGAACGGTGATTGTCGTGTAAGTACTCTTCTGAAAATGAGTTAGACCCATTGGGAGCTTTTTCCTCGGTGTTATTCCCAAAGGGATTAGGAGCTTCTTCCTCGTTTGGGGGAAGTGGGTTTTCAGCACGGACTATGTTACCCTGTTTGGCCATTTCCTGCTGATGTATGAATACAAAAGGAGTACTCACGGTAAGCCAGCACAATGCAAGCGTCATAAGAATTGCAGAGAACCCATGAAACCTATTATATATACATCCTTTTTTCCCCATAAATAGCGCTGCAAATTAATACAATCAATCTTCTTATCCAAACCGGTTATGTATGAATTTTGTTTCACAAACAGGTTTGAAGACGTTAACTATGATGACTGCTAAGTAACAGTTAGCATGCTGAATTGTTTAAACTTTTTCATAACATTCTAACGAATGTTATTTAATTAATCAATTGAACGATCGGCAGGCTGTTGGTTTTCTTCAGTTAATTACGGCTAATTTTGGGATCCAACCATCTGCTAATGAAACCATACGAGATCTTATTAAACGAGAATAAACTGTGGGCCGCAAATAAAGTTTCGGCTGATCCTCACTTCTTCAAAAAGCTTTCAGAGCTTCAAACACCTGAATTTTTGTGGATCGGGTGCAGCGACAGCCGCGTGCCGGCCAATGAGATCACCGGCACGCAACCGGGTGAAATTTTTGTGCATAGAAATATTGCGAACCTGGTGATTAATACAGATGTAAATGTGTTAAGCGTGCTTGACTATGCGGTTAATCATCTTAAGGTCAAACATATTATCGTTTGCGGTCATTATGGATGTGGCGGCATTAAGGCTGCGATTACCAAGCATGATTTTAAGCCCGTATTAAATATGTGGTTGCGTAATATCAAAGACGTACACCGTATTCATCGCAAAGAACTCGATTCTATAGAAGTTGAAGAAAAAAAAACAAACCGGCTAGTTGAATTGAATGTGCAGGAACAAATTTTTAATCTTGCAAAGACCTCTATTATCCAACGAGCCTGGAGAAATGAAAATCGTCCGGATTTGCATGGTTGGGTATACGGGTTGAAAGATGGGATCATTCACCCTGTTTGCGAAATGAAAGCGGGCACACATATTGACGAATTGTATGAATATGACGATCTATAAATTCAGTAAATAATCTTGTAACAAAAAAACAGCGGCACCGGAGAGATAACCTATAACCGCAAGCCATGCAATTTTTTTCAGATACCATCCGAACCGGATTCTTTCCATGCCCATCGCTGCAACTCCGGCTGCTGAACCGATAATTAAGATACTTCCACCTGTACCTGAACAGTAAGCAAGAAATTCCCAAAAGAAATGATCGGTCGGATATTGGTCGAAACTATACATGCCCTGCGCAGCGGCCACTAACGGTACGTTATCAACTATTGCAGAAAGAAAACCAATGATGATGGTTATAATGCTGATATTTCCAATTGATTTATCAAGATAGGCAGACACTGAAGTGAGGATACCTGTTGATTGCAAGGCAGAAACTGCCAATAAAATTCCAAGGAAGAACAAAATGCTTGGTGTATCGATCTTTCGCAATGCGTGGTTAACAGAAAGTAATCCTTTTTCCCGCTCATCTTTTCCACTATGCACCATTTCAGTAAGGACCCACATGGTACCAAGCCCGAATACAATACCCATATAGGGCGGTAAATGTGTAATGGTTTTAAAAACCGGTACAAATAACAAACAGACAACACCAATAATGAAAACTGCTCTTCGTTCGGTGACTGTTGAAAATAATTTTTCCTTCTTTTCCGGCAGGGGCTCCAGAGCACCTTTCATTTGCATGCTGATAAACAAAGTGGGAATCAAAAAGCAAACCAGTGAAGGCAGGATTGTTTTAATTATGATATTGGCGGTGGTGATTTGATTGCCTATCCATAACATAGTTGTCGTTACATCGCCGATTGGGCTCCATGCGCCGCCGGCATTGGCAGATATCACAATCAGCCCGGCAAACATCAGCCTGTCCTTATGCGCAGGAACGAATTTTCGAAGCAATGAGATCATTACAATGGTGGTGGTAAGATTATCAAGCACGGCCGAAAGAAAGAAGGCAAGTAGACCAACGATCCACACCAGTTTGCTTTTCCTTGTGGTATGTATACGTTCTGTGATAATTTCAAAACCATCGTGAGCATCAATAAGCTCGACGATCACCATTGCACCAAGTAAAAAGAAAAGTATGCCCGCTATGTCAGAAAGATGATGCGCCAGGTCTTCAGAAACTAATTCTTTATTAACTCCCCATAAAGCATAAATCGACCAGCAGAGAACACCGGTAAGCAAAGCTGAAGCAGCCTTATTTATTTTTAATGAATGCTCAAAAGCAATAGCTAAATACCCTACAACAAATAGGATGGCAACAATAATTGTCATGACAGTCTAAAAATAAGAATTAGCTTTAATACCATTTAAGAATGAATAAAATATAAATTCGTTTTATGAAGTATCTATTGCATTTGATCATTGTTGCAGGTTTTGTAAGCTGTAATTCTTCTGCCGATAAAACCAAAGAAGTTGATTGGGCATTGCTTCCGTTCACAAAAGCAGATGAAGTAAATCCTATATTAAGCCATGATACAACCTCGAATTTTCTTTGCCCTGTGCGACATTCCATTGTTCAATGGGAAGAAAAAGATGTTTTTAACCCTGCTGCTATAGTTCGCAACGATACAGTGTTTCTGTTATACAGAGCAGAAGATAGTATTGGAAAATTTGCGGGTACCTCAAGGATCGGGTTAGCATGGAGCACCGATGGTTTGCATTTTAAAAAACATCCTGTGCCAGTTCTATATCCTGATAATGATGCTGAAAAAATCTATGAATGGGAAGGAGGATGCGAAGATCCAAGAATTATAGAAGATGAAAATGGAACTTATTTTATGACGTACACCGCGTACGATGGTGATAAAGCCAGATTACTGGTTGCATCCTCAAAAGATCTGTATCAGTGGACAAAACACGGGCACGCCTTTAAAAATGATACTGCTGAAGTTAATAAATGGAGTAAATCCGGTTCTATTGTTTCCAGATTTGAGAATGCGAAATCGGTTGCCGTGAAAGTAAATGACAAATATTATATGTACTGGGGAGATACAGATATTTTTCTTGCGGAATCTGATGATCTGATCAATTGGAAGGTTATTAAAGATGATAAGGGCAAAATCAAAACAATATTCGGTCCGCGAACAAAAAAATTTGATAGCGATCTTGTTGAGCCCGGCCCACCGGCTATGCTCACTGATAAAGGAATTTTGCTTATTTATAATAGCAGGAATGTGCCGTCAAAAGGTGATACAAGCTTAGCAGAAGGAACGTACGCCGCATCGCAAATCCTTTTTGACAAAGATGATCCATCAAAAGTCATTGACAGGATGGAAACTTATTTTATAAAACCAGATAAACCATACGAAATTACTGGACAAGTAAACCATGTTTGCTTTGTAGAAGGATTGGTTCAGTACAAAGACAAATGGTTTTTATATTATGGCACTGCGGATTCAAAGATCGCTGTAGCAGTTCGTCAATAATCAATAATTATTAATTAATAATTGTTGGTTATTGGATTGTACACTACTTAAATTTGCAACATGTCAATAGAAGTGAAAAACCTCCTCAAAGTTTATGGTGAACAAAAGGCCGTAAACAATATTTCGTTCAAAATAAACAAGGGTGAGATCGTGGGTTTTCTGGGCCCGAATGGTGCAGGGAAATCCACAACCATGAAGATTATTACGGGTTACCTGCAACAAAGCGGTGGCGAAGCCTATGTATGTGGCGTCAACGTAAGTAACGAATCCCTGGAAACAAAAAAGAAAATTGGGTACCTGCCGGAGTTGAATGCTTTGTATTACGAAATGTATGTAAGAGAATATTTGGCTTTTGTCGCTGAAGTTCACAAAATAGAAAATAAAAAAAAGAAGATAGAAAGTGTAATAGAGCTAACAGGCCTGACTATTGAAAGCAAGAAAAAGATCGGCCAGTTATCTAAAGGATATAAACAAAGAGTTGGTTTGGCTGCGGCTCTTATTCACGACCCCGAAGTTTTAATTTTAGATGAACCTACTTCTGGTCTTGATCCTAACCAGATAATTGAAATACGTGAGGTGATAAAAAAGCAGGGAAAGGACAAAACAGTGTTGTTCTCATCCCATATTTTACAGGAGGTAGAAGCAATGTGCGAGAGGGTGATTATTATTAATAAAGGTGAACTGGTTGCTGATGACAAACTCAACAATCTTCGTCAAAATTCCTCCGCTTCAAACACAGTAAAAGTAAATTTTAAAGAATTATTGGAAAAGGAATGGCTGCTGCAATTGTCAGCTGCAAAATCAGTAAACAAAGTTGATGCAAACAACTGGCAGTTAGCTACCGATCATCCTGAACAGCTTCGCAAACAAATTCTTGAACTCGCATTGCAGCATAATCTCAACATCGTTTCTTTGCACAGTGAAAGCCAGAGCCTCGAAGATGTATTCAGGGCGCTTACGCAAAAAGCTGAATAGCCCTTCGACAAGCCCATAACTATAAACTACAAACAATAAACTATAAACCAACTCATGAGTTACATTTCCGAAATCTTTGCAAGACAGATCTTAGATTCAAGAGGCAATCCTACAGTTGAGGTAGATGTATTGACCGATGAAGGTGCTCTTGGCCGGGCAGCAGTGCCAAGCGGAGCAAGCACGGGAATACACGAAGCAGTAGAATTGCGCGATGATGATAAAAAAACTTATGGCGGTAAAGGTGTGTTAAAGGCGGTAAAAAATGTAAATGATAAGATTGCGCCGGCATTGATGGGAAATGATGTCGCCGATCAAACGGGTATTGATGAATTGATGATACAACTCGACGGTAGCGCCAACAAAGGAAAACTGGGTGCAAATGCAATGCTTGCTGTAAGTATGGCCGTTGCAAAAGCGGCTGCGGAAGAAGCAGCACTGCCGCTGTTTCGCTACATTGGCGGAACGAATGCAAAGACGCTACCCATACCAATGATGAACATATTGAACGGCGGTGCACATGCTGATAATAAAATCGATTTCCAGGAATTTATGGTGATGCCTGTTGGAGCTTCAAGCTTTAGTGAAGGGTTGCGTTGGGGTGTTGAAATTTTTCATGCCTTGAAGACCGTACTGAAGAAGAAGGGATTCAGCACCAATGTAGGTGATGAAGGTGGTTTTGCTCCAAATATTAAATCAAATGAAGAAGCTATTGAAACGGTATTGACTGCAATCGAAGCTGCCGGTTATAAAACAGGTTCGCAAATCGTCATCGCAATGGATGCTGCCAACAGTGAATTATGGGATAAGAAAAAGAAAAAATATGTTTTTCATAAAAGTAGTGGTAAGGAAATGACAAGTGAGCAGTTAGTGAAGTTCTGGGACAAATGGGTGAAACAATATCCAATTGCTTCTATTGAAGATGGCATGGCTGAAGATGATTGGGATGGCTGGAAATTGCTGACCAAAACTGTAGGCGACAAATGCCAGTTAGTAGGTGATGATCTGTTTGTAACTAACGTAACAAGATTGCAACAAGGTATTGATAAAGGGATCGGAAATGCACTCTTGGTAAAAGTAAACCAGATCGGAACGGTAACTGAAACGATAAACGCCGTTACACTGGCTCAGCATAATGGATATAATACGATCATGAGTCATCGCAGTGGTGAAACAGAAGATACGACAATCGCTGACTTAGCAGTAGCGTTGAATTGCGGACAAATAAAAACCGGCAGCGCATCAAGAACCGATCGAATGGCAAAGTATAACCAGTTAATAAGAATTGAAGAATTGCTGGGGATGTCTGCAATTTATCCGAAAGGAAAGATTAAATTTGGACGCCCATCTTAAATCCTTCCCAAAGGGAAGGACTTAAAAATCCTTTTTATGGAAAACACGTCTGATAAAGTAAACTTCGAAAGGCCCTTCCTTCGGAAGGGTTGGGGTAGGCCACTAAACCATATCCCTGCCTGGCTTAAAAACAAATATTTTCTATCAATAGCTGCTTTTGTTGTTTGGATACTTTTCTTTGATCCGAGAGACGTTTTTACCCAAATGCAGCATCGGCGTGAATTGAAAGAATTACAGGTCAGCAGGGCCTGGTATCAAAAAGAAATAGAAAAGGAATCCATTGAGGCTGAACAACTTAGGTCAAATCCGGCGACAATAGAAAAATATGCCCGCGAAAAATACCTTATGAAACGGGATAATGAGGATATATTTATCATACCGGAAAAATCCGTTGTTAAGAATAAATAAGCAGATCCGGCACAATATGGCAACCCAGGAACCGTTTAAATAGCGGACGTTTCGAAATTCAATTTCTTAAGGACAACAAAATTTTAGGACATCAATTGGATTGCCAATGACAAACTTTACCCCCGAGGATCTTTTATTGTATTTGTACAAGGAGACTACTCCCGAGCAAAATGCCGCGATCGAAGAGGCTTTAAAGAAAAACTGGTCACTTCGTGAAAAGCTTTCTGTATTGAAAACTTCGATGCAGCGTTTAGACAAGATCAAACAGTCGCCCCGCACAGAAGTGGTGCTGAACATTTTGAACTACGCAAAGGAAAAGTCAGAACAAACAGTTTAAAGATTCAACCTAATTATTAGCATCATAACTTAATTGTTATGATGCTTTTTATTTACCCCAAACCCCTAACCGGGCCTGCACACTGCAGATAACCCGAAGTTTTTTAATATTGTAATCAGAAGAAATAAGAACTATAACAAATTAAGGCTTTCCGCCGCGGACGATAGGGGGTTTAATATGACCAAAAAAGAACGTTACGAATTTGTAATTGATTATTTTCAAAAACACTTACCAGACGCCGAAACCGAACTAGACTATGAAGATCCTTATGAATTATTGGTCGCTGTGATCTTATCGGCACAGTGCACTGATAAAAGAGTGAATCTTACAACACCTTTGTTGTTTAAAAAATTTCCTGATGTTGCTTCTTTAAGCAAAACAAACTTTGATGAACTATTTCCCTTTATCAAAAGCATTTCCTATCCAAATAACAAAACCAGGCATCTGATTGCGATGGCCAAAAAAGTGATGGAAGATTTCAGCGGCAAAATTCCAATGACGGTTGATGAGCTAATGCAATTACCAGGTGTTGGAAGAAAAACAGCAAATGTTGTTACATCAGTGGTAGAAAATCAGCCTAACATGCCTGTAGATACACATGTATTCAGAGTAAGCAAACGGATCGGACTTGCCTCGCAGACAGCGGGCACGCCACTTTCAGTTGAAAAAGAATTAGTAAAAAATATTCCAGAAGCATTGATACATAAGGCGCATCATTGGCTTATTCTTCATGGCCGATACATTTGTGTCGCAAGAAATCCAAAGTGTGAACAATGTGGCGTACGACCTGTATGTCGTTACTTTAATTCAGTCATTTCACCCAAAAATAAGATGCTGGGTTCATCATTAAAAAATCAGAAGAACTAAACTACATTTATTAATTTTACGTACTTACATCCTGTCACTACTTGTCCGCACTTCCTCTGAAAAAAATCCATTTAAACGTTTATAAAGTCAGTAATGGAAGTAAATACCAGTTATAAAACAGTTCACTATCAAAGCAAGGTCTCTTTTCAACCTTTACTTAGTGTGTTGAAAAGAACGCTGCATCATGGTTCATCGGAAGGTGCCAAAAAACTTTATTCAGGAATACTGGATTATTCGGATCAGCATTCTGAATTGCAACGTCCCATTGATGATCTTTCAGCACTTGAACCCCATCGTGAATGGATTGAAATGCTCGTAAGTATTATTTTCCCTCCTACGGCCAGCGAAAATGAAATGCTTTATTCTGTTGGGGTTCCGTTCTCTTATAAGACTATACATACATCCCGGCTTTTTCAGATGTTATTTCTTGAGCCCGGTACGAACGATATAAAAATTCCGGACAATGAAACCGGGAGAGATATTGAACATGACAGGGCCGTTGGTGCTTACAATCTGATCCTTAGAAAATATTGCAATTATCATGCGCCTGAATTTGTTCTATCGGTTCATCCATATCACGACCCACATTCAGGATTGATAAAATATATGGAGCTCCAATTAGATACGAGGTATATTGATGTGAAATTTACAGGCACTCATTTGCCGATCCCTGAAGATTTTATCAACAAAAAAGATCATGGTCTTTTATCATTAGAAGAATTACAACATAATATTCCAATAGAGCAGTTTGCATTTGAAGGGATCGTTATTGGCCGTGTAATTGATGTGACAGAAAGGGAAGTGATATCGCAAATGAAATCTGAGTTGCTTAACCTGAATGCATTTTCAGAAGGAGCTGTGTATCATAAACTCCAGGATCTTGTTCAGTCACTTATTGGACTAAAAGATATAAGAATTGGTATCACACCATTTTTTAAGGTAAACGGCCATTATGTTTTTTCAGAGCTGCACAATAGCAATAGCCTTTTATTCAAGCATTATCAAGCAGTGATGGAAAGAGATACAGTGAATGATTGTTGCCGTGAACTGTTTATGGGAACCGATAAACCCATTATTTATGAAAAGGTTGATGAAGAAATAGTAAAAGCAATTGATTACCTCGGTTTTTATTTTGACCAGGGATATCGTAGCCTGATACTTGCGCCATTAAAACACAATGGTGATCTATGGGGCATTCTTGAAATTGGGTCTGATCATGAAGGAAAGCTTAATTACAAACATATCACCAAGCTTGATATTGCCATTCCTTTATTTACACGGGCTATTGAAAAAAGCGCCGAGTCGTTGGATACCCAGATCGATAAGATGATTAAAGAACAATTCACCGCTGTGCAGCCATCCGTAGAATGGAAGTTCACAGAGGCTGCTTACAATTTTATTATTCAAAAACAGCAAGGTAAGGATCCTAAACCGGAAAGAATAGCATTTGAATATGTGTATCCATTATATGGCGCTATTGATATCCGCAACTCCTCAGTTGAAAGATCGCAATCTATTCAACTGGATTTTATAGAGCAATTGCAAATGGCAGCTGCGATTATAAAAAAGGCACAGGCCAGCATGCCTTTCCCATTGCTGCAGGAAGTGCAGTTTAAAATTGATAAACATATTTCATCTGCAAGTGATGTATTGCTGAGTGATGAAGAAACAACTATTCATGATTTTTTACTAAACCAGGTGACTTCCATTTTCAAACACCTGAAAGGAACGGCACCAGCCGTACAAAAAGATATTGACGATTATTTTGCTGCACTGGATAAAAATATTGGGATGATCTATCATCACCGGAAGGCATTTGAAGAAAGTATTGCCCAAATAAATGAACAAGTGAGCCGTTTTATTGATAGGGAACAAACCTCTGTACAACAAATTTTCCCTCACTATTTTGAACGATATGTAACTGATGGCGTCGATTTTAATATTTATATCGGTCAATCACTTGCACCAAGAAAAAAATTCGATGAATTATACCTCCGAAATATGAAGATGTGGCAATTGACAACATTAGCCAAAGCATCGCGCCTTACGAATGAATTGTGTAAACAGCTCAGTCATCCAATGAAAACAACACAATTGATCCTTGCACATAGTACACCGATCTCAATAAGTTTCCGAGCCGATGAAAGAAAATTTGATGTGGATGGTGCCGGTAACATTCGGTATGAGATCATTAAGAAAAGAATTGACAAGGTGCGTATAAAAGATACGAATGAACGATTTACTCAGCCCGGCAAGATCTCCATTGTGTATAGTCAACCCAAAGATGCAGAAGAATATGCCGAGTATATTGAGTTTTTACAGAATCAAAAGCTATTAAAGCCGGGCATCGAGCATCATGAGCTTGAAGAGCTGCAAGGTGTAGTTGGTTTAAAAGGGTTGAGAGTGGATGTACAATATGAAGATGATACATCGAAAACTCCCCCGCTTTCGACTATTACCGATGAGCAATTGCTGAAAGGGAAATAATCGAACTTTTAAATTCAAAGAGGGTCACGTTAATATGACCCTCTTTTATTTTTTTGCTTTTTAGTAAGTTTTGTTTCAAGTCAATTGGCAGAATTTTTAAGGATACGTTTCAGGACTCATGTTCCTGGCTCTATCCAATATCCTGTTGCCTAATTCTTTTTTTGCAAAAGAAAAAATGACTAAAGCAATACCGGCCAAAAGTATTTGCACTCCTATAAAAAGACTGACACCGATACCTGTGCCAAGATCGAAGATCAACACCACAGCGGCTATTATACACAAAACTCCGGCAATAACTGTGGCCCAACGAAACGGTTGATGTTTTTTAAACACTATCCCGGACTCAATAAAATGTAACCCTAAAAACACCATCCATAAGCCAAAAAGGATCGTAATTATTTTCGTCGTTGTAAATAAATTGAGCAACATTACTATTCCAAAGACAATCGAAAGGATGCTCCATAACAGACCGGAGTATTCTCTTGCGTTACGATCTGTAGCAAGCCAGGATATTATTCCCATAATACCAGTAAGGAATATCAATATGCCGATCCAAACAGAGATACCTTTCAAAGCATTAAGCGGATTATTGAAAATATAAATGCTTAAAATAATTAATACAATTCCCTGGATCAGCGCTACCCACCACTTACGTATCATTGGTTTCGGCATCAATAAAAATTTACCCGTTCAAAATGGATGATGTGAGGCATTGCCAGCATATCGCTCCTGAAAGTTTCAATCCTAAGGATACTTGATCCTTGCCAGTTTCCCCGGAAATTCTATTTTGCTTTGGCTCCGCCAAGTTTAAAACTTAATCCGCCACCAAGGCCAAACTGCAACATAGAAGAGTAAGTACTTACTCCAGCTCCTGCTCCCCCTGTACCAAAATATAATCCGCCGCCGGCTCCCTGCACGGCTGACATTAGTTGTCCCTGTAATTTAATTCCCATTCTATCGGATGCCCAAATATTTGCTCCTAATCTTATGCCCCATGCAAATTTTGTTGCGCTATTATCACTACCATTGTCAGGATTCTCAACGTTGATGATAACCGCCCCCAACATTGCACCACCATATCCTTCCACTTTACTTCCGGGCTTACTGACATAACGATTGCCCGCAAGCATGATCCAGTTAAAACCCACATCGAAATTCGTGTTCTTTTCGGTTATTTGGCCCGGCGCCCAATACCTGGTTGGGGCCGTAGTCTGCTGGTTCAAGTAAAGAAGCTCAATGCCGGAGACAGCTTGAGGTAAGAATTCAAGTCCTATGCCCCATTGAAGACCTCCCTTAAACTTGCCCTCATAGTAATCGGTGCCGCTATAATAAGAATCGAACTTATCATCAAATACATATAGTGCATATCCGTTTAATCTTGTGTTTTGTGACATAGCAGGAATAAAAAAACAGATCAATAGAAGTGACAGCATTGTTTTCATGATTTTAGTTTTTATGGTTAACGATTTTTTACGGTTTTTATCAAATTGATCCATCAGCATGTCGGTGTAATCCCCGCTTGCTTTTTCAATACCAATGGGGTTGTTTGCCTTGGACTGAACAGACCAATCAATTGCTGCATTACTGGGGATAATTTCGGGGGGTTTTTGTTCGCCGTATTCTCTGAAGTGCCTGGAGATATGACCAGTCCTTGGGTCACAAGCAGTAAGATACATAATGGTCAAGTTTTAATGGTCATCCCAAATATAGCTAATAACGTTTAAACAAACTCACAGTACTAGCGATAAAGAAAGGAGAACTATAATTTTGAATTATACTTCTCCTCTGTTATGTTATAAAAAGTCGTTAGTTATTCTTACCTCCTGCTCCTTTACCCACCCCTTACCTACTATTCACTCAAGGTAACTGGATATCATTCATACTTTACTTTTTCAACAATTTTGCTTTATCCAATTGCTTCATCAACGTGGAAATATAGGTTCTGCTAAAACTGGGCAAAGACGAGGGATTAAATATTTCGGATTGCACGGAGCACATTAATTCCTGGGACGCTTTATCAAATAAATTACTCTGCATAAAATAAGTTTTATCGTTTGAGTAATAGCCAGGACTGGAAACAGTAGTGTAATAATGACTGTAATAGCCAAAAAAAGTGCCGCTCCATGCATAACCGGTCCGCATTGTATAGTGAGTACCTCCCGAACTGTACCTGATATCATCATTTTTATCTAATAATGAAGCCACAAAAACAGCATCACAATCGCTAGCTTTTATTTTTGCAATAAGGTCATCTACTGCAGGTGGTTTAGGGTCTTTCAGATCTGCGGGTAAA
>JAICGN010000010.1 GCA_025923075.1 Chitinophagaceae bacterium
AAGTGGAAGTAAAAACGCTTGGCGGCAGGTTGAATGTTGAATTTGATCGTGTTGAGGATGGCAAATTCAGGAACATCTGGCTTTGCGGTCCTGCTGAAAGAGTCTTTAATGGCAATATCGAGCTATAAATAAACATTCCCCCCTCCTATAACTTTTCCCAATGCGATTTAATATCCGGGTTTATGGCATTCTTATAAATGATAAGAAACAGGTGCTTGTTGCGGACGAATATATACGTGGTGGTTTGTATACAAAATTTCCAGGTGGAGGATTAGAATTTGGTGAAGGCACAAGAGACTGCTTAAAAAGAGAATTGAATGAAGAATTAGGAATTGAAACAGAAATAGGTGATCATATTTATACAACAGACTATTTTCAAATGTCAGCTTTTCGACCTGATGACCAGATCATTTCTATTTATTACTTCGCAAGACAATTGGAGGAATTAAAAGTCCCCATACGTGAAAAGCAATTTGATTTTGATGAAAAGCAAATGGAAATTTATAAGAATACCGGCGAGACGGAAACTTTTCGGTGGATCGACTGGAATAAGTTTTCTGAAGAAACGGTTACACTTCCCATTGATAAGTTAGTAGCCAAAATCGTGAAGAACAACTATTGACTATCGACTACCGACTGAATTACCCTCCAACAGGTATATCGCTCAATCCATCCCCCTGCCCCATTGCTGCTTTCTTCATTTTTTTAGCTAGATCATGTCCTAAATACTTTTCGATCCGGTAGTGAACAAGGTAGATCACCGGCGTTAGTAAAATAGCGACACAGAATTTATAAATATAATTTACGATCCCAATAGCGACCACCTGGTTTACCGGCCAGGCCGAACCCTGGTTAGGCACCCATTTTGGATAAAAATAGAATGCGATCATTAACACCACAAAACTGTCAATGAATTGCGATACCAAAGTGGAACCCGTAGCCCTTAACCATATATGTTTTTCTCCTGTCTTTTTCTTTATGCTGCGAAAAACAAAAACATCGATCAATTGTCCGATAAGAAATGCCGTCATTGAAGCAATGATAATTCCAAGCCCCTGCCCAAAAATTCCATTGTAGGCAGAACTCATGTTTTCAATCCCTGCCGATTGCTTACTGGTGATCCACCAACTATTAGGAGGTGTTTTCATAGCGCCAAAAAGCATAATAAAACCATACCCAATTAAAATAACGGCAAGCCAGCTTATGAACCTCACACCTTTCCTGCCATAATATTCATTAATAATATCTGTCATTACAAACACTACAGGCCATAACAATACTCCACAGGTAAGATTGAAAGAATAGGAATCCCCAAATAAACGGATATTGGCAGGCTTCCACCCAAATAGTTCTTCGAGTGAAAATATTTTTACCCCCATAAATTCCGCCACCATTGCATTAGCAATTAGAAACCCTGACAGGATGATGAATAACCTGGTTGGCTTATCCTTAAGAATATTATGTATCATGCGTACTCATTATTCAACATTCATTACCAAAAGGAAAACAAGTTGAAGAAATAAAAATAGAATATTCATCACAATCAGCCATACTGGCACTATGGCAAGACTTTTTCTTTTTATCCAAAAGACCAAAAGATAAATAAAGACAACAACAGGATTAATAGCAACACTCAGCAGCCAACCGATAATGATAATATAAGCTTTGATATCATAATTGCTTAACAGGTTTGTGATCCTAAAAACAAACGATACAAGAAAAGCAAGGTTGCAAATGAAAGCCAGTTTTGACAAAAATAAAAGCCAGCGCACCGGGATTTTTCGTGTAAAATAGCATTATTTTGTCAGCCTTAACAACGCCGTTTTATATGAAGAACTCCTGGTTCAAGAAACTAATTCCTCACGCAGTAGCAGTGTCGATTTTTCTTGTTGTTGCATTTATATATTGCAAACCTGTGCTGGAAGGTAAAGTGGTTGCACAATCTGATGTCACGCAATGGAAAGGTTCTGCACAGCAATCAGTAGAATACGCAAAGACGCACAATGGCGTTTACCCCTTATGGACGAACAGCATGTTTTCAGGTATGCCTGCGTTTCAGATTGCTTACTCTGCAAATAACAAGGTACCATGGATGGCGCATAATATTTTTTCTCTTGGCTTGCCTAAACCCGTAAACTTTTTTTTCCTTGCTTCCATATGTTTCTACTTTTTATGTGTTGTTTTGGGGGTAAGAACAGTCTTCGGAATCCTTGGTGCATTAGCATTTGCCTATTGTACGTATAACCCTGTTATTATATCGGTCGGTCACGATACGAAAATGGTTTCAATTGCGTACATGCCCGCATTGCTTGCTTCAATTATATTGATCTATGAAAAAAAGTATTGGCTGGGCGCCGGCCTTACCGCATTGTTTACATCTGTGCTTATTTCTCAAAACCACCCCCAGATAGACTATTATCTTTTTCTTGCAGTTGCTGTCATGACAATTTTCTATGCAGTGCGTTGGATTAAAAACAAAGAATGGAGGCATTTGGCATGGGCGGTCACGTTTACAATTGTTGCCGGCATTACGGGTGTGCTCACGAATGCAGTAACTCTTTTTTCAACATACGAATACCAGAAAGAAACTATACGCGGCGGTGGCACAGCATTATTTGATTCAACTGCAAATAGTGAGAATGTAAAAGGAGGCCTTACTAAAGATTATGCATTGAGCTATAGCATGAATATTACGGAACCTTTTGTAATGATGGTACCGCGAATGTATGGCGGCAGTAGCGATCACCTGGAAGTAAGTGAAGAAGATTCAAAGGCAATTGACAAATTAAGAGGTTATCCACAGGAAGTACAGCAGCAAATTACTCCATTACTGAATTTTTACTGGGGAGGCATGGTTAAAGATACCGATATAGGAACCTCGGGACCACCGTACGTAGGCTCCATAATTTGTGTACTGGCAATACTTGGAATGTTTATGCTGGATGGAAAGCACAAATGGTGGATATTGACAGCAGTCGGCTTCACTATCATGATGTCATGGGGTAGTTATTTTGACGCCTTCAATGGATTTTTATACAAATACTTTCCATTATATAATAAATTCAGAGCCCCTTCAATGATCCTTGTTGTTTCACAATTGTTGTTACCTATACTTGCTGTTTTATGTTTAAATAAAATAGCTACCACGGCTGATAAAAAAACATTACTCCCTTTATTTAAAAAAGGATTATTTGCAATAGCTGGCACATTTGCTTTGCTGTTTATCATTTATATAATGTCCGATTTTATGAGTGCGGCGGACAAGGAAATTATGACACGATTGAAAAGTTCAACCGATCCACAGGCTTTACAGGTAGTTAGTAGTTTTTTTGAAGGCCTCAGGGAAGATCGTAAAGGACTGATGATGGGTGATATTCTCAGGTCACTTGGTTTTAGTCTTGTTGCATTATTATTGGTTTTTCTTGCACTGCGAAAAACGATTGGTGTCCTGACCTTAGGTATAGGTTTGATAATCTTCGTGCTGATTGATCTATTAACTATTGATGTAAAATACCTGAACTATGAGAATTATAGAGACAAAGTGGATAATGAAAGCGTATTTACAAAAACACAAAAGGACAATGAAATCCTCGCCGATAAATCATATTTCAGGGTTTTTAATTATACAGGCAATGCGTTTAAGGATGGCATCACCCCCTATCACTACAATTCAATCGGTGGCTATCACGCCGCCAAAATCAGCATTTACCAGGACTTCATTGAGCACAAGTTCGTAAAACCACAAACGACTACTTATGTGTTCGACATGCTCAATACAAAATATTTTATTCAAAAGGATAGAAATGGGCAAACACAGGCTTATCAAAAAAATGACAACGCCTTAGGAAATTGCTGGCTGATAAAAAGCATTCAGTACGTAAAAGATGCAGACGCTGAAATGAATGCCGTGGGTAATTTTAATCCTGCAGATACGGCAGTTGTACAAGAGTCCTTCAAATCATCGATTCCATTTGAACCGGTTTACGATAGCAGCGCTAACATTGCATTGGTAAAAAATGATAATGATATAGTGACCTATACGTTTAATGCTGCAAGTAACCAGTTTGCAGTCTTTAGCGAGGTATACTATAAAAGCGGGTGGAAAGCCTATATTGATGGAAAAGAAGCACCCATCGTAAAAGTGAATTACGTGTTGCGGGGTCTTGCCGTACCTGCAGGGAAGCATGATATAAAATTTGAATTCAAACCAAAGGGATACTATACAGGGAGGACTCTTACATCAATTTTTTCAATTATCCTCCTGGTAGTACTGGCAGTTGGCTTTTTTATGGAGTGGCGGAACCGGAATCAAAATACACTGGCCAATCGTGTTTGATGCCTGACGATTTTATGACTATTTTGCTGCTATGAATTCACCGGCAGTCAGTGTTATTCTTCCGGCATATAACTGCGAAAAATATATTGGTAAGGCCATTCAAAGTGTGCTGCAACAAACTTTCGCTGATCTCGAACTTATCATTATTAATGACGGCAGTACTGACAAAACCGAATCCCGCATTCTTCAATTTACCGATCCCAGGATTATCTATTTACAAAACCCCCAGAATAAAGGTTTGATCTATACATTGAACCGGGCAATCGAACTTGCTAAAGGAAACTATATTGCAAGAATGGATTCAGATGATATCTGTTTACAGGAAAGGCTATCAAAACAAAAGGAATATCTTGATGCGCATCCTGAAACTACGATGGTGGCAAGCACGATCAACTTTATAGATGCGAATGGAAATGACAAAGGAATATGGCCATTGGACAGAAAGACGATCTCTCCTGCTTTTATCAGCAATAAAATGCCTTTTGAAAACTGCATCGCTCATCCTACCATTATGATCAGGGCTGATATTTTGAAAAAACTAAAATACAATCCCCGCCAGGTAAATATTGAAGACTATGATCTATGGCTTCGCCTGCTTAACCGAGGATATGTTATTGACAAGATAAATGAACCGCTATTATGGTACCGTATCCATGACGACTCTATAACGCATGTTCATTTGAAGAAAAGAAACTTTTTTTTCAAACATTTGCGGATGAAAAGAATATTTCTTGCAAAGGAAATTTTATCACGAAGAGTAAACGGATTTACCCTGAAGGTGATTGCAAGCACAATTGTAGATTTTATCAAAGGAACCGGTAAAGAAGTAAAAAAAATAGTTGGTAAGTAGTGTACAAGTTATTCATCATAAAAAGAGTAATTGAAAATGTGTTCATTTTCCCGTTCATATTTATTGGGCGGTTGATCGCAGCGTTCCACCGGTTAAAAAAAGAATACAGGATCTTTTTCTTTTTTCCGTTTTATCACACCGGTGGGGCAGAAAAAGTTCATGCACAGATAGCAACCGCGACAGGTGGCAATGATTGTATAATTTTTTTCACAAGAAGATCGGATGATGATCGTTTCATTGATGATTTCAAAAAAACGGGTTGTGAAATAAAAGATGTTTCGGCTTATACTGATAACAAATGGCTCTATTTTTTGAATCTTGTATATCGAGGACTCATCACTGGTTATATCAACAGTCAAAAGTTAAAACCGATAGTATTTAACGGGCAATGCAATTTTGCTTACAAAATAAGTCCATGGATAAATAATACGATCAAACAGGTTGAATTGATCCATTCATTAAACAGCTTTTCCTATATCCGGATTCCTTTTATTCCATTTATTGATAAGACAGTTATGATAAGCCGGCAACGGATCGAAGATCATAAAAAATTGTACCAGCGCTACCAGATCCCTTTGAATTATGCAGAAAGAATTGTTTATATATGCAATGGCATTCCGCTTCCATCATCAGTAAAGCCTGAAAGACCTTTTTCGCCCTTTACCGTTTTATATTCGGGAAGACCTGGCCCGGAAAAAAGAATACATTTAATTACTGCGATGGCGAAAGAATTGCAGAATGCTGACAAAGACATTCAATTTGAAATGATCGGCGATCTGTCCGGGCTTGTTGATAGTTCCACTTTCCCTTTTATAAAATTTCACGGCAGTATTAATGACCCCGAAAAAATTAACTCAATTTATTCCCGGGCTCACCTGCTTCTTATCACATCGTCAACTGAAGGTTTCCCGATGGTCATTATGGAAGCAATGGCAAATGGTTGCGCTATCATGGCGACACCGGTTGGTGATATTCCTTTTCATGTAAAAGATGGCGAGAATGGATTTCTATTTAGCTCCGTAGAAAACGAATCATCGATTATTAACGAAGCTTGTGAAAAGATTAGTTGGCTTAAAAACAATCCTGTTGAATGGAAAAGAATATCAGGGACGAATACAAGCTATGCCGCTGTGTATTTCGGAATTGAGCACTTTAATGCTGCCTACAAAAACTTACTGAAGTAAATGATCAGTGGCCGGTTAATCCCTTTATCGCATCAATCCGGAATTGTATAACTGGCCACGCTTTAGCCGGACGGAAAGTGATTATATAAAATAAGCCAATCAACACCGATGCGCCCAACTTAAAAATATATTCAGCAAGTTTTCGATAATAACTCATCCTGCCTTTTGATGAGATCCGTTGTCTTTCACCTCTTCCGATTCCTGAGGCAACCCTGTACAGATATTCCTTATTTAAGCGACTCACCTCTACAACATGATGCACCACCAGACCAGGAACATAAAAGATCTTTTGTCCTTTTTCTTTTAGTCTGAAATAAAGATCTTTTCCTTCACCGCCAATTCTCAAATTCCCTTTTACACCCGGCAGTGCGCTATTAAATCCACCGATTTCATCAAAAGCCTGCTTTGTAATAACCATATTTGATTCAAGCGGATATTTATTGGGCTTAAATTCGGTAACCACCGGGGCATAATCGAAATTCCCAACTAACGCAGATACATAATGCGACATCCATTTCGGTTCTGCTGGTATATAACGTGGAATGATCCTGCCACCAAAACCATGAATGCCAGGATTAGCCGAATGAAATTGCCATGTATTCTTTAAAAAATCCTTTGCGGCTATTGCATCATCATCCATAAAGATCAGGAGACTTCCTTTAGCATGACGGGCCCCGTTATTACGGGCAGCCGAGGAGCCCTGTTCTGTCTCATTGTAATAATACATTTGGCATTCGGGGTGACTTGCCATGAATTCCCTGCAAACTTTTTCTGTATCATCCTTGCTATTGTTGTTTACCACGATTACTTCAAAACGGTTCTTATCAAAATCCTGTTCAACAAGACTCTGCATTGCCTCCACTAAATATTGCTCACGATTATAGGTGCAGATTATGACTGAAATGTCAGGCGCCATTAATAATGATGATTTTCAGGTCGCAAAAGTACAGGTAAATAAAATAAACTAATCCGGGCTTCTTTTGCCAAAGCTATATGATGTGAACATGAGCATTTTTGAAACAACCCCATTTTTTAAAACCCAGGCGGATAG
The DNA here is from genome assembly GCA_025923075.1 of Chitinophagaceae bacterium. Classification (GTDB taxonomy): domain Bacteria; phylum Bacteroidota; class Bacteroidia; order Chitinophagales; family Chitinophagaceae; genus VBAS01. Next base: position 7,422 of record JAICGN010000010.1, read on the forward strand.
TCTTTTTTGAAAATTTAAGATCTGTTTCAGCGCTACAGGCAATTTATCTGCCTCAATTCCCAGCTCCTTTAACTTATCTGTAGACCTGATGCCGTAATTTCTCAAAAGCCGCCAGTACAGATCATAAATACGGATATCAGAAAACAATGATGGCCCTTGTTCAATTGAAAGAAGCAAATGCTCTTTTAAAACTATTTTTTTGTTTTGTTGCACAAAAGCAGTGGTTTGCTGATCATGTAGTCCCACAGAAATTAGCGGCTCGTTAATAAAATAATACTTATATCCCTTTTTAAGTAGTCGTATATAGTACTCCACGTCTACAAGCCAGATAAATGGCATAGCGTAACGGAGCGAAACATTTTTTCGAAGCATCACATTACTTGGCGGGCCGATCACATTTCCGAGCAGCAAGCCGTCAGGGTGAGTTGCCAGGTTATTTAATATTTTTTGATGCCGCGCATTCAAACCAGCAGCATCATTTTCACTAAAAGCCATACTGCGACAAAAAGCAAAGTCAATATCAGGATTTTCGTCAAATACCCTCACATATTTGCTGATCACGTCCTGATCATTCAGCCAATCGTCATGGTGTATCAACATAAGCAGATCGCCTGAAGCCTTATCCAAAGCGTGGTTCCAGTTTGCAGGAGTTTTCAACGCAGGCGTATTTTTGAAATACCTGATGTTCAATTTAGTTACGTATGACGGAAGTGCATTTTTTATATCTTCACCCGTAGAATCATCAGAAATGATGATTTCGATCTCAGGATAATTTTGAATAAGAATGGAGTCAAGCAGCTGTTTTAGAAAAGCGGGGTTTTCGTAAGCCGGAATACAAATACTGACTAACTTATCAGGCATGAATGAAATTTCAGGTAATACAGTTACAAATATAATAAAAGCCGTCCCGCGCAGACCGGCGAGCAATCAGCGCCAAAGCAAATATCGCTTGCCCTGGATCAATGACGCGATTTTAGACGATAAGGGAGATAAATCAGTATAAAAAAAATGAAATAGCTGGTTTTATCCAAGATCTGTACCATCAATTGTAAGGAGGATGATTATTGCCAAAATTATAGGAGGCTTAGGGAATCAAATGTTCCAGTATGCGGCTGGTTTCTGTCTTGCCCATCTAAATAACACACAATTAAAACTGGATCTATCCGGTTTTGAAGAATACGGGCTAAGAAATTTTGATTTGAAAAGTTTCAATATACATTATGAAGTTGCTACCGATGAAGAAATAATGGAGTTGCGACCATCTCGCAACCTGGAAAAAGTGTTGCAATATCTGTCACCACGAGAAAAAAGAACATACTACCGTGAAAAATATTTTCACTTTGATGAGAAGATATTCCTGCTTGGTTCAAATATTTATCTTAAAGGATATTTTCAGAGTGAAAAATACTTTCATCCAGCAAAAGATATGCTTAGGCAAGAATTCAATTTTAAAGAGGCGGTTATTTCAAATGTCCGGGAATTCTCCAGAAAATTACTAACAAGTAACAGTGTTTCAGTTCATATACGCCATGGCGACATGAAGAAAGATTCGGCTAGCAGGGATTATCACGGTGTTTTATCCATCGATTATTACAAAAAGAGCATTGCTATCATTCAATCAAAAATTCGCCATCCCACCTTTTATTTTTTCTCCGACGATATAAATTGGGTTAAAGAAAATCTATCATTTCCCGATGCAGTTTATGTCTCTGATAACATAACAAAAAATCATCTTGAAGATATTTACCTAATGAGCCAATGCCGCCATAATATAATTGCTAACAGCAGCTTTAGTTGGTGGGGGGCCTGGTTAAATGATAATCCGGGTAAAATGGTCATTGCACCAAAAAATTGGTTTAATAAAGGTCCAAAAGATACTTATGATCTGTATCCCGTTGACTGGATGATTATTTAAACCATAGGATCAGCCACTTCGAACAAATATTAAAAGACTATTTTGCTGACTTAAATAAAAATATGCATGAATGCACTAGTGAAATTTATTAAGAAACACCTGATAAAATATAATATCATAAAAACTCTTTCCGATAAGGGCGAACGGGTAGACATCAGCTATAAAAAAAATATAAATGAAAACGATCTCGATATTTATCAAAAGAGCCACCTGAGAAGGTATTTATTCGCCAGGCAACACATCAGGCAAGGGGGTATTACCGGAGACTTTGCCTGTGGTACCGGCTACGGCAGCCTGATCCTTTCCGAACATTCAGCACGCGTCACGGGTATTGATATTAATAAAAAAACAATTGCCGCAATAAAGAAGCGGTATGCCAGTTCTAATAAAGTAGAATTCTTAAATAAAAACCTGCTTTCTATTGAATATGAAAATATATTTGATTCCATTGTTTCTTTTGAAACACTGGAGCATATTGCTGAAGAGCAATTACCGCTCTATTTTAATAAGATAGCAAAGGCATTAAAGCTTAACGGTGTTTTTATTTTCTCCACACCGTATATGCAGGAAAAATCAGAAAATGCGCTTAAGTATGGGTTTCATTTGACGTTTTACATTGACGAAACGAAGATTGATGGCTGGCTGAAGAACGCGGGTTTGAAAACCGAAGAATTTTATTACCAGGATTACAAAACACATGTTATTGTAAAGGAAAAAAACAATCCCGATTTCGTAATTGGAATTGCCAGGAAAAGATCTATATAAATCGGGTTGTTCCATAGCTTATAGTCATTCACATGTAGTCCCGAAATAGGGAGGTGATATAAGCGCCCGATCTATCACCTCCCTATTAGTTAGGTTTAGTGCGACGACTCCCTTAATGCGGTAAGTTGGTTACGACTGGCCGCTTAATCAGGAATTCCTAAAACCTTGCAAACCTCCTCATAGCTCATTTGTTTCCAATCCCTGACTCTGCCTGACGTTTTTACGGATCCAGGAATAATCACATACCGGTACTGATTGATAGTACTTGCAACGCCCCCAGTTCCATCTGTGGCATATTCATAAAAGATGAAAGACCCGACTCTTGGTATGTAGGCATGGATGCGGACAGGATTAATATTGTAAGAAAAAGGAAGTTGGTAAATAGTATTAATAACAGGATCCTTTAGATAAGCAAGAATAACACCACTATCTAAAATCGGTTGCGTTAATTTACTTGCCGTTTTAATAATTCTTTTTGCAGCAGTAATATTTGTCATCACGGTGTCTTTCCATTCTCCAGCGGTAACAGAGAGCCAATCTGAATAAACAACATTGGCTGCTCCTGGTGTGCCCTGGATACCCTGAGCGCCCTGAGGACCCTGGGGACCAGCGGGTCCCTGTGGACCAGTATCCCCTTTTTCGCAACTGAGTATACACGTTATTGTCAATGCAAAAGTCACAAATGAAAAGATCGTTTTCATAAATTTTATATTTTGTTTGGCTGAAGTTATCTTATTTCACTCATGATGTAAAAGATTTACAACGAAGATTTAAGCAAGTCAATTCTTATGATCAAGGTCAAGTCAATTCTAATGACTTTTCTATTGTTTTTCACCAAACACGTCTTGTTTTATCTTCTGCTTTTTTTCCGATAACTTCACAGCGTTCATTATCCTGCAAAAGAATTCATGGGTATTATTCAGCAACAAAGCATACGCACTTCCATTTATATTTTTATTGGTTTTATCGTCGGCGCTATCAATATCCTCGTGCTTTTTCCACTTTTCTTCTCCCAGCCTGAGATCGGTATGACCAGGGCCCTGATGGATATCTCGGTAACACTTTCAACACTTGCCACTTTTGGATCGATTCCGGTTATCTATAAATTTTATCCTTTTTATAAAGACTATTTGGCTCAAAACAAAAATGATCTGCCGTTTATTACAGGGCTCGTTTGCCTTGTTGGTTTCATGGCGGTGCTTATCAGTGGTTTTGTTTTCGAGGATTTTTTTATTCGTAAGCTGGGCAAGTCACCTGAATTTGCAGAATACTTCGTGCTGATCTATCCCTATTCTTTTTTATTTATGGTCTTTATGTGGCTCGAAGCATTTGGGTGGGGATTAAAGAAAACTGCGTTGACAAACTTTCTTAAAGAAACGCTTGTTCGCGTCATCGTTACTCTTCTGGTCATGGTGTTTGCAGCCCGGTTGGTAGGGATCGATGGTTTTATGAAATTATATAGCCTGCTTTACTTATTGCCGGTCATTTCATTGATCACTATCCTTGTTCGTTCGGGCCAATGGAAATTCAATATCGTGTCGCCAAGCAAAGTATCGCAGCGGATGGGAAAGCGCATGATCACTTTTGGTCTTTTCATCTTTGGCGCTCAATTCCTGAATGTTCTTGCCCGGACCAGCGATACAATATTTGCCATTGGTTTCGAAGGATTACCACAAGCCGGTTTGTTTGCGATCGGCTCTTACCTTGTTGCGATCATGGAAATTCCCCAACGAAGCCTGAGTGCGATCAGCGTTCCTGTTCTGGCAGAATCATGGAAGGATCGTAACATGAATAATATCGACGATATCTATAAGAAAAGCGTTTCTAACCTGCTTGTTATTGCCTCCGGGTTATTCAGCCTGATCGTTCTGAATATTCATGATGTTGTTGAAATGCTGAATTTTTTTGGCAGAAAGACAAACGCTGATTACTCTATCATAGTCCAGATCGTCGTCGTGATGGGCATTGCCCGGATCATCGATCTTGGAACCGGCATCAATTCACAGATAATAGGAACCTCTAACTTCTGGCGTTTTGATTTCTTTACAAATGTGTTTTATACAGCCCTTTCCATTCCGTTGAATTTTTTGCTGATAAAAGAGTACGGAATTGTTGGTCTTGCCTATGCGAATCTGATAGCACTGAGCTTATACAATCTTGTCCGGTTTATTTTTTTGCTCGTAAAATTCGGACTGCAGCCCTATACGGCTAAAAGCCTGCAAACGGTCTTGCTTGCCGGGGTATGCTTCGCCATTGTATGGTTTATTCCGCTCAATATCAATTGGTATCTTTCAATACCCATCCGCTCCCTGATATTTTGTTTGATCTTTATCCCCCTCATGCATTATACAAAAGCGGCCCCGGAACTGTCGGCGCTTGGTGACAAGTGGTTAAATAAATTAAGAGGCAGGAGCAGTTGACAATTCAAGAAGCGAAAGAAAATATTTCATTGCTTTCTTCTTTGTTTCATCTAATGAATAATTCATATGAAGCGTGTAATATTTTTTCAGATCATAAAGATCAAAGGAATGTGAAGCGACTATTTCATCGATATGTTCTAACCCAATGGCATTCGATTGATTGAACAGCCGGATAAAATCTTCAGGTAACTTTTTATTACTTATCCAAACAGCAAATACAAATGGCTGTCCGGTGATCTTTTTCCATTCTGCTCCGAGGTCATAAAAAAAAGTAGAAAGTTTTCTTTGCTCAAATGCACGATCGCCAATAACGAGACCAGCCGTTGTTCCTTTTATTTCTTTACGGTAATCTTCGTCTTGTGCAAAAATCATTTCCGGTTGTATGCCCCAATACTCATTCATTATCCATTTCAATAGTTCGACAGAAGTACGGCTTTGATAGTCGAGATAAACTTTTTCAATTTGTTGAAGCGGCACTTCGCTGAATAAACAAACCGATGCAGCCTCTCCTTCAGTACCAATGCAATAATCGCCGGACAAATAGGATTCTTTTAATTCGGGGATTGCGGCAACAGGGATCAGCCCTAGATCGATCTGATTATTTTTCAGCATCTCAGCCAGCTGTGCCGGATTATCTTCAACTAAATCAATACGAGAAGCAATAGGCTCAAGCCTTAATCCGTAAATTAACGGCCTCGCATTTAGATAACTAACGATTCCAACTTTTATCTTACTCAATTGAGTTATTTTTGCGCAGCAAAGATAGAAGAACAAATAACCAGAAACAAGAAACCCGAAACCAGCATGGAACTAACCAATCTTTCAGCAATTTCTCCTATTGACGGACGCTATCGTAAGCAGGTACAGCACCTTGATGAATATTTTTCTGAATATGCATTGATGAAATATCGCGTACTGGTGGAAATTGAATATTTTCTTTTTTTAGCCGGCAAGAAATTTTTCAAATTATCCGGAAAAGCCGAAAAACACCTTAGAAAAATTGCAGAAGAGTTTGGGCTGGAAGATGCACAGGAAATTAAACAAATTGAATACACAACGAATCATGATGTTAAAGCGGTAGAGTATTTTCTGAAAAATGCACTGGATAAAAGCGGCGCCAAAGAATCCAAAGAGTGGATCCATTTTGGATTGACATCACAGGATATCAATAACACGGCTATCCCACTTTTCTGGAAGCATGCGGTTGAGTATGAATATTTGCCGTCGTTATTAAATCTGAATACACAATTAAAATTACTGGCTAAAGAATGGAAGGATATCCCTATGCTGGCGCATACACATGGGCAACCGGCCACGCCAACACGGTTAGGTAAAGAGCTGATGGTGTTTGCTGAGCGAATAGAAAACCAGGTAGAACAACTGATCAGTATTCCATTTAGCGCAAAATTTGGAGGCGCTTCGGGCAATTTCAACGCACACCATGTTGCATTTCCTAAAATGGATTGGATAAAACTCGGCAATGAGTTTGTTGAAAAAACATTAGGGCTCACCCGCATGCAATACACGACACAGATTGAACATTACGATAACCTGGCGGCACATTTTGATTGCATGAAAAGGATCAATAATATTCTTATTGATTTTTGCCGTGATACCTGGACATATATATCGATGGATTATTTCAAGCAAGCGGTGAAAAAAGATGAAATAGGTTCTTCCGCTATGCCACATAAGGTAAACCCGATCGACTTCGAAAATGCAGAAGGCAATCTTGGTATGGCTAACGCGATCTTCGAGCATTTATCTTCTAAACTTCCTGTTTCAAGATTACAGAGAGATCTGACTGATTCAACTGTCCTGAGAAATATCGGGGTGCCATTTTCACATACCTTGATTGCATTCAGGTCTGTTGAAAAAGGTCTTGGTAAACTCATTCTTAACGATGGCATGATCCACCAGCAACTGGAAGATAATTGGGCGGTGGTAGCGGAGGCGGTGCAAACTATCTTGAGAAGAGAGAATTATCCCAATCCTTATGAAGCATTAAAAGAACTAACGAGAGGTAATGCCTATATTGACAAGAAATCAATTCACCATTTTATCGATAACCTGAAAATTGATAGTTCAGTGAAAAAGGAATTGAAAAAAGTGACACCACATAATTATACAGGAGTGGTAGCAAAATACTAAACCGGTTTTTTATAGATAAACTGCGTTAATTCCTTATCGCCTTCTCGTTTTACTCCGTGATGAACAAACCCATTTTTAAATAACACCTTGTGAGAAGCAGTATTACCCAGTTCAGCGATTGCATAAATATGATCTGCTTGTGTATTTGTAAAATAGTAATCGAGTCCTGCTTTCGTCAGCTCCGAGGCAAATCCTTTTCCCCAGTTATCTTTCAGAAAGGCATAACCTAACTGAATGTCTTCTGTTCCTTCAATCGGAATGATAGCAAAAGAACCCACAAATTTTTCTTTCGCTTTTTCTTCCGCAGCCCAACGACCGATCAACGGGTTGATTTTATACGACTCAATTATTTGTTTTAAAAAAGCATCACATTCTTCTTTTGATTTTGTTGCACGGATATAACGCATGACCTCCTCATCACTATTCAGCAAAAAAAAATTTTCAGCATCTGTTTCAAAAATATACTGCCTGACAAGAAGACGATCAGTTTCAAATATGATATGAGAATTAATCATAAACGACTTGCCAAGTCTCCGCCTATGGCGGAGATTTAGGGGTTTAATTCTTGTGTACTTCACTCGAAAAATGAAACTCAATCTCCGGATTATTGTTTCTTTCGGTATTCAAAAACCATTCGCTTTGCGCGAGGTAGACAAGGTGACCATCCTTGTCGACACCCGTATTCGCACCTTTGAATCTTGTAAACTCCTCCAGTTTTTTCGGATCATCACTTGTTATCCAGCAAGCTTTATAAAAAGGAAGCGTATTAAGCTGAACCGAAGCTCCATACTCCTGCAACAAACGATATTGAATTACCTCGAATTGCAGCTCACCAACACACCCGATGATCTTTTTGTTGCCGCCATGTTGCGTAAAGAGTTGTGCCACTCCTTCATCAGTTAATTGCAGCAATCCTTTTTCCAATTGTTTGGTTTTCATCGGATCCTTGTTCACCACTTCTTTAAAGATTTCGGGAGAGAATGTTGGAATGCCGGTGAAATAAAAATTTTCTCCTTCCGTAAGCGTATCACCAATTTTAAAGTTCCCGGTATCAAATAAACCCACTACATCGCCGGGATAGGCATCGTCCACAATGCTTTTCTCACGGGCCATAAATGAATAAGGATTGCTGAAGCGAACATCTTTGTCTAACCGTACATGATGGTAATATTTATTCCGCTCAAACTTACCGCTGCAAACCCTCATAAATGCGATCCGGTCTCTGTGCTTGGGGTCAAGGTTGGCATGGATCTTAAAAACAAAACCACTCAGCTTCTCTTCATCAGGACAAACAATCCTGGAGGACGTAGGACGACATTGCGGCAAAGGAGCAATACGAATAAATGTATCAAGCAATTCTTTTACACCGAAATTGTTAATAGCGCTGCCAAAAAATACCGGCGCCACTTTTGCAGCCAGGTAATCTTCCACCATCAACACACCATGCACACCATCCACCAGGTCCACATCTTCACGAAGGGTGCCAGCATCCTTCTCTCCTATTTTTTCATCGACCATCGTATCATTCAGATTTATTACTGCAAACAGGTCTTCGTCACTTCCTTTTGTGTTCGCGGTAAATAACCGCAAACTTTTATCATGAAGATTATAAACTCCCTTAAATTCTTTACCGCTATTGATCGGCCATGTCATCGGGTGCAGGTGGATCGATAATTCTTTTTCAATCTCTTCCAAGAGATCAAACCGATTCTTACCATCACGATCCATTTTGTTGATAAAAACAATTACCGGGGTATCGCGCATCCGGCATACCTCCATCAGCTTACGGGTTTGTTCTTCCACTCCATTCACACTATCGATAACAAGTATTACACTATCAACGGCTGTCAGTGTACGATACGTATCTTCAGCAAAGTCCTTGTGACCAGGCGTATCCAGCAGGTTGATGAGAATTCCATTGTATTCAAATGTCATCACCGAAGTAGCCACCGAAATACCACGTTGCCTTTCAATCTCCATAAAATCGCTGGTGGCAAATTTTTTGATCTTGTTGCTCTTCACTGCACCGGCCACCTGTATGGCGCCGCCAAACAGCAATAGCTTTTCCGTTAGCGTCGTTTTACCGGCATCCGGGTGACTGATAATAGCAAATGTTCTGCGTTTATTTATTTCGTTCTGATATTTCATAAAGAGGCGCAAAGGTAAGGTTTGAAAGGGATTCTTATGTGGTCAACTGTTGTGCTACTATGATGCTTCTGTGAAGTATACCCTGAGCCTGTCGAAGGGTCACTCACTTGTACGTTCTGTAATTCTATTCAGCGTTCTTGTCCACCCCCAGTTTAAAAAGAATTACAATCGAAGTACTTCCCCCCGTCCCGATAGCTATCGGGAGGGACAACGCGCCATTCTTATAAATTATTTGCGTAAAAGAATACACTTGAGTTGGTTGGTCCTGATGGTCGATTAAAGTGATGTATAATGTCCCCCGCTGGCGGGGGCCGGATGTACAATTTGAGAGAATAATCGAGAGGAGGTGGACAAAAACTCCACAATTAAACTTTGTAACTTGAAAGTTGACACATACCATCAATTGAGTTTGCTACCAAGTATCATGTTTCAATCTCAACCACATCTTTCCTCACTGCCCATTTCAAAAATAAGAACCCTATCACAGCTGCTATCAATGAACTGAACAGAACGGCAATCTTTGAATTAACAACTAAACCAGGGCTATCAAAGGCAAGTAATGTTATAAATATCGACATCGTAAATCCGATCCCTGCGAGAAATCCGGTGGCTGCAATATGTTTCCATTGTATCCCCTTCGGCAAACTAATCACTTTAGCCTTTATTCCGGTAAACAACATGACCATAATGCCCAACGGTTTTCCAATCACGAGTCCCAATATTATTCCAAGACTATTATTATTTATCAAAGCATCTTTCAGGCTGCTTTCAAATAAAATTCCGGTATTGGCCAAAGCAAATAATGGGAGAATGAAAAAAGCTACGGGCTTATGCAAGCCATGCTGTAGTTTATAGGAAGGTGATCTTTCTCCACCATCTGTAAATGGAATGGCAAACGCCAGTAAAACACCGGCAATGGTTGCATGTACACCAGATCGAAGAAAACAATACCACATGATAATGCCACCAATTATATAAAATACGAGCCGGGAAACTTTTAGCCTGTTTAAAACAATAAGAATTAAAAATATCCCCAGAGCTACAAAAAGATAAAATGCCTGTATTTCTTTTGTATAGAAAACAGCAATGACCAGGATGGCCCCCAGGTCATCAATGATAGCCAGTGCCGTAAGGAATATTTTAAGTACAAACGGAACTTTTTTGCCAACAAGCGCCATTATACCTAATGCAAAAGCTATATCCGTGGCCATGGGAATGCCAAAACCGTTTTGCGTTCCTGAACCGGCATTAAGCACAAAATGAAATAAAGCAGGTACCAACATTCCTCCTAAAGCCGCAATAATCGGTACCAATGCCTTTTTGAATTCTGAAAGTTCACCAACATATAACTCTCTTTCTATTTCAAGCCCTACCATTAAAAAGAAAATGGCCATCAGCCCATCATTGATCCAATGCTCAACACTCAGGTTTAGGTTTACATCTGCCAGCACCGGCAAGGTTTTTTGATGCCAGAAATGCAGATAGTCCTCACCGATAAAAACATTTACCAGTAAAAGGCTTAGGATAGTACAGCCAACAAGGATGATCCCGGAACTTTTTTCACTATCGAAAAACTCTTTGAATAGTTTGGTAATACTCATGCTTTGATGAAGAAAATGAAGATACGCAGTAAGTAATTTAAAAATAGAAGCTTTTGAGGACTAAAAATTGTCCCACCTGATAAGCACTCTTATAACTTTGACCATCCAAATAATTTCTTTTAGAAAGCCAGCCTCAAATTATAAATTTGCCTATGCGCCGCACAATCGAGATTGTATTTAGCAGCCTCAAAATGGCCTTACAAGAGTTATGGAAAAATAAACTCCGTACTTTTCTTTCCCTGTTTGGAATTACTATCGGCATCTTCTGCATCATCGGCGTGATGGCAACACTGGGCAGTCTTGAACATAATATTCAGAACGAGATAAAGTCTTTTGGCACTAATACCATTTATGTTGACAAGTGGGATTATAGTCAGGGTGGCGGTGGACAATATCCGTGGTGGAAATATATTAAGCGACCGGCGCCAAAATTTGAACAGCTTGAACAAATAATGCAACGAACACCAAGTGCTAAGTATGCTGCATTTAAGATTGATCGCGAGGCTGACCTTGAATATGAGGACAATACCCTAAAGTCTATTATTCTTTATGGATTTACTGATGACTTTAGCAATATCCAGAGTGTAGATATTCAGTTGGGTCGATATATATCTCCTGCGGAGTTTCAGCAGGGCAGCAATGCGGTGGTAGTAGGCAATGAGATCGCTGAACAATTTTTTGTGAAAGCCGAAAGGGCAGTTGGCAAAACTGTGTCAGCTAAAGGAAAGAAATTGATCATTGTAGGTGTGATAAAGAAACAAGGCAACCAGATGCTTGGAGGATGGCAACTGGATAAAGCTGTAGTAATGCCATATCGTTTTGCCCGCACAATAATGGATGAACGAAATGCACAGCCCCTGATACTTGTACAAGGGCTGGACAATGTAACGAACGTGATGTTGAAGGATGACCTGAAAGGCGCTATGCGGGCAATTAATAAATTAAGCCCCACACAGGAAGATAATTTTTCATTGAATGATGTAAACGAATGGAGCAAGGCATTTGAACAGGCTTTCTCCGGGATCAATATGGGCGGAATGATCATTGGTGGTATTAGCCTTATCGTTGGCTTGTTTGGTGTTGCAAATATTATGTTTGTAAGTGTAAAGGAACGTACCAGCCAGATCGGGTTGAAAAAAGCTATCGGAGCCAAAAGCCGCATTATCCTTACCGAGTTTTTATTGGAAGCCGCTTTCCTTTGTTTAATTGGCGGCTTGATTGGATTAGGATTAGTATTTGGCCTGACAAAAATTTTGTCCGGCGCCTTTAATTTCCCCATTTACATTTCTACGGCAAATCTTGTTTGGGCAATCGGAATTTGTTTTGTCGTAGGCATTCTTGCCGGTATTATTCCTGCTGTGATCGCATCAAGGCTAAATCCTGTGGTGGCGATAAGGTCAAAGTGAACCCCTGGCGCCCTAAAGGGGCGACTCAAGTATTAAATTTCCTGTAATTATCATTAAAAGAGAAAGGCAACTCAAGGATTACCTTTGCATCTCGCTTTCTAATGTATGGTAGAAAATCAAAATTACATTCTCAATCCAAGTCCCCCCTTTAGGGGGAAAGGGGGTATCCTTGCAATCGAATCTTCCTGTGATGAAACGTCGGCGGCCATCTGCCACGATGGAAAAATTCTATCAAATATCATTGCCGGGCAAAAAGTACATGAACAATATGGAGGTGTGGTGCCGGAGCTTGCTTCACGGGCCCATATTCAAAACATCATTCCGGTTGTAAATTCTGCATTGCAAATTGCAAACTGCAAATTGGAAGAATTGGATGCAATTGCATTTACTCAATCACCTGGCCTGATCGGCTCATTGCTTGTCGGAGCGCAGTTTGCAAAATCATTGGCCCTGTCATTAAATAAGCCGTTAATAGCGGTGCATCACATGCAGGCGCACGTGCTGGCAAATCTAATAGATGATCGGAAGCCAAACTTTCCATTTTTATGCCTTACAGTCAGTGGCGGTCATACACAGATCGTGGTGTGTGAGGCACCCACAAAAATGAAAGTGATCGGGGAAACGATCGATGATGCAGCAGGTGAAGCATTTGATAAAACAGCAAAGTTGCTGGGCCTTCCCTACCCCGGCGGGCCATTGATCGATAAATATGCAGCTGATGGCGATCCAAACAGGTTTCAATTTCCGGAGCCACAGATCCCCGGACTTGATTTTAGTTTTAGCGGCTTAAAGACTTCGATACTTTATTTTTTACAGAACGCCGGCAAAAGTCATGTCTACAAAGAAGAATTTTTAGCAACAGAAAATGAAAGGCAAAAATTTATTCAGGAAAATATAAACGACCTCTGTGCTTCTGTTCAACAACGGATCGTTTCAATACTATTAAACAAATTAAAGAAGGCATCTATCCAAACAGGCATAAAAGATATTTGTATTGCCGGCGGTGTGTCTGCCAACAGCGGCCTGCGAAAAGCGTTTGAAGCAATGGGTATTCGATATCAATGGAATACTTTTATTCCGGCTTTTCAATATTGCACCGACAATGCGGGTATGATCGCAATTGCAGCATATTATAAGTTTCTTGAAGGCGAATTCAGTGACCTTACAGTAACTGCCTCTGCGAGATCCCGTTTGACGTTCGATATTTGAGGTTAATGAAAAAACGCGAACTTCAAACCTCAAACTTCAAACCACTTGTCTAACCCGTATTTTCAATTCAAACAATTCACCATTCAGCAGGACCGATGCGCTATGAAAGTAACGACGGATGCTTGTTTATTTGGAGCATGGTCAGTTGAGGAAGTCAAAAGTCAAATCCCGATGGCTATCGGTACAAAAGTCAAAAATATACTTGATATAGGATCTGGTACCGGTTTGTTATCCCTTATGCTTGCTCAAAAAAATCCTGAAGTGAAAATTCTTGCAATAGAAATAGATGAAGACGCAAAGACACAAGCAAAAGAAAATGTTGATGCTTCTCCATGGAAAGAGCGGATCGATACAATCGAAGGCGATGTAAAGGACTATTGTTTCCCTGAAAAGTTTGATGTTATCATCAGTAACCCTCCTTTTTATGAAAAGGAGATAAGATCTGAAACTGATAATAAAAATGTTGCTCATCATAGTGAAAACCTGACGTTGGAGGAATTATTAAACGTTATAAAAACCAATTTGAACAGGAACGGATCTTTCCTCTTACTGCTGCCATATAAAAGAAATGAGGAGGCAAAACAACTTTTTAAAGATCAGGAATTGAGTATTTCCAAAATTTTATTTATCCGACAGTCGCTTAAGCATGATTACTTCCGGATCTTTTTAAAAGGAGATTTAAGAATAAAGGAAAAAGAAACAGAATTTGATGAAATGTCAATCTGGGATGAACAGCAACAATATACAAAGGAGTTTGTGCGGTTGCTGAAAGATTATTATCTCCATCTCTGACAATCATTAATTCTTAAATTATTAATTATTAATTGCCTTCCGCATACTCCTTCATATATTCATAGTGCGACGTAAGATGTCCTTCTTTTACAATGGTAGCTTTTTCGATAATCGGGGAGCTATTGCCAACAAGGTCCTCCAACACATGCTTGATCAACTGTTCACCAAAATACCTTGAAGCGTCCCGTGGCAATTCATTTGGCAGATTGCCAACAGCCATTATATCAATTGAGCCGTGCAAATAGGGCTGCGTTTTTTCCAGGGTGATCCTGTCAATACCATAAACGGGGTCCTCTATTGTTTGGTCGCCAAGATTTATAGGTACAGAACCTCCTTTATCATCTGTAATATCTGCGATAGTTCTGATTATAAATGTGTCAGTCTGCACATCCTCTTTTTCAAAAAGTCGTGGCACATTCTTATCCCAATACACTCCGTTCAATAAAATATCTGTCTGCTCAGCATAAGGGAGAAACTGGCAATGATATAATTCAGGATGCTCATGAAATTCCAGTCGTTGGTATTTGCCATTGTCAATCCTTTCGTATAAGTCAGCACCTTTTAGCTGCGTGTATACAGGATAGGCAAATCTCCTTATGAGATAATCATCCGGCTCCACTTCATGTATACCCATCAGGTTCATAATTTCAAGAATACCATGCGCCACCCTACCCGAGCCGGTAACGGCGATCTTCACATTCGGTAAACGCATGCCGAAATAAGAATGTATCAGCTCACGAAAGCTTCTTTGCTTATAAACCCGGTCAAGTTTATACAGGCCTGTCCGGTTTCCATAGGCCATCATCCCATTATGTGCGCCGACGATACCTGCAAAAAAACCAAAGCCGATGATCCGTTGTCCATCTTCATGCTCAAGGCACTCATAGTCAATCAAAGTAATTTTTTTATCAAGAATGGCCTGCAGCATTTTTTGATTCTGGGGCTGTTTCTTTTTAGTGTGTGAAAAAAAAAGATAAGTTTTACCAACCAACAATTGCTCAATTGGAATTTCTTTTATGCCCAATAAAATATCACAGTCACTTATATCATCTTTTACTTTCACACCGGCAACTTCGTATTCACGGTCGGTAAAGCAACGAACATCGGAATGTTGAGCAACGATCTCAACATCCGCGCTGTTCTTATGTATCCATTTACACTGAGCCGGCGTTAACGCCACGCGGTTATCAGCGGGAATTTTCCCTTCCCGTATTAATCCTATCCTGATCATATAGAAGTGTCGTAAAAATTATTGCCGCAAAGTTGCCGGTTATCGGCGATTAAAACAAACGGATTAAATCAGGTAACCTCATTGAAGGCACTAATAAAGAATATTGACAGTTGAAATAATAGGGGAATAAGAAGCAAAGAAATCGGAGCTGAATTTATTTCATCCAGCAGAAATTAACGTCTATTTGCCTTAATCAAAGTTAAAGTCATTCCCCGGGTTTGATATTTGGCAGGCTAATTGTTTAGGTCTTATCAGAAACGGTTTCGTCAATTAGTAAAACGTGCAGATATGAAAAAGCCAGCGATCGTCATAACCCTAACAACATTGTACTTATTATTTTTCAAAGCATCGCCTTATATAGGCCTTCCGGATGAAGCGATCATTGCTATGTTTATTCTTGCACCTTTTATTGTTATCTATATGGTCTATGTGATTTTGAAATATGGAAGGCCATCAACATTTACATTTGAAGAAAGATTTTATGAAGATCACGATTATAAAAGAAATGAATAGAGTCAATTTGCTTAAGTACAAAAGGACGATCTTTCGAAAACTCAGAATACCCTGCATCAAGGCTTAATAGTTGTAAGCCAGCCGGCTAACTAAAATTTTGTATTAGCCCGGGTTTTTAAAAAAAGCCCAGGGAGGCTATAATCCATGTAGAAAATAATTTCAAATAATTAATCTTCATTCAAATTACCGCTCCTGTCAAACCGGGGATTCACGACATTGTTAAGCTTTGAGCCGAAACGGTAATTGATACCAATGCTGGTGTAATAGTTATACCCTGAAGCAAGTTGCCTCCTCCTTGCCAGTACTTCTTCAGATGTTGCGTTTCCTTTTACAAGAAAAACCTGGCTACGGGTAAGTCCGCCAAAAGCAAAAAAATAGAATGATAGACCTCCTGTGATGCGGACATTGCTGTAGACATCAACGCCAAGATTAAAAAACTTCCAGTTATGAAAATAATTATGATATGATACCCCAGCATAAGAATTGCCCCATTTCTGGTTCAGTGAAATATACGCATCTGCTCTATGACCGAACAGCGTTTCGTTCGTTTTATTATATATGGTGGTGTCGTAATAACTATTCTTTCTCGTAGTAAGACCATAACTCAACGTGAATAATTTAGTATTTACCTCTTTATACGGAAAAATATTATACTCGACTGCTGCCCGCATGTAGGCACGCCCCTTGTTGTTGGAAAAAGTATTCTGGCTGAATTTTATTTCACATGCCCAGCTCCAGTGATTATTTATACTTTTGACCAAATACTGATTGACTAACCAATTGTGGTTATTCACTTCAAAATTTTCCACCACTCCATTATTATCATATCTGAATGTCGATCTACTTTTATTCCAGTACATACCCATCCCTATCTTTAATTTGTCGGTGACCCTGTTCGAAGAAAAATTGCCATTATAACTTGTGTTTTTATAATTGGCGTCTCCGTTGGTATTGGCGTCAATGCCCACACGTATCACCCAATAATTCCAGGGATCATTTGTGACCGGGGAATCAGCATTTCCATCAAAAGCGGTGTCGGTAGATTTTAACTGGATGTCCATATTTTTTACCGCAATAGTTTTGGCTATAAAAGGAACCAGCCCTGTTTTCAGGTATTTCAACAACATATCCCTTCGTTCAAATTCAGTAGCATTCGGATCAGTGCTGAAATGCAAAGTATCTGTTTGGTTTTTGAAATGTTGCTGTCCGAAGAAAATGAGCTGATATTGCTCGCCCCCGCTGCCAGTGCCCCGGCTTGTGATGAGCACATGTACATCGGATGCAACATTGTCAAGCAGGAAATCGACAATATTTATTTCCGACCTGATATACTGCAAATCACACCAGGTGCTGTTGCAATCAATGAATACTTTTAGCTTTAAAGGAACATTTTGCTGCGCATGCGATACATTCCACACAATTACAAGTACAAACATGGGTATAAGGATCTTTTTCATTAAGAGGTAACTTTATACAAGAATAATTCAACGATAGGTATAACCGGTTTTCAGGATGTAAAATGAATGTAATCAGATGTAAATTTTTTGTAAACCAAGACCTGAAAGAAGTATTAATTTTAACTTTGATTATGCCACATAAATTGTTATTCATTTTTCCCGCTACTGTGTTAATCGTTTTTTTAGCGGTATATGGGAGCACGGAGAATGGTGATCCCAACACAGAAGAATCAAAATATCAGCCCGCCCTCAGACTCATTGGTCATAAACTGCTTTTAAGTGGAGGAGATAATAAATCAAGAGTGCTGCCTGTAAAGAAATTGTCCAATACAGAGTTTCAAATTCAATTTGAGAATCCAATTTCCCTGGAACCCGATTCGATCTTCAGCATAATAAATAAAACCAGGGAATTTGCCTCACTCCCCGCTAATTATACTGCAAATGTATTTGAGTGTGCTAAGAATGAAATTGTGTACAGCTTCGCAATGTTTGCTATCGACAGCAATAACATTGTTCCCTGCCTTGGAAGAACCTTGCCTAAAGGTTGTTATTATATAAATATCAATTTTTCACCTTCTACCGGCCCTAATAAAATATATATTTTGGCGGGAGGTCTTCTGCTTTTGCTGGTGTTTGCCTATCCGGCTTATTCTCATTTCAGGAGGAAGAAGAATATTGCAATTCCCGAACGGGAGAGTACAGTTTCGGACATGAATGCAATTAATATCGGCAAATTTATTTTTCACTTTGACCAAAGACATCTTGAAATTTCCGGCGAAAGAATTGAGCTTACAGATAAAGAAACAAAATTGCTACACATTTTTGCATCAGCTCCGAACGAAATTATTGATCGACAAAAACTTCAAAAAGAAGTTTGGGAAAATGAAGGAGTAATTGTCACCAGGAGTTTGGATGTTTTTATTTCTAAACTACGGAGGAAATTAGAAAAAGACGCAAGCATCAGGCTGGTCAATGTTCATGGCAAGGGGTATAAGCTTGAGCTGCTTACGCTTTAACAACTTAATTCCGGCATAGGCTAAATAAACCAGTTTCCGTAGTCCCTGCGCTCGCTCAGGTCAGAACTTAAAATTCCAAGTGACCGCTGGAAGTATTGGGAAAAGAGAAACCTGCCGGGCTTCTATTTTTAATGAGCCATCATATGGACTTCCGGTCTGATCAAAGTAAATGAAATAGGGATTGTAACGACAATACGCATTGTAAACGCTAAAGACCCAACTACTCTGCACTTTTCTTTTTTTCTTTGGAACGGGAGTATATGTTGCCGAGAGATCGAGACGATGATATGGTGCAAGGCGATATTGATTCACCCGGCTATATTCCTGCGTCAACACGCCTTCAATAATATAAAATCTTTCAGGCATTGTAGTGGCTGCCCCGGTTCCATAAACAAACACAGCTCCGAACTTCCATTTCTTTCCGGGCTCATAATTTGTAACGATGCTCATGTCATGACGACGATCATAGCGTGCAGGATAAGTTTCACCACCATTTATTTCTGGAAATTTCCGGTGGGTCCACGACAAGGTATAACCAATCCATCCATTCAACTTGCCTCTTGTTTTATTTATGAAGAACTCTGCGCCATAACTCCAGCCATCACCAAACACAAATTCTTCTTCGGGATCATTTAATGAAGGTGTGTAACCCTCCGAATATTCGATCTGGTTCTTCATTTCTTTGTAGTAAACTTCAACTGAAGTTTCATATTCATTGTCTGCAAAATTTTTAAAGAGCCCGGCCGTGTATTGCCAGCTTAACTGTGGTTTTACAAGATACGTACTCGGGACCCAAAGATCAGTCGGCAATGTGCTGCCTGCATTACTTACCAAATGAATGTATTGATAGTTCCGGTTGACAGCTGCTTTGATGGACGTCGCATCATTCAATGCATAACGGATCGTGATGCGTGGCTCAAGTCCTCCATATGTTTTTACCGGCTCAAAACTTTTGTAAACGGTACTGTCAAGTTTATTTCCGTCAACATCTCTCACGTATTTTGTATAAGGGCCGATCTGTGTAAAGGCAGTCCAGCGAACACCGTAGTTGATCTTTATTTTATCACTCAGCTCCCAATCGTCCTGGATATAAGCCGCGAATTCACTGGCATACTTTACCGTTTCATTATTAGGCTTGAAAATAACCGAGTCCTGTTTGCCGGAAAGAATATTCGGGATGAATTTGTGATATGTATATAAACCACCAAATTTTATCTTATGCTGTGGCGACGGGTAGTAATCAAAATCGGTTTTCAAATTAATATCACGAATGCCTGAAGCAAGTGAGAGCTCGAAATTATTTTGTGCCGCTTCGAACTTGAATTTATAATTATTATACACAGCAGTAGTATTGGCAAATAACCGCTTATTGAAAACATGGTTCCATCTCAGCGTTGCCGTGCTGTTTCCCCAGGGAATGTTGGAGCGAAAAGAACGTTGTACATTATTAAAATCAAATACGTCACGACCGAAATACCCGCTAAGATATAAACGATCTTTTTCTGAAAATTTATAATTCACCTTGGCATTCAGGTCATAGAAAAAATAACCGGAGCCGTAGAAGTCACTTGTCTTCTTTACAAATGGCTTTACAATTGCATCGATATAAGTTCTTCTTGCAGAAACCATGAAAGAAGCTTTATTTTTTACGATAGGCCCCTGTAAGGAAAGTCTTGAAGCGATCAACCCGATTCCTCCGTCAACCTGGAACGTATTCATATTACCATCTTTCATCGCCACGTCAAGCACCGAAGAGAGACGTCCGCCATATTGTGCAGGCATTCCTCCTTTTATCAGTGAAATGTTCTTTATTGCATCAGAATTAAAAATGGAAAAGAAACCAAAAAGATGTCCCGTGTTATAAACAACTGCGTCATCGAGCATGATCAAATTCTGATCTGGCCCGCCACCACGAACATAAAAACCTGCATTGCCTTCACCTGCATTCCTGACGCCAGGCAATAATTGAATGGCTTTCAGAATATCCACTTCACCCATGAAAGCGGGAATATTTTTTATTCGTGTAGTAGAAAGATCGATCCTTCCCATTTCTGCATTCTTCACATTGGCGTCACGCCGGCGATTTGCATAAACAACCACTTCAGAAATAGCAGATGTTTTTGGAAACAGGTCAAAATTGAACGACATATCGGCATCGAAACTGAACTCCGTGATTTTTTGCTGATAAGAAACATGTGTGATGCTGATGCGGTATGTTCCTGAATCAAGTGTAATGGAATAAAATCCATATTGATTACTCGTTACTCCCTTTCCCTGGCCGTTTATAGTGATCGTGGCACCAATGATGAGTTCGCCAGAAAGGCTATCCCGGACATAACCATTGAGTGTAACCCGGTAGCTATCGGGTCTGCCGGGCGCAGTGTTTGACTTGTTTTGAGATAAAACAAGAAGAGGAATAAGGGCCAATACAATAACTACTGCTTTCTTACACATAACTCCATTAACAAACGAACTAGTTTCCGGTTGAGGGCGTCACAAAATTTATTGAATCTCTCGTGCTGCCACATGTAAGCATTGCTCTTCCATATTTAGGATCATAAAGACCAAGATAGGGATTGCGGCGCTTTTTAGAATCCCCTTCTGTACTTAACCAAAAAGCAGCTGTCTCATAATTATTCAATGCCATCGGACATTCCTGGTAAAATACTTTTGCGGCATCGTATTTTACGATACGAAGCAGATCGAACATCTGTTGTGAAAGCGAATTCAGGTCTTCTTTCCTTTCATACAGGCCTGTATCAGCCTGCATGCCGACTATTTCTGCTTTGATCGACTCCCATTGACTCTGTACAGTTGGATAAATAGCAGAATCCTTTTCCATTTCCTGGACGCGAATGCTATCCACTGAAGTTTTAAATTCAGCCAACGTGGTATTGATCTTTGCAGTATCCCAGTTGACGAAAGCTTCGGTAAGGGCATAATAGGAATTCATTGCCGCCATCATTGATTGATTAAAGCTGTCCGTATGTTTGCTTACCGTTAACCCCTCCGGTTTAGGCCCATTATCTACTCTTTTTTTGGGAAATATAAATTTCCAGCCAACAACGATAACAATTGCGAGAATAATCCCCGCCATAGCGAGCAGGACTTTTTTCATCAGGAAGAATTTATTTGCAAAGATAAT
The DNA here is from genome assembly GCA_025923075.1 of Chitinophagaceae bacterium. Taxonomy (GTDB): domain Bacteria; phylum Bacteroidota; class Bacteroidia; order Chitinophagales; family Chitinophagaceae; genus VBAS01. Next base: position 29,191 of record JAICGN010000010.1, read on the forward strand.
TGTCAATCATCTGAGTTGCTAATACTTTATTTTTGCAAACTTGTTAAATCCGTGAATGGTCAATGGTCAATGGTGAAAGGGAAGTCTCTGATATGTAGCCTTCAAATGGAAACCATTTAAACCATAATACAATGTTTTTAAAACTAAACCATCAAAAACTTGACGTTTATGGCGCTTCCAAACAATTTGTTCTGGAATGCTACCGATTAACAAAAAGTTTGCCGGCGGAAGAAAAATTTGGGATGATAACACAAATCAGAAGAGCAGCACTTTCAGTCCATTTGAATATCGCAGAAGGCTCATCCAGAAAGTCAGAAGTGGAAAGAAAACGATACTATGAAATTGCGCGGGGTTCAGTTATAGAAATTGATGCTGCGCCGGATGTCGCAGCTAACCTTACATACATGGATGGAATAAACACAGAATCATTGGGTGAGTCAATGATCAGATGCTTTAAAATCCTAACGGGACTAATTGAAAGCAAAAAATAAAATGATTGTTCAATATTCACCATTGACCATTCACAATTGACGAACTATGCTCGCAGGACTTACTAATGTAACTTTTGAATTTGGTGCCCGCGCACTGATAAAAGACGCCACCTGGCATATTCAGCCGGGAGAAAGGATTGGGTTGATCGGCTATAACGGAACCGGGAAATCAACCATTCTAAAATTATTTGTCGGGGAATACCTGCCTTCTTCCGGAACCGTCGAAAAAAGCAAAAACACTTCGATCGGCTATCTGCACCAGGATCTACTGAGTTTTGATACTAATGACTCAATTTTTGAAGTGGCTCTCAGTGCTTTTGGAAAAATTCTTTCACTTGAAAAAGAGATTGAAGAGTTAGGTAAAAGACTGGAAAAAGATCATGATGATAAGCTGCTTCATGATTATACCGATAAGCTTCATGAACTGGAAACGCTTGGTGGTTATACTATTCATCATAAAACTGAAGAAATATTACAGGGTTTAGGTTTTGCTAATTCCGATCTTAGAAGAGCTTATAAAGAATTCAGCGGCGGATGGCGAATGAGAGTGCTGCTGGCGAAGATGATACTTCAACAACCGGATCTGCTTTTATTGGATGAGCCTACCAACCACCTTGACCTTCCCTCTATCGAGTGGCTGGAAAGATATCTGCAAAACTACCCGGGCGCTGTCGTGATCGTAAGCCATGATAAATATTTTCTGAACCGGATGGTGACTAAGATCGTTGAGCTTTACCAGCAGCAACTCCATATTTATACCGGCAACTATGATTTTTATGAAAGAGAAAAAGCCACCAGGATGGAGCTGATGCAAAAGGCTTATGAAAATCAGCAGGACTATATCAGGCAAAATGAAAGATTAGTTGAACGGTTCAGGGCAAAAGCGAGTAAAGCAGCTATGGCACAAAGCCTTATCAAAAAGCTGGATAAACTCGATCGTATCGAAGAACCTGAGTTGGAAAGACCAAACATCAAGATCAATTTCAGGCTGGATAAAACGCCGGGAAAAGTCCTGGTTGAATTGAATCATATTTCAAAATCTTTTGGTGACAATGTAATTCTTAAAAATACTTCTGCAGAAATAGATCGCGGTGATAAGATCGCATTGATCGGGGCGAATGGAAAGGGAAAATCAACCTTGCTCCGGATTGTTGCAGGAACTGAAAAATTTGATGGTACCCGTAAATGGGGCCACAATGTCGATGAAAGCTTTTATGCCCAGCATCAATTGGAAGCATTGGATATTAATCGAACCGTGATCGACGAAATGATGCAGGCCGGCAGCCAGAAAACAGAACTCGAATTAAGAACATTGCTTGGTTGTTTTCTTTTTAGTGGCGATGATATTGAAAAGAAAATAAAGGTGTTGAGCGGTGGTGAAAAGGCAAGAGTGGCATTGGCAAAAACGATTATCAGCAAAGCAAATTTTTTATTGCTTGATGAGCCGACCAATCACCTCGATATGCACAGTTGTGAATTGTTGATAGAAGCCCTTAATAAATATGAAGGAACTTTTATACTGGTAAGCCATGACCGTTATTTTATTTCGAAGACAGCAAATAAAATATGGGAGATTATTGATCATGAGATAAAAGAATTTAAGGGTGGGTACGAAGAATATGTAGCGTGGAAAGAGAGAATGGCTAAGAGCTCAGTTAAGAGTTCGGAGTCGGGAGTTCGGAGCCGGGAGTCAAAAAAGCTAATTGTAACAGAAAAGCCAAAAGCTAAGGAAGAACCAAAATCTCAAACCTCAATCCCCGTAGCTAACGGGATCAAATCGCAAACTTCTGCCCCGATCAATAAGGAACATAAAAAAGAATTGCAGAGACAACAAAGGATCTTTCAGCAATTGGAAGAAAAGGTAGCCTTGCTCACAAAGCAAAAAAATGACTTAGAGGCAGCACTGAGCGATCCTGCTACTTATTCGGATAAACAAAAATTCCTGCAAGCGGAGGCTACATATAATAAAGCGGCCGCAGAACTTGAACAGTTGAATAAACAATACGAACAGGTGTTTGAAAAGATAATGGAGCTTGAATCACGGCAGGATTAATTGTTGGGTACACAAGGTTAATGAAAACACGCCGTTGCGCAATACTAACTCCGTGTTTGCCTGTGTCATCGTGAACAAGCCTCCCCGCTTTTGGTGATAAAAAGTCGTAACTTTTTTAAGTTACTTTGTTCCATAAAGCGCATCAAAATGAAAATAGTCCTCTTCATTATCACGGCAATCCTTGCAGGATTTGCATTATTTGCTTTTCGTTTTGATAACAATCAAAAACAGACAGCTGTTTCATTGAATCTAATTGAATTCAAAAAGAAAAAAATTGTTCGCTGCAGTACCGATTGGGAAGCATTGAAACAATGGTTGGAAGAAACAGACATCCCTCCCATTCCCGGCGCCGGAATTTATAAATGGAAAATTTCAACAAACCATGACAGTGCGCAGTTTTATTTTAACCAGGGCATCAATATGTATTATAGCTTTCATATCATTGAAGCGATGGCTTCGTTTAAGAAAGCGGCAAAGTTTGATGAAAATGCTGCAGTAATTTATTGGGCACAGGCCCTGGGTTACGGCCCGAACATAAATGATTATGGTTATCGTGCCTCACCAGAGGCACTGGCAGCTTTGAATAAAGCAAAAGAACTTTCATCTACGGCAACTGCTTTTGAAAGAGCATTGATCGATGCAATGGCTGTTCGCTACACAGCCGATTCCGCAGATGCAACAAGGGCCCAGCTAAACGAGGCATATACGGGTATGATGAAAAAGGTATATGAGAAATTTCCGACAAACGCCGATGCCATGGCTTTGTATGCAGACGCCATGATGCTGCAGCATCCCTGGGACTTGTGGTTTGTGAATGGCACACCCAAGCCATGGACGCCACATATAAGAGAGGTGCTGGAAAAACTTTTGGTGAAAAGTCCAATGCATCCCGGCGCCAACCATTACTATATTCACGTAATGGAGCCATCACCCTATGCGGCTAAAGCATTGCCAAGCGCTGAGCGGCTAGGAAAAACAAATCCGGGCCTGTCGCATGTCGTTCACATGCCTTCACATATTTATTTGCGCACAGGTTTGTATCAACAAGGAGTTGATGTAAATATAAATGCAGTTGATCGTTATAAAAGCTCAATTCCGCTTTATGCAGCTGTTACCGGGAATGATTTTATTTATATCATTCACAACCTGCACATGAAAACCAACAATGCAATGATGCTCGGTAATTATCAGATTGCAAAAGCAGCCGCATTGGAAACAAGAGAAAGTATTCCGGCAGAATATTTATCGCTGCCGGCTCCGATTGGTAATTTGGCACAATACATTCACATGACGCCGGTGTTCAACCAGATACGTTTTGGTAAATGGGATGAAATACTTCAGGAACCTCAACCGGACACAACACATGTTTACAGCAATGTACTTTATCATTTTGCCAGGAGCATTGCCTACTCAAGAAAGCGTGATCGTGAGGGGGCTTCAAAAGAATTGGATGCAATGCGTGAATACATGAAAGACAGTTCACTCACCATCCCGATGAGCCCGTTTTCTGCAGCTGCTGCCGGGGCAAGTGTCGCACATTTTTTATTACTAGGTCTTATTCATGAAGACAAAAAATTGTATGATGGGGCCGTAAAGTATTATAAAATGGCAGACTCTGTCGAAACCGGCATGGTTTACAATGAGCCAAGAGACTGGTTATTGAGTCCAAAACATTACCTGGGAAATGCTTATTTGCTCAAAGGCGACGGCGCAAACGCAGAAAAGATTTTCCGGAAAGATTTACTGAATAATAACATGAACGGCTGGGGATTGTATGGTTTGTATAAAGCATTGCTTTTACAAAAAAAAGATCGTGAGGCGGCCACAGTTTATTCCAGTTTCAAAAAAGCATTTGCAAAAGCAGATATCAAATTAAATTCATCGGTTTATTGACCGCCGTTAAGAATTTTCTTCTTTTTGGTGCACATTCCCTTGATCCGCTTTTCGCGCATGGGGCCTTTTTGTTCCCCGTAAGTAGTATGGCACGATTTTTTAAACTACTTGGTCGCATGCTTCACTGATGGATTCCTGACATTATCTGTACTCTTTTTCGGCAAGCCCACTCTTACACCAGAGTATATTGTATTCAAAAAAATTTGTATCGTTTGACTGGCAAATAAAGGAGCGACCTATGGCATTAAAAGATAAATATAGTGAATTGATAACCGCAGCCCGTGCCGCCAAAGTTTCTGATCTTCAGGTAACCGAACAGAACGGAGTGCTGCACATTGATGGAATTGCTCCTTCTGAAGAAACAAAACAAAAATTGCTTTATCTCTATGAGCGCATTCATTCTGATAGCCCCGGTGACGTGGTGCTTAATATAACCATACCCCAGCAAAATGGCCACAATAACTAGGGGCGAATCCTTATTTATCGTTTGGGATAATAGTCAAAAATAAGCGTAACCGAATAAGTCGTTATTTCATCGATAGGGTCCTTATATGAAAGCAATAATTTTATATTTCTTTTTGAAGTCGTGATATCCTTGTCCTTTTCAAAAAAATAACTCGACTTACCAGCTTGTTCTTTGGATATTTTATAAACATGAGTCGCAGCAAACTCATCTTTTAATTTCTTAAAGATCCTTTTATAAAAATCCCTGAATTCATACCGGTTGCCTTTATAGGAAGCATCAGTAAAATAGAAAATGAACTCAACATTTCTTCCATAGTCTTTGATCTTTCCCTTTTCCCCGCAAACACTGAATTCAGAAAAATAAGTTTTAACCAATGATACCTTATCTTCTCTTGATTTGAATTTTGCTACCATGTTGTCAAAGGATCTATTTACTTCACCAAGCTTATCCTTGAGTGATGTGCAGGCCGGCAATTCTTTGTGCTGGGCAAAAAATAGTTGAGATAAAAACAAACATCCTGTAAAAAGAAATGTTCTTTTCATGAATAAAGTTTCTCTGGAAGAAAATGCCAGCCACTGGTTACTGTAAGTTATTACAATTAGGCAATCGTGAGCTCTTTCCCCGCCCGGTTTATTTATTTACCAGTTATCGATTTATGGTGGCTAATAACGGCGACTGCAAAAGGGATCTTATCCTGAAAGTACTATTTAATTTCCGTCATGTGATAAGCCTCCCCCAAAAGGGTTATTTGTTTTGCGTTTCTCTCGCCTTCACAAAATCACTCACCAAATAACTCACCAGCTTGCCGCTGGTAGCATCTGTTCGTCCATCTGATAACCTGGTGGCACCTTCACAAATATGGAGATAAGCAGGTTTGCTGTCAGCAGCAACAAATGAAATATATTGTCTTGCATGGACAGGTGAAATGCCAACGGGTGTCATGGCGCTGCTGAGTGTATGCTCGATGCAGTCAATATCAACATCGATCCCGGTCAACGTATCTTCGGTAAAACCTGTTGCATGTGCAACCGCCTGCATGAAAGTTCTTTTCTCATGCACAAAAATGTCTTCGTAAGTAAGAATATCAATAAAAGGATTGTTGACGATATCGATCCAAACATTCTGCGGCAGGTAATTCTCATGCAAACCAACAATACAATATTTCTGTAAGTAACCATCTTCCTCGGCATAGCGGAATGCATTCCCGCTATGTCTTCCTTCCATAGGGCGATAATCGGCATGCGCATCGAGATTGATACAATTGATCTGCGCCAATGGAAGTACACCCGCTTTATGCCAACCCTTTGATGCGCCCTTTATCAGGGGATATGTATTATTATGTCCGCCGCCGATAACGATCGGGATCTTTTTATACTCGGTGATCATCTTTGCCAGCTGCTCCACTTCATCATCAATTGTATTCACAGCATGACGGTAAGCTTCTATTTTTTCATCCTGGCTTCTCGCTGTTGTATCGATCAGGTATTGCATATCGCCAAAATCAAAATGACCAAGCAACAACACTTCTGCCCCATCAAAAAAATCATTACTCTGGATGTTTAGAAATGACTGGAGAAATGGTATCCATAACGTATCAGTTCCACCGATACCATGATTTCCTTTTGCTCCCAAATCTTCGGGCACACCAAACAGCACATATTTCGCATTTGATATGGCTAATGAAGCAGAGATCTCGCTGGTATCACGCACTACCTGTAATCTTTCACCCAGCTTGGTTTCAAATCGCCTGATCTTTGTCAGTGATAAAACATCCTGCTTATTATAAATTTTTAAATGAAGCATTGCGTTTGGCTTTTTAAACCCAGTATCTGGCCTAGTTCCCTCTTTAATATGTTGTTTTTCCATAGTTGATCTTTCAGATTGTAAATCTATTGATTTTTGCTTCACCTTATTTCCTGAATATTAGGCTTATTTCACGCAAAGGCGCAAAGATTAACAAGACGCAAAGAACTTCAACACGTGGAGTCTTATCATGTCCAGACAACCAAGACCCTTTCCACCACTTTGAGTCTTGTCATGTCGAGACGGTTATCACAGGATCTTTTCACCTTTCGTAAAAACAGTCGAGACATCTCAAAGACTAACGAGTTTGAGATGTCTCGCTTGCAGTCTTTCAAATTGAAAGTTAACATTACTGGCCTCGACATGACAAGACCCAAAAGGATTGATCATCCAGTATTCAATTGTACGTTATACGCCGATCTTGCTATTCACAATTTCCAATATCTCTTGTTCTAAAGCTATCGCTTTCTTCTCAATCTCCTTCCCTTTTGCCACAACATCATTCACAAAGATCTTATCATCAAAGTTCGCAGCATTGATCCGCACATTCATAAATGCGCCCATCACTGCACTCCGGGCACAAAGTGCACCGACACCTGCATCTGAAACAGAATTTGGATTACCGGACTCCGCCATTGCTTTTATCACTTCCATGCTATCATAGGAAAGCTTCATCACTTTAAAAGGTACTTCAATAGCAACCTTTGTTGCAACCTCCAGCGCAGCAGCCCTGGTCTTCTTTTCTTCATCAGTTCCTTTTGGTAAGCTCATCGCATTCATGATACCAGTAAATGCTTTTGTATCTGCATCTACCAATTGCAGCAACTCATCTTTATACTGCTGACCCTTCTCAGCCCAGTTACTAAACTCCTCCCATCTTTCATCCCAGCCTTTTTTATGTGATGATAAGTTGGCAACCATTGTCGCCAATGATACACCCAATGAACCAATATACGCAGCAATAGAACCACCACCGGGCGCCGGGCTTTCACTTGCTGTTTCATCAGCAAAATCGGAAAGTGGCAAATTGAGCAAGCGGCTATCATTTTTATCTCTTAACATATATTCGATGATTTTTTCTTCAGGTTTAAAAGGATAGAGTTCACCAAGACCCATTGACTTTACTGCGATGTGCAGCAATTCTTTTTCCGATACGCCAACGGAACGCTTTTGTTTACGCAAAAAATATTTACCCGCGTCCAGCAGGGCTTTTAACGGAATCAACCCAACCAACTCGGAACCGGTAACCCGTATTCCTCTCGCCTCTGCTTTCTTACACACTTCATCAAAAGCAATATGCACCGGCGTTATATTGATATTGGTAAGGTTGATGCTTATCTGTGCAATACCGTATTCTTCAATAAACCAACCAATCGCTTTCACCGCTTTTAATGAACCGGGCTTGTTCACTTTCACTCCATTCTCTTCTACAGTTCTTCCCGCTTCTCTAACATCAAAGGCAATTGCATTGGCCCTTCTCGTTGATGTAGTATTAAGATTAACATTATAAGCTACTAAAAAATCTCGTGCACCAATAACAGTCGCGCCGCGTTTGGCATCAAACACTGCGGGGCCAAAATCAGGTTTGAATTCAGATATCTTTTTAAAAAATCCTTCATACTCACCCGCACGTATCACAGAAAGATTGCTGCGGCTTTTATCAACCTGTGCTTCTTCATACAAATAAACTGGCAGTTCCAATTCTCGGCCGACTCTCTCCGCTAAACGTTGTGCCCATTCCACTGTTTCTCCCATCGTAATATTGGCAACAGGTATAAGCGGGCATACATCAGTAGCACCCATACGCGGATGCTCGCCTTTATGTTTGCTCATATCGATCAGTTCACCCGCTTTTTTTATAGCATGGAAAGCTGCTTCCACTACAGCCTTCGGGTTACCAACAAAAGTTACCACGGTACGATTGGTTGCTTTACCCGGATCTACATTCAATAATCTTACCCCCTCTATTCTCTCTATTTCATCGGTGATCTGTTTAATGATATTCATATCCCGCCCTTCGCTAAAATTGGGAACACATTCTACTAGCTGTTGCTTATCCATGCTGCTAAGATATGGGGTTTCATGAATGGTGAATGGTCAATGGTGAATTGTGAATCTGTGAACACTTGAATGTGAGGCGTGGGAGAATATATAGGCGTATTTAAAGAGCAATTCATCTGCATAAGAAAAATAATGTCGATTATTTAGCAGACCTGTAGTGTTCAATTGTTAAAAACGAAGTTCATGTTTTCCGGTCCCGCTAAGAAATCAATGCTGATCACTCTTATAATGTTTCAGCAACTCATCTCCTCCAAAATCATTTTTCAGGTCCCTGATCACCGTGTGAATATGATTGGCGTTGTTTTGTATATTATCATACTCAATGATAATTGTAGGGCCTTGAATGCGGTAATAATGCGGATGGCCGATACCGGGTTGCTGATCTCCCGCCCAGGCAAACCGGAGATTATTAAGACCTGCTTCTTTAATCTCTTTCATCATTACTTCGGCAAATGATCGTGTATAGCGATGAAGGTAAATACTGAGTAGTTGCATGAATATTTGTTGTTGCGAACTATTCAATTCATTATACAAAATTCCTTTCGGCTCATTGATCATAGCATGACGGCTTGCTGCAGTAAGGATCTCACCTGGTGCTTCATTACTGATGATCGCTTTGCCCGTTTGTTCTTTATTTAAAGAGTGTAACAGTGCAAACCCTAATTCGGCTTCATTTTTCAAAATATACTTCCCTTTTTCGGGACCCGATAATACGACTGCCGGATTGGAGCCTAAAAAACCGGGTGTTCCTGAAACAAGACGATTATCTTCTGAAGAAAAATTAAATGCTACATGATGGCCTTCCAGTCTCCAGCCCCATATTGGATCTGTGGCCGGGTTTCCAAAAATTGAAAAAGAATAATTGCCCGGATCACGATGTGTGTCATTGGCAGAACGGTTCTCTACTTCCCTTAATACATTCTCGAGTTGAATAATAGAAGTGGTTTTGTTAAAACCGGTATCACTTAGTGCGGTCCGCAAAAGTGCAAATGCATCCTTAATTTGTTGACCGGTCATTTCATTTAGAGTCAATCCTTTTCTGCTTCTTGGGACATAATTCCAGTTGTAGCGTTCATTTTCATTAAACCGAAACTGAATCTTGGTTTTTTGTTTTTCAGACAGCGTTTGCAAAAACACAGTAGCTGCTTTAGCCATATCACTAAGATTTGCCCCGGTATTTTGCCTGGTTTTCTTATCCGTTTGCGAGTGGCAACTTAAAAAGCTGTGTGAAAGGAAAGCGAAAAGAATAATAATCTGTTTACAAAATAGACGATTCATAACGACATAAAGGTAACTGTTTCCACTCGTTGTTTTCCGGGGTTCAGTATGTACTCGTTGACGTCCCGACAATAAGCAATGATGCAAACGCCAGCTCATGATAAAAATCTTTTTAACCAATCCAGCTTTTGTCGGTGTTTAGAGAAGCGTCACTAACAACCGTAGTCGAGTCAAGGCGTCTACCCTGGCAGGATTACCACGATTTGCTTTCTTTACAAAATCATCAAAGAACCCAGCCAGCTGGCCGGTCTTGTAATTCTTTCGTTTGCATCAAAGGTCCATTGCCCGTTTACTATTTTTTCTCACTAAAGTTTTTTTCGAGATTGGCATCACCGCTGCCATTATAAACTGCTTTTTTAGGATAAGGAAAAACCGGCCTGGTCATCACTGTTTTTCCGTTCACTATTTTTGAAACAACCACGCGTTCAGGTGCTTTATTCTTTTCAACCCAGTCTTGTATCAAACTTACCCAATCAACATGATCTGGGCCTATCCCACCATCGCAATGAAGAACGCCTGGCAACAGGAATAACCGAACATTGGATAGCAGGTCATTATTTTTATTCATTGCCTCTTCATAATGACGAATCGTTGCTAAAGCTGAAAGAGCCGGATCATTCCAGCCATGATACATGATCATTTTTCCATTTAATTTTTTAAACGAACTATAATCTGGACTGGTAGCATTAAGAAAGGCAGCAGCATAAGCTGTTTCCTTTAAAAAATTTTTAAACTCATATTGACTATAATTCCAGGAAGGATCATTATAAACGAGGTATTTGAACATTTCTGTGCCGAATAAATAATGCAGGCTCGGCAAACCCTGCATTGAAGGACTTGTTCCGGCGATCCATGCATCCCATGATCCGTTTTCAGCTTCAAGACCCGGTGGAAATCCTGGATAGATCTGCATACTGTCAATGATCATTGGATCGTAAATAGCTCTGATTGCATTTAATTGTTGTTTTGTAAAACACCCGCTGGCAGCGACATCATTAGGACAAAGCGGCAATTTTGAAAGATCGATCTGACAATTTCGTGGGTCATTCAATATTTGATCATTCAATCCATCCAACTGATCGCATTGCTCAAATACAAATTTTTGGAGAAGCTTCAGGTTATCATTGGTAATTACAGGATTCTTTAGATCTTTTGGATCAGGATAATTGGCCTGGCACTCACGTATAAACTTCGCACCTATTGCTGGCCAGTCAAATGCCGGGGCTCCGGCAACAATGCCGTTAAAATCCTCCGGGTATTGTTGTGCTTCCATCATCGCTTGTCCGCCTCCTCTTGAGCAACCTAAAAAATATGAATACGATGGAGCTGAACAATAAAATTTATCAATAATAGATTTTGATACAACTGCAGTACGATGAACCGCTAATTTCCCAAAATTCAACTGGCGCTCCATATTATTTAGCGCCCAACCAGCTTGTACTGAATTTCCCTGGTGCCCGGTATTCGTCCCTACTACTGCATAGCCTTTATTGACATAGCTTAGCAGCGTATTTTGAATAACACCTGCGAATCCACCATTACCAGACATTAAAAACCTGCCGTTCCATTGCTGAGGTAAAACCAATTCAAAATAAATCTCTTTGCTAATTCGCCCTTCCAAACGACAATAAGGAACATTTATAGCAACTGGCGGTATCCAGACTTCCTGGCTCCTGATCGTATCCTTCGCTCTTGATTCAACTTTTATAATTGTGAGATCAGGCAGTTGTATTTTTCTTAATTCCACACATGGTAAGCAAGGCTTTCTATTTGCATTAACCTGTGCTGCGATATCAAATGGTATTAATGCTACGAGCAGAGTAAGAGTAGTGATAAGCGATCTCATATAAGTCGATTTTAATGGAGATCTAATGGTGAAAAACCAGTTAGGAGTATTAAGGTAACAAAAATTGATAACTTCAATTGCAGCGCTACAAATGCAAATTAAGAACTTAGGCCGTTGAGCGTGTTACGGCCTGATACCTGCCTGTCGGCAGACAAGGTCATCGGGATCATCAACAACCATCACCGGCTAAGATTTAAACTGATAATTAAAGCAGAATAACTATTTTTTCAATCCTATAATAGATCGAAATAACTGTAGTTCTCTTTGATGAAAGCTGCAGATCTTTTGAGCGATCTTTTTCCCAAATAGACTGTTGAGAATGTGTTTCATAACTTCTTATATTAATTAAACTAAAATTATGAATATGTCTAAACGCTCTTCTACCCTACATCATTTACATGTCGGCATTCATCAAATAAATCTATCCCTTTGCGGCGTCCCGCCAACGAATTATGATAAATAAAAGCTCACGGGAAAATAATTCTGTTCCCAGTTGTCCGCAGTGTTTAACAAATAAAAAGCTATGAATGTTGTCCTGCGTTTGTAACTTAGATGACAAATTATAACCGATGTCTCATCGGTCTTTCCCATAAAGAATCTCCAAGCAAAAAAATGTTACGGCCTGACCCTATTTCAAAGATGCTATGTGCAATTAGCATTTATACCGCTCTGCAATATTGTCGGTCTATAAAAAAAAAAGGAAATGCAGTTTATAACCCCCCAAAAGATATCGGCTATTTTTTTATCGTGTAAACTCCCACTGATCGTTCTTAAAAAAACCGCCCCCAACATAGTAACCCTTATTACTTAATGTGAAAGCTGTGCCACCCATTCTCTGATCAAAAAACGCTACCTGTGTCCAGCTATTCGCCGATGGATCATATTCCCAACATTCAGATCCACCACCGGCAACATACCCTTTGGCGCCAACAGCAAATCCACTTGCTGCAAAAGATACAGTTCCGGGAAAATCGGCTTTGCGGGTCCACACGTTTGTTGCAGGATCATACTCAAACCAATCTCTTCCCATTCCATAAGCAGTGGTTCCTAAATAGATCTTATTATTGATAGCAAAACCTGTCGATAAATAATGATACCCGGTCGAGGGTATACTTGTTTTTTGTGTCCATGTGTCGGTGCCCGGGTCATACTCCCACCAATCATATATTGGAGCTCCATTATCTACGGTTCCCATTCCCATATAACCTTTACCATTTACTTCAATACCAAAAGGCCCCCATCGTCCCGGGCCTGGAAAATCTGATTTGCGTGTCCAGGCATTTGTGTTTGGATCATATTCCCATATCTGTTTATGAAAACCGCAACAAGCAACATTGCGTGACCTCCCGAATCCCACATAAGCTTTGCCGTTTATCGTCATTGCAATTCCTGCATCGAAGTCAATACCACAATCGGCTTTACGTGTCCAGTTGTTTGGTGCAGGATCATATTCCCAAAGATCTTTTATCGAAGTGCCTCCGTTGAACCCAAAACCCATATAGGCCTTGTTACCAATTACAAAAGAGACCTGCGTATGACGAATCTCATAGCCCGCTGCAATTGGAGATTTTATTAGTCTCCATTTGCCTGGTAGAATAATAAAATCGTTACTACTGGATATTCTTCCATCGTTGACTATTACAGTTATTTTTCCAGTGCTGGCATTTTCCGGTACTCTTGTTCTGATTAGTGTATCCGAAACGAACTCAACAGTTCCGCTACTACCATTAAACAAAACAGAAGTATTGGTAATTGATGAGTCAAAATTTTTACCGCGAATTGTAACCATGATATTGTATGCTCCTTTCTCCGGCGTAAAATCAAAAATGAGAGGGGCCTGCACATCAGCATCCTTCTTGCAAGATGACACCATCAAAACAAATAAACCAAAGTAAATGAGACCTGGTTTCATAATGTTGTATGATAAACCTACAAAGAAAAGCTCAATTACAACTGTGTCGTTTGAGACCCAACCCGAAGAATACAAATACACTTTCGTCCGCCCGGGTCTTGCCCATAAAGAATTTACAGAGGAAGGTCGCGGGCAGACCCCTCGCCAATAAATAAAAGAAAGTTCAGGAAATGATGTTGAAGGTTGAATGTTGTGAATAGTGAGTGATGAATGGTCAAACGTCATATTAACGGCAGTTCAATAAGAAGGCGAATGATAAAATATTGAATTCAGTCTACGAATCTTACAAACGGCTTGAGCTATGTCGTATATTTATGTGTTAGCGCCAATCTTTTCCATAGATCCAAACCTTCTTTTGACACACAAAGAATTATTTTTTTTAGAACCAATTTTATTCTTCTGACATTAAACAATTTTTTATGCAAACATTACAAATAACTTCAGAAAGTGTTTTCCAACATCATTTGGCGGCTTTAGGAAACAATGATTTAAATGAGCTGATAAAAGACTATACGGAAGAATCCGAAGTCTGGACACCCGATGGCGACATTGTGGGATTAAAAGCAATCTCATCTTTCTTTTCCTATGCTTTTACACTATTTCCAAAGGATAAAACAACATTGGACATAAAAAAGATGATTGCTAAAGACTATAAAGTATACATTGTTTGGACCGCGGACAGTCCAATAGTTAATGTTCCATTTGCCACAGATAGCTTTGAAATAAAAGAGGGTAAAATATTATGGCAAAGCACAGCATTTCAAATGGTGCAAAAGTAAATCGTCTACTCATCAAGTCTGCTCAGCAAGGGCGTAGTTTTTTAACAAACCACCAAAATCAGGAAACCCGTCGCCAGGTTATAAATATTTTTTCTACTTAAATCCTATTGCCACCACAAATTCGCCGGGAACATGATAGGCATCTCCTTTCTTAAATGATTTGATCGATTCAATATATTCTTTGCATACTTCCTTCTTTACATTATCTGAAAATTTGCTATATGCCAATGCAACAGGCCCACCCAGAAATGCTGCGCCGCAGGCTTCTTCACCGGAACTGTAGTCCAATACTGTGTTTATTCGTTCCACTGAAATGTTTTTAAACCCTCCTGCACTCATATACTGCGCTAAAGTTCCCTCATTACCCAGGTTGAAAAACATCGGGCAAACTTCTGATGCCACTCTCCTGTCAACGATCTCAAATACTTCAGCCCAGCCACAGTTTTTTCGTTGGCCCCATACTGCCACGACCGCACGTCCCCCCGGTTTTAATACCCGATACATTTCTTTTATGGCTTTTAAAGGATCGGGGAAATACATTAATCCCAGTGCACATAATGCAATATCATATGAGTCATCTTCCACATCGAGTTCTTCTGCATCCATGCGTTGAAAGCTTATATTGGAAAGCTTTCTTTCCTTCACATTAGCGGTGCCTGTCTCCACCATTTTATCAGAAATGTCATTGGCCAGCACAATTCCTTTTTTACCGGCAAGCTCAGCTGCAGGGAAACTTATCAGCCCCGTACCACAGGCAATATCAATAATTTTATCACCGGTTTTTATGTCGGCTAACTGTAATAATTTCTGCTGTGCCGGGTATAATTGTTTTTGCCAATAAGTTTCATAATAAACGGAAGCTTTATCCCATCCATAGCGTTGTACGCGGCGTTGCAGTGAAGGTTCCATTAAGAAGACATTTTTGATGAAATAATATTGACATTCCTGGTACATTTTTGTTGTCTGCGAAAAACATCCAGGTAGGGACTCCGCTTATCTGCTATATCTATCATTCGCAAAATTTCATCTTCAGTTGCATCACTTTCCACCGTTACAGTATATCGCACTTCCAGGTATCCCGGGGGAGCAGAAGATGTTCCGAATAGCGCCCCGTCATCATAATCGGCTTGTACTTCTACTTCAAGCGACTCAATTTTTACATCCAGAGCTGAAGCCTGCATCATATAGCCAATAGCAAGGCAACTGCCAAATGCAGCCCTGCCATAAACACCGGGAGTTGGTCCTGATGCATTACCACCAACTGACTCGGGCATATCTGCAATTAATTTATATTTTCCTTCAGTGATTTCGCAACTAAGGCCATTGGTGATCCTCGTTTTTGATACGCCGGTATCTAACCCAAGCGAAGGCTTCAGCGAAAGAGCTTTAGTACTGCGGCCAACAGCTTCTTTAATTTTTTGTTGAGAGGTCATATACACAGTTTTAATGATAGACAGATAAATGAACTAGGAAAAAAAGAACGCAATTAAAGTTAGTTTAATTTTCGTCTTATTTTTCCGTTTGCACGGGGTCTTGCCCCTAAGGAATTAGAATCTCCAGCCAGAAAATTTAATTTCGGTAACAGAAAGTAAATCGTTATGCAAAACAATGAAACCGACGCAGCACCATCACATGTTGAACCAATACTGGCTGTGAACGATATTAAAGAGACGATCGAATACTGGCATGACACACTGGGTTTTCCAAACAAATGGACATGGGGTGAACCACCTAACTATGGTGGTGTAAACTGGAACAGCACATCTGTACAGTTTAACCTGGCTCCTGAACTTGCATCAGCTTCCAAAGGCAATGCGATCTTTATAAAAGTAAAAAAACTGGAAGAATTGTATCAATACCATCAACAGAAAAATGCTGTGATCGTTGAACCGTTGGAAAATAAACCCTGGGGTATGGCCGGTTATACTGTAAAAGAGATCAATGGATATTATATCGTTTTTGCCGGAGCCATGATCAGCGAAAAAAAGCAAGCTGCCACTGTATTGCCCTCAATAGTTAAGATCATTGAAAGAATACCGACAATCGAAGAATATCAATATCTCGCCCCTTCAGTAGGCTGGCATTCCTATACCGATACTGCAACAGTTCAAAAACTTTTGGCAGCGTCAGCATTTGGTTTAGTCGCTGAAGACAGTAGTAGCGATAAAGTAATTGGCTGTGTTTTATTGTTAAGCGATCATGCGAGTTTTTATTATATTAAAGATCTGATCGTTCATCCTGATTGGCAGGGTAAAAAAGTTGGCGCTGCATTAATGAAAGCGATGAGCCGTTGGCTGGAAAACAATGCAGCCAACAATGCACTGGTGGCATTGATCACCGGCGAAAATCTTTCACCTTTTTACCAACAATTTGGCTTTGCGCCAGCGTTTGGGATGGTGCATTATATAGAGCGGGATCAGCCTGAAATCTGATCAATGTCATCTGTTAATCTGGTATAAATTTTAACTTGCAACATGATGACAGCTGATTTAAAACTTACTCTCATAAAAACAATGCATACGGCTATATGGATTTTCTATAATGTCGTTATATTTTATTTGCTTTATGCTGTTATTGCAGGCAAAATACATAGGTGGATCTGGATAGGACTTGGCCTTTTTTGTTCGAAGTGATTGTCTTGCTTAATTTCAAAATGAAATGCCCGCTTACAATAATTGCAAGACGATATTCCGACTCCGACAAACATAACTTTGATATTTATTTACCCAACTGGTTGGCGAAGCACAACAAAATAATTTATTTCTCTCTTCTTGTTATTATTGTACTCGTTTTAACTTATAGATTATTGTCACCTTCCTATTACTAGTGTTCCCCGCAATGCTGCGCGGCAGGCATCAAATAAAAGAAAGGTTAATGGATGGGCAGACAACTTAAAGACCAGATTTTATATCATAAATTACAGTGTGGTTTCTCCAGAATATCTTAATGACTTTACTTTACAGGGTGCTATGAAAAAAAATAATGCTATTGCAGGATTAATTTTTATCTGTCTCTTAAATGCAGGGGCTATTTCTAATGCGCAGCAATCGCTTTGGTTTGGAACTGTGAAAATGCAAGACAAAATCAAACAGGGACGGTTTGAGATTTTCAGCGATGGCACAATTAAAACTATTACCTACGCTCCATATGGCATTCGCCCCACAGTTTTTAGAGACGTGAAGGAGCAAAAAAATCAACTAACATTCTCATGGCAAATTGATCAATTGATTTATAGTTGCCTGCTCTTAATGCAGGATAGTTCAGCATATAAAGGAACCTGTACCTGTAAAAACGAAGAACCGATACAGTTAATCATGAGAAAATTCTCAAAAGAGGACGCAATACTGCAAGGCGATTCGTTACATGCGACCCCAAAAGAAATTCAAATACTTGACCGTGCATTAACCTTATTGAATAATGGAAATAACTGGAATCGCCTTGACAACCGCATTTGTGATAATAGCCTATATCCTTATAAATGGAGTTTGTTTTGTGCCCTGCACCAGGCTTCAATAGACATTGATTCAGAATATAGGCATTTGCGTCCGGCGATCCAGGCAGCAAGACAAGCTATTGACGAAGCTACTGCAGGCAAAAAATATGACCATGTGTTACGGGATTTCAATAACGAAGCACAAAGTTTTGATTCCATCACACAACTATTAAACCGGGCTAAAGAAATCATTACAGAAAGAATAAAACTTCAACAGTGACTGATCTTCGTTGCTGTCCGTCAACAAATAAAAAAAAGTTCAATTGTTTTTGCTGATAGTTTACAGATAACGTTTTATATCATAAATTAGAGATTGTATTAATTCATTGCTACCTAAAATGACAGAAGTAATCGGCGTAAATCAAATAACGGACGATCGATTCAAAAAGTACAAGCCAATTCTGACAATAATTTGCTGCTTGGCAAGCATTATTTTGTTTATAGGAATTAATCTTGAAGCCAAAATAGAAGACTGGGGAATTTACAAAAAATGGGGATCACCTCCGCCTACTGATATTTTTAATGGTGATTATTGGGGTCTTATTACTTCAAACTTTCTGCACACCGAAATATGGCATATTGCTTTTAATTTATTTTGGCTTTGGTATTTTGGCAAAAAAAAAGAATTTGAAAGTAACAAAATTTATTATGGCCTTATAATACTTAGCTCTGCGTTTGTCAGTTCTGTTTCCCAGCTTGCTTTTTCTGACTCAACAGGCATTGGGCTTTCCGGAATAGTATACTCTCTATTTGGATTCATTTTTATAAAAAGTAAAACGGATGATAAGTACAAAAACTATCTTGACAAAAAAACAGTTATTATATTTATTTTTTGGTTGGTCCTTTGTATTATTTTGACACAAACAAATGTATGGATCGTTGGTAATGCCGCACATGTTGGTGGGCTCTTATGGGGAGCCACACTTGCGTTTGTTTCTAAGTTTAAAAAGCATTGGCAGATAGCAATAGGAATTGTGTTTTTAACAACACTGACCTCGCTTATTTCTTGGAGCCCTTTTTCCATATCATATCTTTCACACAAGGCTTATGAACTGCACAAAAACCAAAAATTTGAAGAAGCAATTGTCATCTACAAAAAAATCTTGGAAAGAGATTCGGATAATGAATTTGCCAACGAGAATTTGAAACAACTTGAAGTTGACAAACTCAGCAAGCAAGCTTTTGAACTCCATTCAGCAGGAAAATATAATGAAGCACGACAACTCTACAATAAAATATTAAGCATAGATAAAGACAACGAATGGGCAAAAAACAATTTAAACATACTACCTGTAGTGGGTAGTGTTGAATAAATAAACGATAGGTCAATTGTTGTCCTGCTAGTTTACAGATTACGTTTTATATCATAAATTAGAGTGTTAGCCGGACGCATATGAAATCAAACGACTTCACCGAATATTACAAGACAATTAGCAATGCAGAAATATTAAGTATTATTGAAAACCCAAGAGATTATCAACCAATAGCCGTCGAAGCTGCAAGAAATGAGTTCTCAAACAGGAAGCTCTCCAACGCAGAAGTTAAAGAAGCCCGGCTAGAACTAATTGCTAACCAGTTACAAAAACAAAAACAAAGGGAAAAGGTAAAAATTATTGAAGCTAAAATAAGAGCTAAAGGGCAAACAGTAATTGACGGAATTAGCCCAATTCAAATAGGAATTTCCTCAACAGAAAAAACAATTCGAATAATTGTAATTGTTTTTACCAGTCTTTTCCTTTACCAGTCCATAGAATTTTTTAAAATACACCTGATATATATAAAAGACATTCCACAGTCTCCGTTCGATGGCATTTTGTATTTCCTTCCTCAGATACTTTTGCCAATTGCCATATTTCTATTCTGGAAAAAGAAGACAGTCGGCTGGATATTATTAACGATCTACCTGACTTTTTCTATAGTTGGCGCAGCTGGCTCACTTACTCAGTCATTCTTATGGCGAACTTCTGATTCTCCCATTTTTGACAATATATTTCCAAGACCTTCATCAACACCATATATTCTTCAATTAATCTTTTTGATTGGGGCAATGTATGCGTTATGTAAAAAAAATATTCGCGAAGCTTTCACCGTTGATAATCAAAAAATGAATACGACAATAATCCTCTCGGTGCTTGGGAGTTTAGCATTGATGTTTGTTATAATGAGTTAATACGGATCATCACGTGTTCTTTTGTTATATAGATAAAAGAAAAGTCAAAGTGTTGTCCTGAGTGTATAAACGATGCATGGCCAATGTCGATAATGCAATAAGTTATTTTTATTTTTGAATGTTGAACAAAGTATAGATTAACATTAAAAAGAGATATTTGTTTCAAGAATGAGATACTATGTTTACGTCGTAGAGCTTTCAAAAAAAGTGTTTACCGAAAACTGGAGATTCCGTGCCGCTAACCCACAATTCAATGGAGTGCTCCAGTGTCTTTATGTAGGTATGACTTGTAACACTCCGGCGGAACGCCTTAAGCAGCATAAAACCGGATACCGAAACAAAAAAGGTCACAAGCTATCTGCTAATGTCGTGGAAAAATATGGCACCTATTTACGTCCGAGCCTTTACGATCATATAAATCTAAGACCGATGACCCGACAAGAAGCTTTAATGATGGAGAAAAAACTTGCCTGGGATCTGAGAAGACAAGGCTATGCCGTTTGGTTCAACTGATATCAGGTCTTGGTAGTATTCACCGGATGAAAGAAAGCTCAATTCTGCCTGCCGGCGGCCAGGGTTGTCCTGAGTTTATTAACACCCTGGATGGCGACAAAATGTAGTCCTTCATAATATATTTCATTTTTCTTAACTTGAAGAATGAGAAAACCCGGCTGGCTTGTCTTTTTATTTTTTACCGGTAGTTTTTCGACAATGTCACAAGACAGGATCTGTGAATGTTCCCCATTTTTTTCACCGCTGGCGGCTGCTGATTTCGAATCACTCTTTGATCCTTCTCTGATCAGATCAAAAAAAATTATTGAAGTAAACGTATATGTCGCTTCGGTGCAAAAACCTAATAGAAATAAAGGCGACACTTCGGTTAAAGCTGGCAATCAAAAATATATTAAAGAATTATTTTCATTCAACACGGATGGCTATGCCGTCCATAGCAGGACTTTCTATTCAGGCAGACAAAACCATTATTACTTATTTAAGCGGGACATAAAAAATAACATTGTACAACTCGTTTCTCAATTTTTTGACAGCGACGGTAAGCTCAGTACTGATTCGAAACCTGACATAACAGACTACACTTTTGACGAATACGGCGACATCGTGAAAAGAAAAAAAAGAGCGGCTAACGGAACCGTTTTACCAGATGAAAAAAGCGAATACACGACAACTGAATACAACAACCAGGGATTGAAAATAAAAGAAACAACACATTATTATTGGGACTGGGAAACATCTCCTCATCGTTTTAATACAACCCATTACAGCTACACAAATAAGGGGAAAACGGAGACCGCAAAAACTTATGACGGCAAAAAGCTTGTCTTAACAACAACAACAAATTATGATGACATGGGCGCCCCGCTGAATATTTCATCATTTAATCATTTAATGAATAAACCAGCATATAAAAAGGTTTTCAAGTATGACTCAGTGGGAAGACTTATAAAATATACTGCATCATCTGATGATAATTATGAATGCCCCGGCCGGGGTAATTATTCAAATGAATTTAAATATAGCGCAGATGGTTTATTAATTGAGCAAAGACATACCTTCTCAAGCACGGTCTGTATACTTCAATTTGAATACAAATAACAAAACTTGTTCTTTTCTACCTGTTGTTTTGCCCATCGGATCATGAATCAGAGAGAATCTAAATTTCTAATCGCAACCAACTACAAAAATGAGTAAATATAAAACCCTTCACAAATGGATGTTCATCCCGATGCTCTTCATGCAATTTGGCATCTTCCGGGATTACTGGGGCGACTTTCATGAAAACGCATGGTCGGTCCATATACATTACCTGACCGGTACGGTTTGGTATATCTATCTGATCATTCAACCCTACTTTGCTACTCATGGCCAACTGACGACACATAGGACCAATGGTATTATCGGCATGTTCATCGCCGGGGGTGTTTGCTTAACTGCGCTTAGTATGCTCCACAGGGACATTGTGACCACTGAAAAATCGTTGGCCACACCAGAACAATTTGGACCATTTCAACCATGGTTTTTCTTTGGCGTAGCTGCCGTAGAAATTGTAATGATGACAGCCTTCGGATATGCAGTAATAAAAAGCATCCTGCACAGAAGAGAAATAGAAAATCATGCCTGGTGGCTGATATCAACAGTGTTCATCATCATGATGCCGGCGCTGGGTCGTGGAATACAAAATGTGTATGTGGGCATGCATCGCCAGGAATGGCCGAACATAAATATCATGCTTCCTCTCTACATTACTCAATTCCTTATCATGGGAATGCTACTCTTTGGAGCGTGGAAATATGGTAAGCTTAAACATCCTGCTACCCTTCTCGCCATAGGCGTTAACCTTTTTATATTCTTACTAGAACCTCTTGGAAGATCAGAAGACGTGCAAGTGTTCTTAAGAGCAATGATCAGGGGATAGTTACTGCGAGGTTCGGGATCTTATTGTGCCTGGCTGGCTGTCTGTTCCATTTTTATATCGATCTTTCCAATCCATGTGTCATTTTTTTCCTTTTTAATATCCAGTACTGATAATGGTCCCTGCCCAGTGATGTCTGTAGTTGTAAATCCTTTAAAAAAAAGAATGCTCTTTAATTCTTTATATCCTTTTGCATTGATAACATAGTGTAAATGTCTGCTGTTTTTTTGACCCGGATAATCGCCGGGTAAAATGGTCTTTATCTTGAAACAGCCGCTTTCATTGGTATGTACAGTTCCCCGTATCCTGGCCTGGTCATCAGGGCCGCCTAAAACACTATAGATTCCCGAGGAATCGGTTTGATAAAGAAAAAGAGAAGCGTCTTTAATAGGCTGCGTTGTCTTCCCGTCAATAACTTTCCCGTAGATCATCAAGGATTCACCGGGCTCATCTGTTTTTGCTAGTTGTATAAATCCGTTTTGTCCAGTGTCAAGGTTGATACAATTTTTCTCCTGCTTGATGTTTCCCGGGCCCTGACGGCCATTGCAGGTTAAAAACACAGCACACAGGATGATCGTATAATGCGTCTCACGTAATCGTTTCATGATATATATGTTTACAGTTCCAGTCGGTAAGGTACGCTATGAATAAAAAGGATCTCCCGATTCTTTGATGAATGAACCGGACCACGTGACGACTTGCCGGCTAAAAGAAATAAAGTTGCTAAGCCGACCATTCAATAAAATATGGGGTGGCAATTAGAATTTTTGATTCAAATTGAATTGATAAACCAGTAATAATCAGATCTGGTTACGCAGTTGATTTTTTCAATCATAAGAGATCATCAGTATAATACCTGTCAGCGAGTAGATCAAAATATTATCGCCTATTGCTTTGGTTCGAATAATTCAATGAAATTGCCGGAAGAAACCGACACCTGTTGAATTTTTCGTTCAAAAACAGCCGCCAAAGTAATAGATATCTATCCAACCGTATTATAAAGAACATTCAGACTTGCGAAGCATTTAAACATTATCTAACGTCACAAATAAAAAATTTATAAAGAGGTCCGTCTCTCCAGATTGCTCAAAAATTAATGACGAGTTCGATTTGTTTTCGTGATCACCTGTCACCTAATCTTAGACCGATCAAATTGATTTTCCGGCACGATTCCTGCTTTTTGTGGGCGAAGCTGAGCAAATAATAAGAAAAACTGGTCCTTCCCTCTGAAATTCTTTCACCTCCTTCCTGCTTATAATAATAACTACCGTATTCCCTTTGATTAAAATGCGATTATCCAGACAGATAGTTGGAAATGTTTTGTTAAATCCAATAGATGTTAAGACGAAAAATATACAGCGCCGGGTTATTGATCTGTTTTTCACTGATCACAGCCGGTAATATTCAAAAAGGATCAGCTACCGGAACAAAGAACATCACCGGTAGTGATACAATGATTGTACAAGGGCCCGTTTCTACTCCGTCCGACTTTGATCTGAATCCAGCTGCTTTACTCTATGCTAAAGAGTATGTTAAAAAAAATAATTGGGGTTTAGAAAGACTCAAAAAAAGAAGCCGGTCAAGTCTTAAAATTATCAATTCAGTTTTTTCCAAATATGAGATTCCGCCTGAATTGAAATATATGGCCGTTGTGGAATCTAATCTCAACGCTGACACGGTTTGCAATAGTTCCGGTGCAACAGGTATCTGGCAATTGATGCCATTCACGGCCCTGGAGCTTGGACTAAAAATCACCGATGACAATGATGAACGTCTCCATATTCATAAAAGTTCGGCCGCAGCGGCAAAATACCTTAAACGATTGTACGCAGAATTCGGCGATTGGTTATTGGTAATAGCGGCATATAATTCAGGCCCGACTAAGGTTACCCGTGCAATCAACTTATCCGGCAATAAGAATTTTTGGAAACTTCAAAATTTTCTACCAGAAGAAACAAGAAATCATGTAAAAAGATTTGTGAGTGTGCTCTATTTTTTTGAAGAAGAAAACATAACTGCCGTCTAACAAAATACTGGTAAAATTCCTTTCAGCCTTCAAGGAGAAAACAGCTATCTCTCGAAGGAAATAAAATTTTACAGTATAGTAGAATGAAAGCTGATGCGTCTACGAGCCTCTAAGAAATACTTTTTGTCAAGAAACTAAGCTAAATGATGTAACTTAATTGACACCTCCTCCCATTGCTTCTTAACTTGGAAAAAAGTTTCATCATGAAAGAACTCAGGTTTTCATTGGCTACACTATTTTTTTATTGCTGTATCGGGCCGTCCTGTTCACAACAAAGCGGCCCGGGCGATAAATCGCTAAGCAAAACTTTTGAAGCAACAACCCCATGTGATGATGCTGTCAAAGAAATGCTTGGCATCGCTCCTGACTTCAAATGTGAAATGATGAAGTGGAAGCTTATCTTTTTCAATGATTCAAAAAAAAATCCATCCTCCTTTGATCTCGTTTATACATATGGCTTAGCAAAACAAGGAACAAGGGGTTTTACAGAAGGCGCAAGAACAGTAGCATTGAAAGGCAAATGGACAATTGAAAAAGGCAATCCAAAAAAAAGTGATGTGATTATTACCTTGATCGCAGATAATTCTCCTGCTACTTTATCATTTTTACAGCCCGGTCGAAATCTTCTCCATTTACTGGATAAGAACAAACAACTTGTGAATGGAAATGCGGCATGGAGTTATACACTTAACAGAACAGGTCCGGAAACAGCTGCTAGCGGCAAGTTTATTCCGCGGCCGGTTTCATCAACGCAGCTTTCGGCTATTTCGGACACTGTTGGGATTTATTATGGAAGAGTTCCCTGCAACAAAGTGCTCACGGCCATAAATAATATTTCCGCAGCAGGTTGCCAGGTCATTAAATGCAGGCTTGTTCTTTTACAGGATACGACTACTCATACTCCGACCAATTTTATTATTCAAACTATTTATGTTGGTAAAGGAGATAACAAATACAGCGTAACGGGAACCTGGAAGCTGCTGCAAGGAACCATTGATGACCCAACAGCGGTAGTATATCAACTATTACCCGGTGAGGGGAAGTCGCAAAATCAACTGCTCTTAGTCAAAGCAGATGATAATATTCTTTACTTTTTAGATAATGATACAAGGCTGTTGGTGGGTGATACTTACAGTAGCTATACTCTAAACAGGGGAAAATAAGCGCGGAATATATACTGGGGTAAATTATTGTTTTTATTCAGCTATTTTAGCCGCCTGCTGCGGTATTCTTAACCGGCTGCCAATTTCAGTGCCCAATTTTCAGAATCAGTTCAACGATCATTGCACTTACTTTATACCAAATGATCAGTGAAAAAAAAATGGTTATGAGAATGCGAACTAAAAGAAATCTTATCCCCTCGTTTTTAAACACATCAAACAAACAGAAAAAGAACCAGCACACACTTATAATTGCTGATTGTGTCTCGAACCAGGCCGTTAAAAAACTGGTTCTGAATAGCAGTCCCACAATAGTTTGTTCTAATGTCACCAGCATATTTAGTATTCCAAAGGCATATATGTTCAATACAAGTGTTTCAATATAATTCTTCTTTGGACGGGAAATGATCAACCATACAAGTAGGGCAATCATTGGTATTAAAAGCAATTCGAATACGTTGCGGTGTTCCATGAAATAATTCCAGGTTTCACCTGCAGGAATTAAAAGATTGCTTTTTACCGTACGTTTATAATTCATCCAATTGGGAATCAGGGTGCCGGTAAGTATGAAAAGGGCTACCCATATAAGATAGAAGCCTACCGGCTTATGATATTTTTGCCTTCTTCCTTCAAGATATTCGTTTATCGTTTTACCGGGCCTGATAAGCAGTTGGTAACAGGTATTCAAAAAACCATGTTCGATATGGCTGAAGAAATGAGCAATCTCAGCGAGAAGAGAATGCCAGGTAAGCCTTTTCACATCCTTTTTTTGTCCGCAATAGGGACAAAACCGATGTTGTATTTCCGCCTTACAATTGAGACAGGTTACAGACATAAAATTTGAAAGATATAAAAAAACAGGAAAGAAATCATTGTCCATCCATCTTTGGTATTGACCATCAAGGATGACACAAAGAGTCTTCGGAGAGTCCATTACAGAAATTCGTACGAAAGAAATGTTAGGGCCCGAATCCGGCTTCACTCCTAAAAATATCTTACCTTTTATTTACAATCCTATAAGATGAAAAAAATAATATTCTTATTCATCACCGCATTAATTGTTGATATACTCATGGCACAAACAATAAAAACTGCAACAGACAACAAACCAACCATTGCCGTACTCGATGGTTTTGCAAATGCTTTCAATGCCCATGATGTCAATCGCATCTTGTCGTTTATGACAGACGATTGTGTGTTCCAGGCATCAGCGGGGCCGGATGTTGATGGTGAGAAATTTACAGGAAAGGAAGCAGTAAGAAAGGCTTTTGAAGATGTCTTCAAAACCTATCCCGATGCAAAATGGACGAATGCCCGGCATTTTATTTCTGGCGAAAGAGCAGTTTCAGAATGGACATTTACAGGAACAAAGGAGGACGGAAGCAAGGTAGAAGTAACAGGCTGCGATCTTTTCACGTTCCGTGACGGAAAGATCGCTATTAAAAATTCGTATAGAAAAAACCGTCCGGCAATTTCAAAAACATAAGTGCATTTTTGTCTCCACCATGGTTTCACATAAAAATCCACAGCCAACAGAGGTGACGGGAACGCCAGTGCTCAGTTATTTTTTACCTTAGTTACAAATTGCATTATGTCAAATCAGTCCTTACTAATGGCATTGTTGATTTTCGTTTTTGCCAGTTGTGAACAGCAGGAAAAAAAACGAACTACAGTGGCCGAAGAAGGGATCGTATTCGGATCAATGGCTGATGCGGGTATGGATTCAGTCCTTATCAACAAGATTGATACCGCAATCCGTAACGGAACTTATCCGAATATCCACAGCCTGCATATCGTTCGTAATAATAGACTGGTGTATGAGAATTACTGGCCGGGCAATGATGAAATCTGGGGAGATGGGCTCGGCATCAGAATTCATGGCGAGGATAGCTTGCATGATATACGAAGTATCTCCAAAAGTGTAGTATCGGCCTGTGTAGGTATTGCCATCCAACAAGGAAAAATCAAGAGTATCGATCAGAAAGTATTTGATTTCTTTCCCGAATATAAAAAACTGGATACAGGTTTAATATCATCGCTTACTGTAAAACACCTGTTGACAATGAGCTCGGGGCTTGTTTGGAATGAAGAGGTACCTTATGATAATCCTGAAAACAGCGAAATAAGAATGACCAGGAGTTCAAATCCGGTGGAATATGTATTGAGTCAGCCGCTGGAATTTCAGCCAGGAGTTTCGTGGAAATATAATGGCGGCACTACTCAATTGCTTGCTGCAATTATTGAAAAGGCTACAGGAAAAAAAGTTGACCAGTTTGCAAACGAATATCTTTTTCAACCATTGGGAATGAAACAATTTGAATGGACAAAATATCCGGGTACTGATCAGCCCGCCGCAGCTTCTGGGGTAAGATTACGTGCAAGAGATCTTTTAAAGTTCGGATTACTTTATAATAACAATGGAACATGGAACGGCAAGCAAATAATTTCAAAAGACTGGATCGAAGAATCGTTTCAATCGCATGTTCGGCGACCGGGTGGTGGTGCATACGGATACCAGTTTTGGCTTTGGCAGGATACAATCAACAATCAGCCCACGCCCTTTATTGCTTGTGTCGGAAATGGTGATCAAAGAATTTTTTTTGACAAGACTCATCATATGGTGGTTGTCACCACTGCGGGTAATTATAATAAATGGACGATTAAAAAAAATGCTTATGCATTGATGAAAGAATATATTTACCCCGCATTAATTCAGCAATAGATGACGTTGCATGCCCGGGTATTTTTATTGTGCAATAATTAGAAAGTGATAATTAAACCACATAGCATGAGTCAAGTAGTTTGCTGTATCATCTGTTTCGTTCTTTTGGCCTGTACTAATCAAACGACCACAAACCGTGAAGACCACAGCTCAATAAGCAGCACCGAAAGCATAAACGAGCAATCCTTTCTCAAACTTGGTGGCGAAGATCAGTATGTTGAAATCACGGGAACATCAGATAAAAATCCCGTGCTATTGTTCATTCATGGTGGGCCTGGCTGGCCACAAACACCCCACTTGCGGTATTTCAATGCCGCCCTCGCAAAATCAGTAATTCTGGTGGCCTGGGAACAATCAGGTTGCGGAAAATCTTATATGCACAATCCTGAGCCGAAAAAACTTGACAAAGAACAAATCCTGAATGATGCACACGAATTTACTCGTATCCTCAAAAAAAGATTTAATAAGGAAAAAATTTACCTCGCTGGCTTTTCATGGGGAAGTGTAATTGGTCTTGAGCTTGTAAAAAAATTCCCCGAGGATTACGCTGCCTATTTTGCTATATCACAGGTAATAGACATACAAAGAAGTATTGATCTTTCAAGAGAATGGTTACAATATCAGGCAGCATTGAAGAAAGACAAGAAGATGCTGGATCTTGTATCAAGACTGGAAAAAAAAGATACCACTCTTTGCAAAACACAATTGGAATGCTTTTTTAAAAAGTATGAAATGCTGACTGAATATGGCGGTGCCATCTATAAAAAAGAATCAGCAACGCAAATAAAAATTGCTGAAACGAAATATGATGACTATAAGAATTATGATTGGATTGCAGGGTTTATGTACTCCTGCTCACGTCTGGGTGATGCTGTTTTTAAAACCAACCTGACAACCATCACTGAATTAAAAGTACCTGCTTATTTTTTTGTTGGCAGGCACGATTGGAGTCTTCCTGCCGTAGTCACTGAAGAATTTGTCAGCAAATTAAAAGCACCCAAAAAAGAAATTATCTGGTTTGAAGAATCGGGTCACGAACCACTAGAAGAAGAACCGGCGAAATTCAACAAAGCGATAATTGACAGAATTAAGAATTGATCACCCGGTTGTCAAAATCCTGTCTTTAAGCAGCAAGGTCGCTAATCGTGTCGATGCGGTTTGGCGTTAGCATAAACCGTTTTATTTTTCATGTACCTTTTTTGTCTTCTCCTTTACCGATGGTCCACCCTCGTTATCACTCTCCACCTCAACTTTTTTTAACGCAACTGCATAATCATTCGGCTGGATCGAGGAACCTTTATGAGCACTCCAGGCCTTTGCAAATTCCGCCCCGAGATACAAGATCATCGCCGAATAATACACCCATAATAAGAGTACGACAAGAGAACCGGCTGCTCCATAAGTACTACCCACATTACTTTTCCCGATATAAAACGAAATAACAAACTTACCGATCATGAATAAAATACCAGAGGCTAACGCTCCCGGCAGAATATCCTTCCATTTTGTTTTTGCATCGGGAAGGACTTTAAATATTACAGCGAAGAGAGCAGTAATAACGACAAAGGAAACAATCAGATCCAGTATATAAAATATAACAACAGTAACATCAGGGAAATTTGCTTTTAAACTCTCACTCAATCCTTCAATGATAGTTGATATGGCAAGAGACACCAACAGTAAAAACCCAAGACTGACAACAACTGAAAATGATAAGAAGCGATTTCGAACTATTTTCCACAGCCCTTTCTTTGGTTTCGCCTTGAATCCCCATATCGTATTAATAGAATCCTGTATTTCTGCAAATACAGCCGTCGCTCCGAATAATAATGTTATGATACCGATCAGCGCTGCAACTGTTCCTTTGCCTTCCAGCGATGCATTTTTAATGATAGTTTGAAGCTGCAACGCGGCATCTTGTCCAACAAATTGCTGCATCTGGCTATATATTTTTCCCTGCGTTGCCTCCTGCCCGAAAAAAATGCTGCATAAAAAAATGATCACTATCAATAGTGGCCCGAATGAGAAAACAGTAGTATAAGCAAGCGATGCGCTGTACTTTGGTATTTTATCCTCGGCGAAACCTTTGAAAGATTGAATAATTACTTTCCCTACTTCCTTTAGTTTTCTCATAGATGTTTTAAGATTCCTTTGGAAATCACTTTTTGAATTTTGAGCGCAACGTATGTTAAACTGCCATATATCGTTTGAACAAATCAAAAAGCACACCATAAAAATTGAATGGGCCGATTTAAGTCGTGGAACTGCTAGTCAGCACACTGTTGCAGGAAAGTTTAGCTTACCCACCTCTGCTGCACTATAACTAAATCCTTAATTCTTCACCCCGTCGTTCGCCCATATTCTTTTCTTCTTTGGCCGATTAAAACCTTCTACTCAACAAGTAAGCCGTTTTAAGCAAGAGCAGCCGCAATCAAATCATTTCCGCTTGTGTTCACATCTACAGTATGCTACTTTTATTCGATGCAACAAGGACCGCAATTGTCTTTTATGCATGACATAAAAAATCAAAAACCATGTTAATTAAAAACCTCGTTTATGAAAAACAACAATGTTGACAACCAGCCTCGCCGGAAGTTTCTTGGCACTCTTGCAACCGGAGTTGCCGGTCTCGGCCTTTCCTCAATTATCTCCCCTCTTTCTGCTCATGCAGAAAACAATATCTTTTTTCAGGGAACGGAGAATCCTGATGAATGGTTTAACCAAATAAAAGGCAAACACCGTATTGTATTCGATGTTCCTCAGCCAAATGAGATCTTTCCATTTGCATGGCCGAGGATATTCCTCGTAACAAATGCGGCAACTGGCACTGCAGAAAAAGATTGCAGCGTTGTGGTGGTACTTCGTCATACTGCCATAGGTTACGCTATGGAAGATCGTTTATGGTCAAAATATAAATTTGGTGAAGTGTTTAAGGCGAATGATCCTAAAAC
>JAICGN010000011.1 GCA_025923075.1 Chitinophagaceae bacterium
ATGCCTGTCCGACGTCACCGGCCTGCTGGAATATTTGAGCATGATGAAGAAGCGTATTTGCTTCTCCTTTTTTATCACCTGTCGACTGGGTTATTTTTAGACTTTGCTTGCAATAATCAACTGCCTTATCAAGATCATTTAATTTCAGGTATGTGGAGCCGATATTATCCAGGCTTCCCGCTTCTCCCCATTTATCATGAGATTCCCGGCGGATAACAAGACCCCGCTGGTAGCAATCCAACGCATCGTTATAATCCCCATTATCAAAATAAATGGAACCGATAATATTAATGGCATACGCCTCCATCAAAGCATTGTTTGATTTTTTTGCAATCGAGAGGGCCCGGTATAAATAGTCCAGGGCATTTTCATGATTCCCGAGATGTTTATAGGTAACACCTATTTGGTAACAGCAAGTCACTTCAATTTCTACTGTACCTACCTGCTGTATTAAAGCATATCCTTTTAGCAAAAGGTCTAATGAAGCTCCTAAGTTGCCCCAATTACGTTCTATAATTCCTAAATATTCGTAAACGACCGCCTGGCCTTTAACATCATTCAAGGCTTTAAACAAAGAAAGAGACTCCCTGAGAAGCGGAGCTGCTTCATCATTTTTAAAAAGTCTGACATAACCAAATCCCAGCGAGCGAAGACCTTCGGCAAGTCCTTTAGAATAGTTAATACTTCGGGCAAGGTGTACTGACTCCTTGCTTAATTGAAAAGCTCTTGGCGAATCGTTGACTCGTGCCTCCCAGGCCTGCTGGTTCAGGTCATCAATCCTTTCCTGAAGTGATGCTATAACAGTGTCAGTACTCATTGTTGGCAAATGAGAAAGAATTTGATTTGCAGTAGTTCTTTCCGGTCTTTAATGACTGAAATTAATGATTTCTTAAAGACTTATAAAATAAAGGGATATACCCTGAAATGAGGGAATTTCTGGTCAGGAATACGGGGAGTGCAAGGGTCAGAAAATCTGTATGCTATTTCATATAAAATTCCCAGGCGATCCTGTCGGGATCTTTGAAGGCAACATAAAGCTTATTCAAAGCTCCGTCTAATTTTACGCCGGTGTTCTCAACACCTGCATCAGTTATCTTTTGGGTAAATTCACGCAATTCTTCTTCAGTTTCGCATGTAATCGCAATATGATCAAGTCCCACTTCAAATGGACTAAAGGATGAATACTGCTTATCTCTTGGAGCTGCTTTTTTAAATGCAATAAAAACACTCCCTGCCATGAATATTATCAGCTCCGGATTGTCAATCACTAATTTCCAGCCAAGTGTATTTTGATAAAAGTTCTTTGTAACATCAAAATCCACTGACCGAAGGCAAATATGATGAATAAAACCTTTCATCGGGCTTGCATCAAAATGATTTTCCTGCTCGGTGATCTTTCCTTCTTCATTTATGATGAACCGATCTGCTGCACGCAGTGTAACACGCAAAGCTGCTATTGTGATATCGGCTTTTGTAATCAACCCTGTCAACGATTCGTTGTAGTAATGATCTATGATATTAATAGTAACTCCCTCTAAGGCCGGTTCTAATGGTTTCCACCACTGCTCAAATACATTTTTCTTTCCTTTTATTGGATGATTGGCACCACCGGGCGCAAGCGGAGCTCTGAATGCAATGTCATTGCTAAATGGAATTGACGAAAAATCTTTGTCTCTTAATGCCTGGAAATATTTTTCCGAAATTCTTTTCAACTGTTCTTTGGTGTGCATGGCAGTAGTGGCTTTGTATACTTTAAAAATAAGGATTACTTATCTTTTTTAACAAGAGAATCAGTGATTGTATAATGGGTGAACTGTTTCTAACTGGAGGACTTCTACAGTCTTGTTATAAAATTCAACTGCCCGCTCAGGCGAGCTACCAATGCATACAACTCCCAGTTTGCCAAACTGAGATAACGCTCCAATAAGATGAAACAATACACCTTCCTGTAATGTCCCGTCATAGTGAACATTGTGCATCATGGCGATATCGATCAGGTCATGTGGAGTAAGACCATGGAATTGTTCGCTTTTAAGATTATCGGAACAGAAATAATACCTTACCTGGCCGTTAGCGGTATAATATAATCCCACGTCTGGTCTATAGTTGCCGTCAGTTAAAAACTGCAAGGTAACATAAGGATGTGTAGTTCCTCCTTTGCGCAGATTGATCTCAATCGGGTAATGCGTCCATCCTTTTTTTCCTTTTATGGATATAAAATCTATTGCGAACCGTCCCAAAACACCTTTATTGCGCAGGACCTCAGCCACTTTTTTTCCCATCTTACCGATGTCTATTGCATATTCTTTTGAGGCGGGAAAATGGGCGCCAATATAAACTTGCCCGCTTTCTCCGCCCAGTTCCTGGTCGTGTGTTGATAGCACCTCACATTTGCCATCTGGCATGATTCGGCACTGCACCGATGGCGATTCCTTTTCTTTACCCTCAACAAATGCCTCGACTATTCCACCCATTTGTTTGTATTTTTCCATAAACACATCGTAAGCGAGATCATCTGAAACAATTTTTAAATTTTGACGCAAATTTTCCCTGATCCAATTTTTGCTATCACCTTTTTTCCCGGATCCACTAAACGAAAAGATCGCATTGCCATCTCCGGAAAAACCATCATTTATTTTTACCACTGCTCTTCTTATTTCAGGATCCTGGTTTTTCAATGCGGTAAGTGCCTCCACAATATCGCGTGTTGAATGAAGGTCTTCAAATCCGAAAGGAACTTCCAACCCGCATTCCCTGAATATTTTCCTGCCGTTACTTTTATTGCCCAGTTCAAACAGATCGGGATCACAACCGAAAACAGGAACCTGTAACTGCACGGAAAGTGTTCTTTCCAGCGAGGTTACATTAAAACAAGCCATGTGTGCTTCATGATCCGGCAAAATGGCTTCACGAATGCGCTCCATGAGGCGCGGACGTTCTAATATTTTTTGTGTAAGCGGTTTGGAAGAAGCATCATGACAACTCAGCAAGGTAAGCCTGCGCATAGCATGATACCCGGTTACTCCCGGCAATGAATGTAAATAATAATCTATTGTTACAGGATCAATCGTTTCACTCGTGACATAAATTATATTCGTACGGGGCATCCGCAATAATAAAAGCATACAAAGCAGCCTTTCTTCATAATGATTGATACCACTGATTTTGGATAATATATCCTGGTCCATCGAAAGCGAAGGAATAACAACTACGGTGCAGGGTGCCAGCCTGTCCGAAAAAACGACATCGAAGTGCCTGCGTAGTCTATGCTGAAGTTTTTTGAAAGCCTGCTTTTCTTGTTTCGACCCCGGTTCCGGAAATTTTACATGTCCATCTCCGTTTGCGGAATTTTTTATCTTCTTGACAGCAGACCTTTGCATAAATTTTTTCATTAAAATGCCGGGACCGGAGAATTAAAGATCCTCAGGTCTCACAGGAATAACATCAGGCCTCTTGCCCAAGCCAAACAGCGCCACCTATGCTGCTACGGCTTGCACCGGTCACGGAAGATAAAAAATTATATTCTTCCCGCCAGCGAAGAATGCCCATAAAAGCGACGCAGATCGTTTTATTCAGATCAGCCATGTTCCCGGCTGAAATACTTAATCTTTTTGATGCAGTACTATAGAACTCTCCATTGCCTCCAAGTTCTAAATCAAGAGCTGAAAGATCCGTTATAACCGGCAGCCCGGTAGCAGCAGCAATAGCAGGACCGCTAAATAAAATGCCTGTTGATTCCGCATGTACCGTAATCAGCGCAACCCTGTATTGTAAATCATTTTCTTCAATAAATTTTTCAATCAATGAAATACTATTCCCTGTGGAATATGAAAGATTTGTTTCTAAGTCAAAAGTCCATACACCGGCATTTTCATGAAACTCAGCAAAAGCAATTGAATACCCCGAATCAGAAAACAGGACCCCTAAAGCGCGATAAACCATTATTAATTTTTGGATTTTAGATTTTGTCCCAAAAGCTTTCGGGATTAGATTTGTAAAAATACGGTTTTAGAAACGGGATGATTGGGGCTTCCAATCAATCTAAAATCTACAATCGTAAACCTGCCTGTCGGCAGACAGGTCTAAAATCAAAACCGTGGTTGTAAACTTAAGCGAGCAGCATTCACTTGTCAGCAACTGGATAAATGAATTGCGGGATATAACTATTCAGCAGGACAGGTTGCGGTTTCGCACGAATCTTGAACGGATAGCAGAAATTGCTGCCTATGAAATAAGTAAAGTCTTACCTTTTGTAGAAATAGAAGTTGAAACCCCCCTTGGAACAGCTGTGAGCAAGGCATTAAAGGACCAGCCCGTACTGGCAACTATTTTGCGGGCCGGGATACCGATGCATAACGGGTTATTGAATTATTTTGATAAAGCCGATAATGCGTTTGTAGCAGCTTATCGCAAACATGAAAAAGATGGTACGTTTGAGATCAGTCTTGAATATATGAGTTGCCCGGATCTTGAGAACAGGATTATTATAGTTTCAGATCCCATGCTGGCAACCGGCGCTTCACTGGTAAAAACAATTCATTTCTTAAAAGAAGAAGGACCGCCAAAAGAAATACATGTTGTATGCGCTATTGCATGCACGGTGGGAATCGAATATGTAAAAAGAGAAGATCCCTCAGTTACTATATGGTGCGGCGATATTGATGAAGAGCTAACTGCCAAAGGTTATATCGTGCCCGGACTAGGTGATGCCGGTGACCTGGCGTATGGCAGTAAAAGCCAGTCATAAAGCAGCAAATTTGAAGTTTCACAGGTCTGTAAAAAAATGTACATTTACTATTCTATTAACTTGTGATGAAGAAACTCCTTCTAAGCGTATTTTCACTTACCTGCGTTATTTCTGTGTCTGTAGCACAGGATCCCAATTTTTCTCAATTCTTTGCATCGCCGCTTACATTGAATCCGGCATTAACAGGAAAGTTCGATGGACTTTTCCGTGTGGCTGGTAACTACAGGAATCAATGGCCATCTATAAATAACGCATTTGTCACAAAAACGGCTTCCGCCGACTTCCTTTTATTAAAAGATAAGTTAGCAGAAATTGATCGCTGGGGTATCGGGGGTTTATTTATGAATGATCAAAACGGAAACGGCGCTTTAACCACCAATCAATTTTCTCTTTCAACCGCTTACCATAAGGGACTTGATGAAGACGGTTATCACCAGATTGGAGTAGGTTTCCAGGGATCGTATACAGATAAAAGACTTAATGTTAGCATACTTGATTTTGAAGATGAATTAACGGCATTGGGTTTTACAGGTACTACAAGTGAGATTTTTCCTGAAAGTGGTTTACAGGTAAAATATGTTGACGTCAATGCGGGCATTTTGTATAATGGCAGCACTAATGGCTACAATAACTTTTATCTCGGCGCTTCTATGTATCATATCAATCGTCCAAAAGAAACATTCCAGGGTGGGCAATTTTATCTTAATTCAAGAACTACTTTGCAAGGCGGTGGTCGTGTGCCAACAAATCAATTTAATGCTTTTCACTTTAGCGCTAACTACAGCTTCCAGGCAAATGCCAACAACCTCATGTTTGGTGGCGCCTATGCACTGAATATTAATTACGATGAAGAAAACCCGGTAAATGTTTATTTGGGCTCATGGGCAAGATTTAATAATGTAAGTGATGCAATCATTCCTTATGTTGGATTAGAATTTGGTGATGTTCAACTCGGCGTCTCTTATGATGTAAATATTTCAAGCCTTCAGCCAGCATCTAACTCGCGGGGTGGTCTTGAACTTTCTCTTATCTATATTAAAAAACCTGTGGACAGGAGCTTGAAGAAATTGAATTGTCCTAAGTTTTAAGTTCCATTGAATTTTCTGCAGCTGGCGGAGAGACTACCGCGCATCTTTATCATTCATAAATGTAAAGTGTCAGCGCTTTTTATTTGCCATATAAATTTTTATCTTGTACCAAATTCAATCTATGAAAAAAGCTACCACCTTTTTCCTTCTCGTATTTCTTTTTAACGCCGCTCATGCACAGATGGAGCTGGGATATAATACAACCGATGTTGGCGCCGAATTTCAATGGTATAAAGACGGGAAATTTATAGGTCTTCATCTGGCCGCGAATGCAAAACTTCATCATTCCTTTCATGTGCTGCTCGGTTATTATATGTCAGGTGATCCTACTGCGACATTTTATGAAAATCAAAATAAAGGAGGGCCCGGAGCAGGATTAGGCTATCGGTATTACACTAATCTGAGACCACATGGCTTCTTTATTGGGGCAAAAGCAAATTTGTTTACAAACAAAGTAATGCTGGATACGCCAACACCTGAAGGTCCTTATACTTCCATGATTTTTATTCCTTCCGTGCAAACAGGTTACATGCTACTAATTAACGATATGTTTTTCATCACTCCATCTATTGAAGCGGGAATGAAAACAAACCTTCAAAGCAAATTAAGTGCTGAAGAAAATAAGGCAGTGGCCCTGTTGGGTATTAGCATTGGTGCAAAATTTTAATTAAAAAATAGTGCCCAAGAGCTGCAGTTTGTCCAGACTTGAAACGCGTTTTCTATTCGTACCCGCTTTTAATAATCGTTGAGATCATCTTAAACCGACCATTCGGTTTTATTAAATTGGATGCATGTGCTGGTATTATAATCCCCTGGCCCGATTCCAATAAAGTAGTCTGCCTGTCAATAACTATCTCCGCTTTGCCTTCAATGATCTGGACAAAAGTGTCAAATGGGGAAGTCTTCTCCGTTAACCCTTCTCCACTGTCAAAAGACATAACGCTTATATTGCCGGTAGATTTTTTAATGATCGTTTTTATCACAACAGAATTTGCCATATATTCAATAATTTCAACAATGATATGTGCTTTTGATTTTTCCAGTTCGGAGCTTCCTGCTTTTCCATCTTGATTTATCTTAGCCATACGGTTCCTTTTCCTTTATATCAGTCCTAAATCTTTCATTGCGGCAGTTAATACCTTCAATGCAAAGGTTCACTTCTTTTAACCGGCTAATTGTTACACTACTCTGCGAAAAAGTTACATCATTCACACGTTGTTCGGTATTTTTTTCCCGCAACGGTCATTTGACACAGCGGGTACCTAAAAACTTTTATCGTCCGGCATCTTAAGCAATAAATACCTCCTGTAAAAACAGGAGGTATACTCAAACTCTACTGCTCTATTTAAACGTTCAATAAATTAGAATAGAAAGGGCCGGGCCACGGAATACTCAAACATCATTTAAAAAACCAAAATCAAAGATATTTGAACGGTATGCCGTGTTATAGTATATAGTTCAAAGATTCGGTGAACCCACATTTACTGCTGATATTTTTACCGGGTGAACTGCAAACTTTTCTGGTATTCAAGAATTGTATTCAATACCTTAAGCTTTTGAATAATTTTATTTTTCAAGTTGTTGTGAAACCTATTTCTTTCCATTTCAGCCAGTGCATTTTGATAATTAATAATAGCTTCATCAAAATGTCCATTATTTTCATATTTAACTCCTTCAACAAATAATTCAACCGGCAAATTCTTTTTCTTAAGAAAAAGAGAACTGATTATAGAGACTACTATTAATGCTATCATAACAAATGGTAAATATTGGTAAAATGTCATAAAAGGGTTTTTATACTATGTGCGGAAAGGTGAGATCATTTAAATTAATAACTGTTACAAGACTTCAGGATAATGTTACATCTTTCACAGGTTTCCAAGGATGTTAAGCCTTTTATCGTTTAGTTACTTAAAATTCAAACCGGCAGACAATAGGACCCTGTTTAATTACAGCTTAATAAATACTGTTATAATAATCGCTGTTGACTTGTATAATATCCGGAGCTTTAACATAATCGCTTTGGTATCTGAATCGAAAATTCGTAGTAATTGTGATTTTGAAGGCATTGTATTGTTCTGTTTTTCGGGGGAAATACATGAAACGTAATTCTAGTGTACCAAATAATAAATTCTCATTACGGGTACGTATACCACCGCCAAACCCGGAATAAAAACCTGAATTGGAGGTGTTATTATATTCGGGTATAAAGTGCGCAATATCGGCAGATGCAAAAGGTGCAAACTTAAAACCCAGCACTTTCAATTTTATAAAAAAGACGGTTTCACTATGCAGGCTAAAACGTTGATTCCCACTTGCTGAATCTAAGGGGATATATTTAAGGCCAAATACATTCTTAATATAAAGAGGATCGAGGCCAATGCGGTTAAATTGCTTCGTGTAACTAAGGCGCAGGTATTGCCGTAGTTTAAAACTTTTATAGCTTACAACGCGTCTGAAAATACTGGCGCCTATTAAAACAGCCGCATCCTGGATTTCATCTTTATTTAAAAAAACTCCTGTCCGCAAAAAGTACTGTATAATATGTCCATTCTTGGTAACCGCATACAGGTTGGCATCGGCTCCCGCGTATGGCCTTTTCATGGATAATTGTTTATACAAACCCGTTGTTAAAGCAATATTGTAGCCATATGGAACATCCTCAGTGATACCAAAACCAAAAACGTAATTAGTTTTATAAAAAGTTTGTTTGAAAAAGGTGAATTGAGCGAGTATAGCTTCCCGATCATTGAATCCGAAATTAAGCGTGTTGCCTACCTGGTAGGGAACCTGGAGAAACTTGTTTCTGAAATAGCGAATACCGATGAATTGTCTATTTTGTGCTGATTTCAAGAACAAGAATTTCCTAACTCCAAGGTTATACCCGATCCACGAATCAAAAGCATTATACTCATAATTATAGAACAGACTATCAGGCTTCAGATAATGATTATAAGTTTTGCCATGGGCAAACTTTATAGCGCCTGCAAGATGCAGGTATTGTGATACCAAAGGTCTGTCGATGCCCGCATACCAGGTATGTTCATCTAAGGTGCCATCATAGAGATCGTGGTTGATCTTTGAATAGCCCGCAGTTGCATTAATGAATGTACCAGCTGTGCTGTTCATCTTATATCGTATTTCATAGCCAAAATCAGGCTCACGTATTTTTTCGAGCAATGCTGTGAATTGAATATTTTGTGCTGTACCCGCAAGATTAACGTCCCCTATTCGTGCCTTGAACCGGTTTTCAGTAGCATCGTTAATTTGTAATGTAATGCTTAGAAAGTCTTTTGTTATCACTATCAGATCAATGGAATCAGGTTCATCCGGAATCGTATTTACCAGTATGCGGGCATCATGTATATAGTCAAGGGTACGAAGGTATCGTTCATTATCTGCAACTAAATTAGCATTGAGTGCCGATTTTTCTTTAATGAAAAGATTGTTGCGGATCACCCATTCTCTTGTGTTTGTATGCAGATGGTTTATGAAATCTTTTCCGAAATAATTGATCTCTATTGTCGTGTCGCTGAATGTTTTATCAAATCCGAATTTTTTAACCAGGATATGCCTGATGCCTTTACCCTCGTATGGCAGAAAAAGTGCTTCATTTTTACTGATGATCACACCCGCCTGCATGGTTGAATCTGTGCCCCTCCGTGTGATTGGTTTCAGAATAACCTGCCAGAAAGTTTTATCCTGTTTGGGTAAACTGTTTCCGGTAGAATCGCTTTTTTGAGAAAAAGCATTATCAAAAGGAAGGGATACTAAGAAGAAGATAACAAGAAAGCAAGCACTATGTTTTCCTGCAAACATACTCAGTCAATTTTCTTTCCCGCCCCAATTTCCTCCAACATAGAAAGCCGTTTGTTTTTAAGTTGTTTAAAATGGGACGGGGTCAGACCCGTTACTTTTTTAAATTGCGCCGAAAGATGCGCCACACTGCTGTAATGCATCAGGTAGGCAATTTCAGTAAGGTTAAGTTCATTATAAACCAGCAATTCTTTTACCCGTTCAATTTTGTGTGCAATAATGAATTTTTCAATTGTAGTGCCCTGGACCTCTGAAAAAAGATTGGCCAGGTAGGTGTAATTGTGGTTTAATTTCTGGCTTAAATGGTCAGAAAAATTAATTGCCAAAGGCTCTTCTGAATAATGAATCAATTCAACAATAACATTTTTTATTTTCTGGATCAGCACGCTTTTTTTATCATCCAATAATTCAAGACCCGACTTCAGCAATGCCTCTTTGAACTGATCGTGCTGCTCCTCTGAAATATCTTCGATAATATCTGCTTCACCCAATTCCACTACAGTATAATGCAATCCCAATTTTTCGAGTTCCGCTTTCACCACCATTTTGCAGCGGATGCACACCATGTTTTTTATGTATAATTTCAAAAGATCTGTTTAGTAGATATTTAAAATTCGATCCCAATCAAGGAGTTCAGTTTAACTTGATGCTATCAATTAAACCACCCTGAATTTACCTAAAATTCTCCATATGTGTTTTCTTTGTGGATTCATTGACGGTATTATGTTGCTGATCGAAAAACAAAGCCGCCTTGCTCAAGCAGGGCGGCTCAAATTTTTTAATCCCAAACCTCAATAATTATATTTTACCAGTTGCCCATCACTATTATAATAGAAGTAATTTGGTTTTCCTCCTAGAATATCTTTGACCCTGAATATATCTGATGCAGCATTTGGCACCTCAATTTTGATGACATCATCCAGCCTTGTCTCAGGACGGCGTTTGAAAATCTCGTCTAAAACATTTCGTGGCATTTCATTTCTCGTTATTGGCGTTCTGGTATCTCTTCTTTCTCCATTGGCATGGTATACTGCTGTCGACATGAATAACCCGTTTCCGAAACTTGCTGTCCAGTCTCCACGGTATTTATACCAGCGTACATTGCCGGCATTAGGATAATCTCTTAGAAAGGCAGCTCGTACTTTAGCTGGTTGATTTTTAGAAAGAACAGGGCCTTTGCCCCCCTTATCTGAGGTGCCATCCCAAATTTTTTTATTATGCTCATCGTGCTGCTTCTTGTCTTTTGCCTCTTTCTCTTTTTGTTCAGCCCCCTGCTTTGCGGTTTTCGTTTCCTTTGATTTATTCTTCCCTTTTGCATTATCACTTT
This sequence comes from Chitinophagaceae bacterium, assembly GCA_025923075.1. Taxonomy (GTDB): domain Bacteria; phylum Bacteroidota; class Bacteroidia; order Chitinophagales; family Chitinophagaceae; genus VBAS01. The sequence continues at coordinate 10,979 of JAICGN010000011.1, forward strand.
TGTTAGCCTGGGCTATTACAGTTAAGCTAAAAATGAATCCGGTGACCACTAACAAAAACTTTTTCATATTATTATTTTTAAAACCTGTAACCTAAGGAAATGCCAAAGCCTGTATTCTTCACAGATGATTCATCATTCGATACGCCTTCATATTCCGGGTTGATCTTAACAAGACCTAATTGTGTATTTAACTGAAAAGAGAATCGATTGGCGAATTCATAACCTGCCAGCAAATTGGCTCCTGCATCCATGGGTCTGATATAAACCACATCATTCGGATCGGAACTCGATACTGTTTTCTTAAATTTTACCTTTTCGGTTAGACTGGATCCGCCCCCTTCATATGTTGCTTCGCCACCAACGCCAAAGGCAACATATGGACCAAAGCCAAGCAGCAGGTGTCCGTTCCCAAGCAAGGGTTTGTAAATAAGATTAAGAGGTATTTCAAGGTAGGAAATTTTCAACGTTGTATTAAAAGATTGTCCGAGAATATCATCTTCACTTTTTGCTCCCTTTAAAGAGTAAAGCAAACCTGGCTGAAAATAAAAATCGACTCCCACAGGAATTTCTGCATTTACACCGACATTAAAACCGGTTAAAATATCATTTTTTACTTTGTCTCCATTTTCATCTTTGCCATTAATATTCTGAAAGTTTACTCCAGCACGAAGACCAAAACTTGTGCCACCGGTACTGGAAGTTGTTTCCTGCGCCTGGGAAAATATTGTAACTAACACGATCGCTGCAAGTAACCCGATTCTTTTTTTCATTGTATTTAGTTTAATGTGTTTTGATAGAAAAATGTATTCTAAAACTCATTTGTTAAATCGAATGTGCTCTTATTATTTACCATTATTTTTTTCTGCTTCTTTGGCTGCCTCGGCTTTCATCTTTTCATTGGCAGAAATAAGGAACTCTACGCGGCGGTTTTGTGCCTGGCCATCTTCCGTGTCATTGGTATACTTAGGCAGGTTTTCACCAAACCCAATGATCTTGAGTCGTGAAGCGTCAATCCCTTTTCCGGATAAATAATAGGAAACGGTAGACGCCCTCTGTTCTGATAATTTCTGGTTATAACTGGTGCTTCCTTTACTGTCGGTGTGTCCCTGGACCTCAATGTTTGTGTCGGGGTACTTTTGCAAAATGACAACCAGCTTATCTAAGTTCGCTTTCGCCTCTGGTGTTAGATTGGCTTGATCGAATCCAAATAATATCTTGCTGTTAAACTCTATCACAATCCCTTCGCCAACCCTGACCACTTCCGCATCCGGGATTTCTTTTTTTATTTCTTCTGCCTGCTTATCCATTTTGCGCCCGATAACAGCACCGGTCACTCCACCTGCAGCAGCACCGATAATAGCACCCAACGCTGTATTACCTGCTGCTTTACCAATCACTGCACCTGCTGCTGCGCCACCGGCTGCTCCGATTACCGCCCCTTTTTGTGACTTATTCATTGTTTTACAGCCAGCTAAAAAAATTGCCGCCATGGAAACACCGGCAAGTAAAATTCTTATAGTCTTCATTTTAATTTATTTTAAATTTTTATAAATAATTTGTTTTGTATTTCTTGTCATGATAGGCACACAGTGTCACCCACTTGTAAAGTCTAATTGATTGTAAATGGTGACTGCAATTATAATGCTAAAGCTTACAAAACTGCCGGAAAAACTTCCTTCGTCCACACATTTTTCTTTGCTTATCCTCTGCACTCCCATCGGTATCGCTCTAACACTATGTCAACCGGGATTAAACGATTGGCGAAGATGCTCGACTTTGAGCAGATGAGTGTTATACAATTAAAAAAAATAGTTGTATGATTCACGGGTTTATACACGCAATTGCAAAGACAGTGCGATTCTTGAAATGTGGGAATTATATAACTTATTTACGAAATCATGTAACACTAAAACACGGAAAGCCTCTCATTTTTGCCCTATTATTGATAACCATTTCAAAAAGTAAAAGTTTAATCGAAAAGGAAAATGAATCACGATTTAGCTATTTATGAGCAAACATTTTTTACCTATGTAAATTAAAGCCCCGGATATTCGATTAAACGCTAGTCCTTTCCCTGAGCTATGACCACCCCGCCAAAAACGGGGTGGTTTCTTTTTTATCTGACATAGTTTTTATTTGCCACCGTTACAAGTCCTAACATCCATTTATATTATCACATATATGAATGATGTAACTTATTTCACTGATTGTATAACAATTATAGTCAGCCGGTAGCAGACCTTTACCCGTATTATTTAAAAATCATTATATGACCTTCCTCGCCATATTAATTGTATTAGTTGTTGTTGATGTTATTTTCTGGCTTATTGACAACAATGTTCGCACGAACCGCAAGAGATATTCCATTTTAAAACGCACTCCATTTCTCAAGTAGAAAATTGGAATCATTTACAGACTAAATTAACAACAATGAAACGATTTACTTATCCGGCTTTTATTATCGCACTGATTTTTGGAACGGTACTTCTCAGTGTATCAATTATTCTTCTTTCAAGTTAGCCCGGTTGAGTTTGGAAAACATTAAAAAAATAAAAATTGGTTATAAGTTTAAAGAATGGTTTTACAGAAGCAGGTAATGCCACATTATTTGTTGCACGGTTTTTCAGAGAACTTGTTAAACCGCCATATGAACTAAAAGAATTCATAAGGCAATGCTATATTATGGGATATAAATCCCTGCCGCTAGTTGCTATTACCGGCTTCATTATGGGATTGGTGCTAACCATTCAGTCACGTCCTACGTTGGCGGAGTTTGGTGCAGAATCCTGGTTGCCCGGTATGGTCGCACTTTCGTTGATACGTGAAATTGCTCCTGTGATCACCGCATTGATCTGTGCCGGAAAAATTTCTTCCGGTATTGGCGCAGAACTAGGTTCCATGAAAGTGACAGAGCAAATAGATGCGATGGAAGTATCTGGTATTAATCCCTATAAATATTTAGTGGTTACCCGGGTACTGGCCACAACACTGATGGTGCCATTGTTAGTTGTCTTCGCAGATGGAATTGGAATTTTGGGAGGATTTGCGGGTATCAATATTCATGGCGATGTGACAATGTACCGTTATTTTTCACAGGTGCTATCCTCCCTTGAATTTTTAGATATTATACCGGCTACAATTAAAACTTTTTTCTTTGGATTCTTTATTGGATTGATCGGTTGCTATAAAGGATTTACAGCGGCCAGTGGAACTGAAAGTGTGGGTAAGGCTGCCAACTCTGCGGTAGTAACAGCATCTCTTGCAATATTTATCATAGACATGATGGCTGTACAGCTAACCGATCTTTTTTTCTGAAATTAATATAATGATACAAGTAGAAACAAATAGAAAGACACAACACGTTGTCGAACTCTCAAAGCCTGTAATAAATATAAAAGGGCTGTATAAGTCATTTGGAAAAAATACCGACATACTAAAAGGTGTAGATCTTACTGTAAGAAAAGGTGAGAACCTGGTCGTATTAGGAAAGTCCGGTTCGGGAAAATCTGTATTAATTAAATGCCTGGTTGGTTTAGTTAGTGCCGACAAAGGTGAATTGAATGTGTTTGGAATTGATATGACCAAACTCAGCGACCAGCAACTAAATGCGATAAGAGTTCGGATTGGCTTTCTTTTTCAAAATTCTGCATTGTATGATTCAATGACAGTAAGAGAAAATCTTTCATTTCCTTTGAAACGTCATTCAAAAAAGTTAACCACGAAAGAGGTGGAAAGTTCCATAACAGAAGTATTGGAAAGTGTGGGACTCAGGGAAGCAATTGATAAAATGCCTTCAGAATTATCGGGCGGTATGCGCAAAAGAATCGGGCTGGCACGTACACTTATATTACAGCCCGAGATCATACTTTATGATGAGCCGACTACGGGTTTGGATACTATTACCTCAAGAGAGATAAGTGAATTGATATTGAAAATTCAGGAAAAATATAAGACCACCTCGATCATCATTACACATGATATGGCCTGTGCTAAGCTCACGGGCGACAGGTTGGTTATTCTAAAAGATGGTATAATGGTAGCAGAGGGCACTTATGCATCATTGGAAAGGAGCAATGACGCCTGGGTTCGTTCTTTTTTTATTTAGTTATTTATAAAAAATAAGTTATGCGTAAAGAATCAGGTTTCTCATTAAAATTGGGAGTTTTTGTAACATTAGGGTTAGTGCTGTTTATCGCAACTATTTATTTTGTTGGCAAACAAAAAAATATTTTCGGAAATACTTTTCACCTAAATGCCAAGTTCAAAACAGTAAACGGTTTGAAAGTTGGAAATAATGTTCGGTTTTCGGGTATCAACATTGGCAATGTAAACGAGGTAGAATTACTAACGGATACTTCTGTAATGGTGGACCTTGTGATTCGAAAAAAATACCAGGAGTTTATTAAATCAGATGCGAGGGCAAGTATCGGCTCCGATGGATTGATGGGTGATAAAGTCCTGACAATTTCTCCCGGCACATCAGATAAAACCCCGGTAAAGAACGGCGACGTCATCCTTACAAAAAATGCTATTGAAATGGAGGATGTAATGTTAAGTGCAAAAACCAGTGTAGATAATGCGGGTGTGATAACAGCACAGCTTGCAGAATTTACTACTAAGATGAATACAGGAAATGGTGCGCTGTCAAAACTGATCAGTGATGAAGAATTCTCCAATAGTCTACAAAATACACTTGTCAACCTGCAAACAGCTTCCCATGAGTTTGCCTTGTTTACGGCGAAAATTAATAGTGGAGGATTAAGTGAATCACTGGACACTACCATGCGTAATATACAAGGAGCCACCAAAGGGCTTAACGAAAACATGGAAGCCGCAAAAAGTAATATTTTATTAAAAGGTTTCTTTAATAAAAAGAAAAAAGCAGATGCTAAAAAAGCCGCTGAATTAAAAAAGGAAGAAGACAAAAGGAAAAAACAGGAATTAAAAAATGCAGAGGATTCTATAAAGAATATCAAAGCTTTAGTTCCCGTAAAAAAAGTAACCGGTGGTTTGTAGCAATAATCCGGTATTAATTGATAATTAGTTAAGAGCCTGGCCGAAACTTCTTACACATTGAGAAGTTTATTCCCCTTCAATGTGTGAATCATGTAATTTATTTAAGAAACTGTGTAACACTTTTGCCTCAAGGAGTGTTCAACTTTGCATCATAACAAATTAATCATTAGTACAATAAAATAATCATGCGCCGTATTGGTAATAAGATCAGCATAACTATAAATAATCTTACCGTTAGCTACAGTGACCATGGTCCCGATGATGCGCCTGTTATTCTCTTCATCCATGGATTTCCGTTAAATAAATCTATGTGGGACATCCAGGTAGGGGTATTAAAGGAGAATTACAGAGTGATCGCGTATGATATCCGCGGACATGGAAACTCTGACCCAGGTATTGATGAATTCTCTATAGAACTTTTTGTCAAAGACCTTCTGCGGTTCATGGAAAAATTAGAAATTAAAAAAGCAATCTTATGTGGCTTGTCCCTGGGTGGGTATATTGCATTAAATGCAGTTTTAAAATACCCCGATCGGTTTGATGGGCTTATTTTAAATGATACACAATGTATTGCTGATACATCCGAAATAAAAGAAAACCGGTGCCTGGCAATTATCCATATTATGAAAAATGGAGTAGAACAGTATGCTGATGAAATTATAGAAAATCTTTTTGCACGGCAATCTTTCACAAAAAACAAAAATGAAATTGCCGCAGTAACAGAGATGATCATAAGTACCACGAAACAGTCACTTTGTAATACCCTGCACGCTTTGGCAGAACGTAAGGAGACCTGCGACCAGTTACCGGAAATAAATATCCCCGTACTTATCATGGTAGGCAAAGAAGACAAAATAACGCCAATTGCTGCTGCACAGCAAATGCATGAAATGATATTGAATTCGAAACTGAAAATTATTCAACATGCAGGTCATTTAAGCAATCTCGAGAATTCGGCTGAATTCAACTTTCAATTGAGAAAGTTTTTAGAGCTGGTTGGCAAAAGATCATTTTGCTTTAGTGATACCGATGGCAACTAAATGTTTCATTGCAATAAGAGACCTGTCCCGAAAATTAATTTTAGCAGTCCTCTTGTTGAATAATACGGATGTAAGAGACTTTTTTACGCTTTAATAATAAGCGGTAACAAAAACCAGCAAAACAAGGTTATAAAGATAATTGCTACGATATTCATTGCAAGACCGGCCTTCATCATTTGTTTTATTTTAATGTGACCACTGGCAAATGCAATTGCATTTGGCGGTGTACCCATCGGCATCATGCTTGCACAACTTGCTGCAAGTGTCATTGCAATACCAAGAATTAAGGGATTCATCCCTACGGCGTCAGCAAGACTACAAACCACCGGTGCAAACACAGTGACCTGCGCAATATTACTCATTACTTCGCTGATGAACACTGATAAAACAGTAACCATAAGCAACAGGGGAAATCCACCGCCGGCAAAATGTGATAACCATTCCCCCAATTGTTTTATCAATCCTTCTCTTTCAAGTCCTGCCGCCAGGGCCAGTCCTCCTCCGAATAATAATAAAATGCCCCACGCCATTTTTCTTGTGTCCGCCCACTCTAGCAACCCGTCGTGAAAATCATGTTCATCGGTTTCATTCAGATTATCAGGATGTTTATGTGAGCCTGAAGGGCATACAAACATGGCTACTGCACACAGTAAGGCAATTATTGTGTCGTTCAATTTCACATAGGGCTGTAGTTTATTAATAGGGTCTGCTAATATCCAGAGCAAGGCAGTGACAATAAAGATCGTCATTACTCTTTTTTCAGCAACTGACAGTCGACCGAGTGAACGATACTCATCATTAATATAATTCCTTGCTGCTTCACCAGAACGAATATGATTGCGAAAAAGAATTTTTGTAAGCACTATATATAATGCAAGCAACAGGATAATGGCGACGGGCACACAAAGCAACATCCAATCTAAAAAACTTATACTTGAATAATTGGCCGCATAAAAACCTGCGAAATATGTATTGGGTGGTGTACCAATCTTAGTAGCTATACCGCCAAAATTTGAAGCATAAGCAATGGCCAGCATCATTGCCAAACTGAAATGTTTCAGGTTGCCCTTCCCATCACTACTATCCTTCATCACGTGGATCACTGATAAAGCGATGGGAAACATCATCATCGTAGTGGCCGTATTACTGATCCACATGCTGATGAAACCGGTGGCCAGAATAAAACCAAGTACAATGCGATCGCCGCTGGTGCCGGTAACTTTTACAATACTTAAAGCAATTCGGCGATGCAGGTTCCATTTTTCTATTGCAAGCCCAAGCATGAATCCTCCCATGAAAAGAAAAATGATCTGGTCACCATAACTGGCCGCTACAGTTCTAAGATCAGCAATATTCAATAACGGAAATAAAACCAGCGGAAGTAATGCGACAACCGGCATCGGTAGGGCCTCAGTTACCCACCAGGTGATCATTAACATAGCAATTGCCAAAACAATTGATGCCTTTTCAGCAACGGCAAATGGATTTACCAAATAAAAAAACATGGCAATAGCAACACCCGCAAATAAAGTAAAGAATCTGGCCTGTTGTTTTGTAAATGTTGCCAAGCAGTTAATTTATCTGGGAAAATACAATCTATTTTGGTTTTCCGCTCACAAACGGATTTCCTTTTATAAAGAATCTATAGGGCAGTTTCGCATCCGCACCTGCATAATCAACACCTATCCTTGGCGAAGTAGCCAGCTCCCTTTTACTCCAAACAAAATCATCTTCCGCTATAAAAAGCGTTTTACTCAATAAAGATTGCCCGGTGTGTTTTGTAAAAATTCCTAACGCTTTTGAAACATTCCCTGGTCCTCTTGTCAACGAGTTATCTAATTCCTTTTTTCCTGTTCTTTCCAGCATCACATCAATTCCTGTAATGGGTTCCAATGCCCTGATAAGAATTGCATGTGGTGCTTCCTTTTTATTCGTCACTACATTAAACAAATGATGGATACCATAACACAGGTACACGTAAGCCACTCCGCCATCAGCATACATGATCTCATTTCTGTTTGTTCGTCTTCCACCCGAAGCATGTGATGCCTTGTCAATTACACCATTATAAGCTTCTACTTCCACGATACGCCCCGATGTTTCTTCCCGGTAGCCATCGGGACCATTCCAATTGGTCACCAATACCTTTCCTAATAGCTCCTTAGCTATTTGTAAAACATTTGCACGCTGATAAAAGTCAATCCCTAATTTCCTCATAATCCAATTTAATCCCGGTGATCGTGGTTCTCATTATATTTACCCAAATTTATGTCTTGCTGAAAGAAATCATCATAGCATTTCAATCTTTTGAAGAAGCGAACCAGTTTATCCGGAAGCATAAAATGATCAAATGGATAATAATTCCCGGAATTATTTATACATTGATGTTTATCGTGGCTATGATATTATTTACCCGTTCAGCAAATGATGCCGTCACCTGGCTGAGCCTTCAGTTGCGAATCGAGCCATGGCTTCAGCAGGAACGCAGCCCCTTTCTCGCTTTTATATTTGTAATGGCAGGCATCATGCTTCGTTTAGTGTTATTTCTTTTTTATTTCTCCTTATTCAAATACCTCATTTTGATCATTGGCTCGCCTGTATTTGCTTACCTCAGCGAAAAAACTGAAGCGATAATAGACAACAGAGAATATAAGTTTAACCTGAAAAAAATATTACCTGATGTTAAACGGGGTATTCGACTTGCTTTGCGCAACGCGGGTTGGCAAACTGTTTATATGATCGGGCTCATCTTCCTGTCGCTTATCCCTGTTATTGGATGGATAACACCTCTTATTGCTATTATCGTCGAGTGTTATTACTATGGCTTCTCTATGCTTGATTATGGCTTAGCAAAAAATGATTTTACTATTCAAAAATCTATTTTCTATTCCAGCAGGCACAAAGGGTTATCTATCGGCAACGGAATTGTCTTTTACATGATGCATGTCGTTGTCATATTTGCTCCAGCGTTCGCCATTATTGCATCAGGCCTTAGTGTTATGAAAGTAAAAACCGATTAGCGTGGGAGCGACTGTTTATTTAATTCCCAGTATGCTACATGAAGAAGGAATGCAATCAATTCCTTCTTATATAACCGGGATTGTAAAACAATGCCAGGCGTTCTTTGTAGAAAATGAAAGAACCGCCCGGCGTTTTCTTAAAATCCTTGCAAAAGAAATAATAATTGATAACTACGAGTGGTTCAAAATGGATATTAATGAGGGGGCTACTGATTCATTCCGAAAAAAAATCAAGGAAGAAAAAGTTATTGGCATCATCAGTGAGGCGGGTTGCCCTGGAATTGCTGATCCCGGACAGCAATTGGTTGCAATTGCACATGAAATGAATGTAGAAGTAAAACCATTGGTTGGACCAAATTCAATCCTGCTGGCATTAATGGCCAGCGGCATGAACGGACAACAATTCAGGTTTGCCGGCTATTTGCCGATCAGGGAGCATGAAAGAAACAAATCTATTAAGGACCTCGAAACAGATTCAGTAAAGAACAACTCCACGCAGATATTTATTGAAACACCTTATAGGAATAACCAAATGATAGAGGCTTTATGCAAAAATTGCAACCCGGCAACAAAGCTATGTGTCGCCGTTGATCTCACCGGGCAAAATGAATGGATAAAAACAAAAACCATTGCTGAGTGGCAAAAAAACAAACCCGACATTCATAAGCGACCCGCCATTTTTTTGCTTTACCGCGAGAAATGAGGTTCGATCTTCTTTACGCCGTAAACAATATATCTAGTGTCGCCACGCCAGGGAAGTGTGGCACGAAACTCCTTGTACTCTACTTGCATGCATTCATCCTGCAAATTTTTTAAAATGGAGGCAATGCTATCGTTGGTAACAGAAAAGAAATATTTTTCTGCATTCACGGTCTGCCTGCAGCCAAGCCACATTTCCCCTTCATCTGTTTTAAAAATATTTCCTTTATGACTGAATTTTATCAGCACTCCCTTCCTGTCTCCATTACTTTTTACATTAAAGTAGAACCAATAAATGGCAAGCGCCGCTACTGCAATAACACAAAACACAAAAATTCTGAAACCTTTGCGCAGGCTTTTACCTAGTGATCGTCTTACTACTGGTGCTTCCATAGCAGCTATTTTTAACAGTACAGCTCAAATAAATTTATACTAATATAAGCTGTTCTTTAAACATAACTCAATTAGGTAAAACTCATATTCAAACCACCGGTTTTGGTTAAAAAACTTTATGAAAAAAAAACGGTCGTTATTATATTATTATTCTAATTTTGTTCAGGATTAAAAACTCACGTTAAGTGATCAACTTTTTAACACATACCAAGCAAGTTGCCTTTCACGGGCCGGAAGCTACAGAAGTTTATGCTGTAGGTTTTGATGTGTTTGCTTTCTCTCCACGACCTCGACGTGTGTCCTGACAGGACAAGCCCTTCACCATGGTCCCTGTCAGTGAACTGCACCCCGCATTGATAACCGGATTGGTCATCCTTATCTAATCAATATTTCTAAGTTGGACAATCAAAATATAATTATTCGTGTAGCTACTCCTGACGATGTGCATTATGCAGAGACCATCACCAATGAGATGGCTGAGAGTGCACAGGCACGAGGCACCGGTATTGCCAAGCGCAGCCCGGAGTATGTTGCGGATAAAATGAAGGAAGGCAAAGCCGTTATTGCAGTCACTGCAGATGGCACCTGGGTTGGATTCTGCTATATTGAAACATGGAGCCATGGTGAGTACGTTGCCAACAGCGGTCTTATCGTTTCGCCTCCTTTCAGAAAGAGCGGTGTGGCAAAAGCTATCAAAAAAAGAATTTTTGATCTCTCTAAAGAAAAATATCCCAACTCAAAGATCTTTGGTTTGACAACAGGTCTTGCGGTCATGAAGATCAATAGCGAACTCGGTTATGAGCCTGTCACTTATTCAGAGCTTACCCAGGATGAAGATTTCTGGGCCGGTTGTAAAAGCTGTGTGAACTATGAGATACTGATGAGCAAAGAAAGGAAGAATTGTATGTGCACTGCCATGCTTTACGATCCAAAAGACCATTACAAACCTGAAGAGACCAAGCAATTTTTTGAGGAAAATAAAAAAGGGTTTGAACGATTACTCCAATTCAAACAATGGAAACTATTGAAACCATTTTTGAAAAAAAATAAAGATGAGGATGGAAACAATGGCGGCTCAAAGCCAAAAATGTTCCTTCAATATTTTTTCAATATATAATATTATGTGACCGGCGGCAGAGCTGCTAGTAAGCTTCCGTTGTGTTACTTCCCGATAGCTATTGGGATGCGTCCATTAATTCTATCGAACAGATCCGAAAGTCAAAATAAAAATGAGCACTTCAAAAAATAGTAATATTCAAAGCGCTCCGCCGCAAGCCAGAGCCGGGAGTAAAATAGTTTTAGGCTTTAGCGGTGGTCTCGATACAACCTACTGTGTCAAATACCTCACTGACGAAAAAGGATACGAAGTGCACAGCATTATTGTGAATACCGGCGGTTTCAGTGACGCTGAACTAAAGAAAATTGAAGCACATGCGTACAAGCTTGGGGTAAAAACCCATACTGCAGTTGATGCGGTAAAAGGATACTACGACCGTATTATTAAATACCTCATCTTCGGAAACTGCCTAAAGAATAACACATACCCCCTTTCTGTTTCGGCCGAAAGACTAAGCCAGGCATTGCATATTGCTGACCATGTAAGGAAATTAGATGCAAAAGCTGTTGCACACGGAAGTACGGGCGCCGGTAACGACCAGGTAAGATTTGACATGATATTTCATATCATGATTCCGGGTGTGGAAATTATTACTCCTATTCGTGATTTGAAACTTAGCCGTGAAGAAGAGATCGCCTATCTCAAAAGCAAAGGCATTGAGATGAACTTTGAAAAAGCGATGTACTCCATTAATAAAGGTTTGTGGGGAACAAGTGTTGGAGGTAAAGAAACACTTAACAGTAAAGGCATGTTACCGGAAGAAGCCTGGCCAACACAAGTGACAAAAACGGGAAATGAAGAAGTAAAACTTGGTTTTGAAAAAGGAGAGCTAAAATCAATAAACGATAAGCAATTTAAACATCCTTCTGAAGCAATACAGTTCTTACAAACTATCGCAGGGCCCTATGGAATAGGAAGAGATGTCCATGTTGGTGATACGATCATTGGCATTAAAGGGCGTGTCGGTTTTGAAGCAGCAGCTCCAATGGTCATTTTGAAATCACATCATGCATTGGAAAAACATGTTCTTACTAAGTGGCAATTGCAATGGAAAGATACATTGGCACAATTTTATGGTAACTGGATGCACGAAGGACAAATACTTGATCCCGTGATGAGAGATATTGAAGCATTTTTGGAAACCAGCCAGCAAAATGTAACCGGCAATGTATTTGTTCAATTAATGCCTTATCGTTTTCAAATCACCGGAATCGAAAGCAAATACGATCTGATGAGCAGCAAATTTGGTAAATATGGTGAAATGAATACCGGTTTTACCGGGGAAGATGTAAGAGGGTTCAGTAAGATTTTTGGTAATCAGACTTCTATCTGGAATGCAGTTCAAAAAGAAAATGAGAAATAAATAAATGCTCAATAGTCAAGGTTCAATTTTCAATAATGGGTAAGGAAGCTAAAACTAAAAGTGTTGCTACAGGTCAGGCAAGTGCGAAGGTGGCTTCCCCCGTAGGGGGAAGTCGGAAGGGGGCCGTTAAAGTTGGCATAATCGGCGGAGCAGGTTATACGGGTGGCGAACTCATACGTTTGTTGATTCACCATCCGGATGTATCTGTTTCATTTATTCATAGCCGCAGTAATGCAAACAAGCCTGTTCATTCCGTTCACCAGGATTTACTTGGAGATACCGATCTGCAATTTTCTGCGGAATTCAATAATAATATTGACGTTTTGTTTTTATGCCTTGGGCATGGTGAATCAAAAAAATTTCTGACTGAAAATAAAATCTCGGATAAGGTCAGGATCATCGACTTAGCAAATGATTTTCGATTGAGTAACGACGCCAGTTACCAGTTACAAATTAGCGGTAACCAGAAACCGGCAACCAGGACCTTTGTCTATGGTCTTCCCGAATTAAACAGGGAGAAAATCAAAAAAGCAAACAATGTCGCTAATCCGGGTTGTTTTGCCACTACGATTCAATTGGGATTATTACCACTGGCAAAAGCCGGTTTGCTGAAAGAAGTTCATACAACTGGCATTACCGGGAGTACAGGTGCCGGACAAAGTTTCACATCAACTTCACATTTTAGCTGGAGAGAAAACAATATACAAGCATATAAAACTTTGACGCATCAGCATCTTGGAGAGATTCATGAATCACTTCATCAATTACAGGACAATTTCCCGAGGTCTCCGTCAAATGGCGGAGCGGCTGGGTTAAGCTTTGTTCCGTGGCGGGGAGATTTTACAAGAGGAATTTTTGTCAGTTCACAAGTTCGTTGTGATGAAAGTCTGATTGAACTAAATAAACTTTATGAAGATTTCTATGCTGATCACCCGTTTACTCGTGTTACAAAAGAACCTGTCTTTCTGAAACAGGTGGTAAATACCAATAAATGTATTATCCAACTGGAAAAAGTTGGGAGCATGCTGGTTGTTCACTCCGTTACAGATAATTTATTAAAAGGCGCCAGTGGACAGGCAGTTCAAAATATGAACCTGATGTTCGGATTGGATGAAACAGCTGGATTAAATTTAAAGCCCTCGGGGTTTTAGGTTATAAGTTCTAAGTAATAAGCTATGCAAAACTATAAAGATTTAAAAGTTTGGGAGAAAGCGCATCAGTTCACATTGGAAGGGTATGAAGTAACTAAACAATTTCCAAGAGAGGAAATCTATAGTTTGACGAATCGGCTTCGAAGAGCTGTCTCTTCAATCCCTGCAAATATTGCTGAAGGATGTGGCAAAAATTCCCAGGCTGAGTTTGCCCACTTCCTCAACATTTTATTACGCTCAACAAATGAAGCTGAATACCTCCTAATTTGCTCAAAAGATTTAAAATATCTTAACGAAAATATCTTTGACACTCTCGTAAAATTATAAATGAAATAAAAGCAATGCTAATAGCATTAGTTTATAAAGTACGATTAACTTAAAACTTATAACCTACAACTTACAACAAAAATGAATTTATTTGATGTTTATCCGATCAGTGACATTACTATCGTAAAAGCGAAAGGTTCTTATGTATGGGATGATAAAGGTGAACAATATCTTGACCTGTATGGTGGTCATGCTGTCATTAGCATTGGTCATACACATCCACACTGGGTGAAAAGAATTGAAGAGCAATTGGAAAAAATTGCATTTTATTCTAACTCTATCCGCATCCCTTTACAGCAAGAACTGGCAGACAAGCTTGGAAAAGTTTCCGGTAAAGTGGATTATCAGCTTTTCCTTTGTAACAGCGGGGCTGAAGCAAATGAGAATGCCCTGAAACTGGCTTCCTTTCACAACGGCAGAAAAAAAATAGTTGCCTTCAGCAAATCGTTTCATGGGAGGACGTCACTCGCTGTAGCCGTGACAGATAATAAAAATTATATCGCACCGGTAAACGAAACGGATAATGTGATATTCCTTCCGCTAAATGATGAAGCGGCGATACAGGAATGTTTTGAAAAAAATGGCAACCAGATCTCATCTGTTATTGTTGAAGGCATACAGGGTGTGGGGGGAATTAATGTTGCCGACAATTCATTTCTCCAAAAGATAAGGACATTGTGTGATGAATATGGGACTGTCTATATAGCCGATAGTGTACAATGTGGTTATGGAAGAAGCGGTAAATTCTTCAGCCACGATTTTGCGGGAGTGAATGCCGATATTTATACAATGGCAAAAGGAATGGGGAATGGATTTCCAGTCGCTGGTATCATTATTGCTCCCCATATTAAACCAAAACATTTTCAACTGGGAACTACATTTGGTGGCAATCATCTTGCCTGCGCTGCCGCGTTAGCTGTTCTTGAAGTGCTCGAAGAAGAAAAATTAACGGATAATGCCACATTGGTTGGAAAATACTTAAGGGATGAACTGGAAGCAATTCCTGAATTGAAAAATGTAAGAGGAAGAGGTTTAATGATCGGTTTTGATGTACCTGAAGAATTGAAAGATCTGAAGAAGAATCTGCTTTGGAATCAGAAAATATTTACGGGAGAAGCAAAACCTAATGTGATCCGTTTGCTGCCAAGTCTTGCGTTAAAGAAGAGAGATGCTGAACAGTTCATTGATTCAATAAAGGAAGAAATAGCGTTGCTGCAGGAAACGGCAAGCTGAATAGTGTTACGGAGCGTATCCAGATCGGGCTTAACAGTAATTCAATAGCTTAGTCATAAAATAAACATTAGAAAATTGAAACAGTTCATTTCAGTTAATGATGTAAGGAAGATCGATACATTGATATTGTCAGCATTGGCGTATAAAGCGAACCCTTTTTCCGACAGATCGCTCGGCGCTAATAAACGCATTGGTTGCTTGTTCCTCAACCCGAGTATGCGTACAAGATTGAGTACGCAAATTGCTGCACAGAATCTCGGAATGGAATGTATCGTTTTCAATGTGGGACAGGAAGGCTGGGCGTTGGAATTTGAAGACGAAGCGATTATGAGCGGCAATACCGTAGAACATGTAAGAGATGCAGCGCCGATCCTTGGAAATTATTTTGATATTCTTGCGATCCGCACCTTTCCATCGCTGAAAAATCGTGAAGATGATTACAGTGAACTGTACATAAAACAGTTTATAAAGTATGCGGGCATTCCTGTTGTTAGTTTAGAAAGTGCAACACTGCATCCTCTGCAGTCATTGACTGACATCATCACCATCACCGAAGAAATTCAAAATTCAAATCCCGATCGCTATCGGGACAAAAATCAAAGACCGAAAATTGTTCTTACGTGGGCGCCGCATGTAAAACCATTGCCTCAATGTGTAGCGAATAGTTTTGCCCAATGGGTGAATGCATGGGGCAGATGTGATTTTGTAATTACTCATCCTGAAGATTATGAATTGAGTGACGAGTTTACAAATGGAGCAACTATTTTGCATAACCAGGAAGAAGCTTTGAAAGATGCCGATTTTGTTTATGTTAAGAATTGGAGCACATATAATGATTATGGGAAGATTTATACGAATGATCCGAAATGGCAGCTAAAGAAAAAAAGATGGGCCGTTACGAATAATGCTAAAGTGATGCATTGTTTGCCTGTGAGAAGAAATGTTGAATTAAGTGATGAAATACTGGACGGTGAGATGAGTATTGTGACGCAACAGGCATCGAATCGGGTTTGGGCCGCCCAGGCAGTACTTGCAGAAATTTTACGGAGGAATGCGTAGCCTTTATGTTATAAAAATCGGTGGAACTATTATTGATGATGAAGCCAAACTTTCTTCATTCTTAAAATCTTTTGCCTCAATTGAAGACAAAAAAATATTGGTGCATGGTGGCGGTAAACTGGCAACAAAGCTGGCTCAGAAGATGGGAATAGAACAGAAGCTTATTGATGGAAGAAGGATCACTGATGCCGAAACACTGAAGATCGTGACAATGGTATATGCCGGGTATGTAAATAAAAATATCGTTGCTCAGTTACAGAGCTTTGATTGTAATACAATTGGTCTAACCGGGGTTGATGGTGATATAATTTTAGCTCATAAAAGAAAACACTCGGTGATTGATTATGGGTTTGTAGGTGATGTGGATGCGGTTAATATTCCTTTGCTTAAAAATTTGCTTGATCAAAATCTTTCGCTGGTATTTGCCCCAATTACTCATGATCAGCAAGGCCAGTTGCTCAATACGAACGCAGACACCATTGCACAGGAAATTGCCAAAGCCATGAGCAGGCATTATGAAGTAAATCTTATTTATTCTTTTGAAAAAAGCGGTGTATTACTTGATGTAAATGATGAAACTTCGGTTATTCAGGAACTTAACTGGAATGAATATCAAAAACTAAAAACTCCTCCGCGCACCCCTTTAGGGGACGGGGGTAAAATATTTGCAGGCATGATCCCGAAGCTGGATAACGCTTTTGCCGCTTTGAACAGTGGGGTAAAAAAAGTAATTATTGGAAAAGCAGAAGAATTAGAAAAATTAATGAAGGGTACAGCCGGAACAACAATAAACAATGACTAATGATGTTTCCATATTACAGGCTGATGCTATTGGTCTCTTAAAACAATTAATTGCTACTCCATCGTTCAGTAAAGAAGAAGATAATAGTGCTGCACTAATTAGAGCTTTTCTTGAAAAGTATGGAGTGGAGACAGAACAGTATCTCTATAATATTTGGGCGAAGAATAAATATTTCGATGTTGCGAGGCCAACTATCCTCTTGAATTCTCATCACGACACAGTAAAACCAAATAAAGGGTATACACTCGATCCCTTCTCCCCAACTGAAAAAGACGGAAAATTGTTTGGTCTTGGCAGTAATGACGCCGGAGGAAGTCTGGTTTCTTTGATCGCAACATTTCTTTATTTCTATGAAAAGGGAAACCTGAAATATAATATTCTGCTAGCCGCAACTGCGGAAGAAGAAATTTCAGGACATAACGGGATTGAAACCTTGTTATCTCAATTAGGCAAAATAGATTTTTCAATTGTTGGTGAGCCGACGCAAATGAATATGGCTGTTGCCGAAAAAGGCCTAATGGTACTTGATTGTATTACAACCGGCCGGGCAGGCCATGCTGCCAGGGAAGAAGGAGATAACGCCATTTCTAAAGCAATAAGAGATATTGAATGGTTTAACTCATACAAATTTGATAAGGTTTCTGATCTATTAGGTCCTGTGAAAATGAGTGTGACGGTTATTGAATCGGAAAATAAAGCCCACAATGTAGTTCCTGCTCAATGCAAGTTTGTTGTTGACTGCAGAGTCAACGAGTTGTATACTTTCGAAGAAATGCTTGATATAATTAGATCAAATGTGCAAAGTGAAGTAAAGCCAAGAAGTACAAGATTAAGGTCAAGTGCTATTGCATTAGATCACCCGTTAGTTAAAGCAGGATTGAAACTGGAAAAAAGCTTTTATGGATCTCCTACCACTTCAGATAAAGCATTGATGCCCTTCCCTGCATTAAAAATTGGACCGGGAGACAGTGCAAGAAGTCATACGGCGGACGAGTATATTTATATTGATGAAATAAAGAATGGAATTGATTTGTATATTCAGCTTTTAAATCAACTTGTATGAAGTTGTGGCAAAAAGATAAAACCTCATTAAAAGAAGTGGAAGCATTCACTGTCGGAAATGACCGTGCGATGGATAGGTATCTTGCTGCTTTTGATGTACTGGGTTCTTTAGCTCATATTAAAATGCTGGAATCGGTTGGCTTGCTTACGAAAAAAGAATTATCACAACTTCAACAAGAGCTTAAAAATATTTACCGGCAAATAGAAAAAAGTGAATTCAAGTTGCAGGAGGATGTTGAAGATATTCATTCACAAATCGAATTATCACTTACACAAAAACTTGGTGATGTCGGTAAAAAGATCCACGCCGCGCGCAGCAGGAATGACCAGGTGCTGGTAGATATAAAACTATTTTTGAGAAATGAGTTGGAAGACCTGGTAAAATCTATTCAGCCATTTTTCAAACTGCTTCAATCGCAGAGTGAAAAGTATAAAGATCATCTTCTGCCGGGGTATACACATTTGCAGTTGGCAATGCCATCATCATTTGGTTTGTGGTTTGGCGCTTATGCCGAAAGTTTAGTAGATGATATGATCACATTAAAAGGTGCGTATGATATAGTTAATAAAAATCCATTAGGATCCGCAGCTGGTTATGGTTCGTCATTTCCTGTCAACAGGACGTTGACAACAAAATTGCTGGGCTTTGATAATCTGAACTATAATGTTGTCTATGCACAAATGGGGAGAGGAAAGGCAGAAAGAATTGTCGCACAGGCGCTGGCTAATGTAGCCGATACGTTGAGCAAATTAAGCATGGATGCTTGCTTGTACCTGAATCAGAATTTTGGTTTTATTTCTTTCCCTGCTGAATTGACAACTGGCAGCAGCATTATGCCGCATAAAAAAAATCCTGATGTATTTGAATTGATCCGAAGTCATTGCAACCGTATTAAAGCGTTACCGAATGAAATTACAATGATGACAACCAACCTGCCTTCGGGTTATCATCGTGATCTGCAATTACTGAAAGAACATCTGTTTCCTGCATTCAACACTTTGAAAGCTTGTATTGAAATGGCTGGTCTAATGCTGAGCAGCATTGAGATCAAAAAAGATATTCTAGCTGATGAAAAATATAAATACCTGTTTAGCGTGGAAGAGGTGAATAAATTAGTGAATGGGGGCATGCCTTTCCGTGATGCTTATAAAAAAGTGGGACTGGATATTGAATCGGGTAATTTTAAATATGGCAGCTCTGTTCATCATACGCATGAAGGATCAATGGGTAACCTTTGTACTGGAGAAATAAAAAAACAGATGGAAAAGATTGTCGGGTCTTTTCCTTTTACTTCGGTAGCTACCGCAATTAAAGATTTACTTCAATAAGTTTCACGCAGTGTTCGCAAAGGAAAATACAACGCAGCGTCGCCGCCCCATTGCGGCGCTTCGAGAAACTAATAAGCTGAGTCGAATTATAGTAAGTACCAGAGCCGATAGCTATCGGGACAAGAACTGGCTCTATAAAACGCATCCGGTTATAATCCATATTTATCGATCAAATAGATCAACGCCGCCATATTAACTGCACCCAATTCAAGTTCTCTCTTATTTACATTTTCAAATACATCATTCCTTGCATGATGAATATCAAAATATCGTTGCGAGTCGGGAGATAAGCCAGCCAATGCAGTGGTTCCGAGTGCTCTTCGGAGGGGTCCGATATCGGCGCCGCCGCCGCCGCGATTAAACTCGCTGCAACCATACGGAGCAATTAAGGGTTTCCACTGAATCACTTTTTGAAATTGTTCATCAGTCATTGTAAACCCAAATGCCCTGGGTGTAAAACCGCCTGCATCACTTTCCAATGCAAAAATGTGTTTCTCATTTTTTGCTTTTGCCTCTTCGGCATACTTATTTCCGCCACGTAAACCATTTTCTTCATTGGCAAATAAAACAAAACGAATTGTTCTCTTTGGTTTGTACCCCACTGCTTTGAATACTCTTAATATTTCCATTGTTTGTACGCAGCCGGCCCCATCATCATGTGCACCTTCGCAATTATCCCAGCTATCGAGATGACCGCCGACAGTTATTATTTCGTTGGGAAATTCTGAACCCGTCAATTCACCTATAACATTATGACCGGTAGCACTGTCAAGAAATTGGCCATTCGTTATGATCTCTACACTTAGCTTCCCTTTCTGCAATTCCTCACTTAACCAATCCGCATCACGCAAACCAATTGCGACCGCCGGAATTTTTGGCAACGTGTCCACGTATCTTGTCGCACCGGTATGCGGATTATTATCAGTGCTATGACTCATGCTTCTTATGATTACGGCCTTCGCCCCATACTTTGCCGCACGACTGGGCCCGCTGCCCCGGTATTGTGAAGCCTCGCCGTAAGCTCGAAAAGTTTGAATATAAGTGGGATTAAATCTATAATTATAAAAAACGATTTTATCCTTCACCTCATCTTTTTTCTTTTCCAGCTCATCAAATGAATTTACCAGGAGTACCTCTGCCTTCACTCCTTTTTTTCCGTTTCCTATTGAATTGCCCAATGCAACTACATCCAGTTTTCTGTTGCCATTTATTGTTCTTGCTTTGTCCTCTCCTCCCCTCACCCAATGGGGAACTATGCAAGGCTGCATTATCACCTTATCAGCACCGCTTTCCTTCATGACTTTTTCACCCCATTGCTCAGCCATCGTCATTTGTGGTGAGCCGGCCAGGCGACCGCCTATTTTCTTTGTCAGATGGTGGAGATTGCCATATGCTTTTCCGTTAAGAAGTATTTCATCTGATAATTTCTTAATCATTAGTGAATCTTCTGTCTGGCCAAAAACAGTTAGAAAGAATAATAATGCTGTAGTGATAAATACGATTTTCTTCATGTGGTAGATTATTACTTTTGAAGTGCTGAAAGTAAAGAAAGCGACGATTTGTAACAAATTATTGATATATGCGGCACTAACAGATAAATTTTAGTATTTACCTTCGGGCACTTATGACGATCACCAAAACCATGCGGATAGGAATTGTTTGTTATCCCACATTCGGCGGTTCAGGAGTGTTGGCAACTGAATTAGGAAAAGCGCTGGCGCAAAAAGGTCATCAGGTACATTTTATTACCTACCAGCAACCGGTACGGCTAGGTGCATTTACTCCCAATATATGGTATCACGAAGTCCAGGTTCCAACTTATCCATTATTTGATTACCCACCTTATGAAACGGCTTTAGCGAGTACGATGGTTGATGTTATAAAAAACAATAATCTCGACCTGTTACACGTGCATTATGCAATACCCCATGCTTCTGCCGCGTACATGGCAAAACAAATTTTAAAAAAAGAAGGAAAGAATATCCCGGTAATTACAACGCTTCACGGGACTGATATTACCCTGGTAGGGAGAGATAAAACCTACGCGCCGGTCGTAACATTTTCTATCAATGAAAGTGATGCGATCACGGCTGTATCAGATAATCTTCGCGACGAAACCTACAAACATTTCAAAATTGAAAAACAAATTGAAGTAATTAAGAATTTTGTGGATGTGAGCCGGTTTAACCGTAAACCGATCGATGCTTTTAAAAAAATGATTGCACCGAATGGCGAGCGGGTAATCATGCATGCGTCGAATTTCAGAAAACTGAAGCGCATACCCGATGTAATAAAGATTTTCAAAGAACTGAATGACAAAGTTCCAAGCAGGTTAATGTTGGTTGGAGATGGACCTGAAAGACCTGCCGCGGAAGACCTTTGCCGCGAATTAAATCTATTTGATGAAATACGATTCGTGGGCAAGCAAGAGCAAATGGAAGATATACTTGCCATTGCCGATTTGTTTTTATTACCATCTGAATATGAAAGTTTTGGTTTAGCGGCTTTGGAAGCCATGGCTGCTGGTGTACCTGTGGTGACAACAAATGCCGGTGGGCTGAAAGAAATAAATATTCCCGGCGAAACAGGTTATATGGGAGATGTCGGTGATGTAAAAGCTATGGGGCAGCAGGCGATAAAAATTTTGCGGGATGATAAAGTCCTGAAACAATTCAAAGAAAGGGCCGCCAAACATGCAATGAAATATGATATCAGCAATATTATTCCGCTGTATGAGAATCTCTATGAGAAATTTCTATAAATAAAAAAGCCCTCCCGATAGGGATGGCTTTTCTATATATTGACAACGGCGATAATAATTACTTACGCAACCACTGTTCAGGATTTACATTCTTAGATTCGATCATTAAAAGAAAATCCAGTTTCCCACCTTCTCCATCTGACTCGTCTTCGCCAACCTTACCAATGACCTGACCAGTTTTTACCATGGCTCCCTTTGAAGTATTCACCGATCCAAGGTTGCTGTAAACGGTGAAATATTTTCCGTGTTGGATCATAACTGACTTCGTATCTCCAATATTAAAAACTGCTTTCACTTCTCCCTCAAAAACTGACTTCACATTTAAGCCAGCCTGGGGTGTGCAAATCGTAATACCCGGACTATTATCTTTTAATTTTGTTCCTTCAATCTGGTAATATCCGAAATGCGTGCAAACATATCCCTGGTCGACAGGCCATGGAAGTTTTGCCCTGCTGCCTTCAAAACTTGCCCCTAAGGCTTTATCTTCAGCATTGAGCTCAAGAAAACTTTCAGTTTTTGTAGCGGCAGGTTTTTTAGTTACAGTAGGGTTTGACGGAGTAACCGGATTTGTTATAGCGGGTTTGTTTTTCAGTGCTTCGGCCGCTGCTTTTTTCTTCTCCTCATCAATTATTCGTCTTACAAGTGCATCTATTGCGTTCTTTAATTCCCTGTCTTTCTTCTTTTTTGCAGCGATCTGCTTTTCCAAATTTTTTTCCTGTGATTTTAGTTGCGACAAAACAACATCTTTTTCTTTTTTCTGTCCCTCCAGGGCTCTTGCCTGCTCTGTCTGGTTTTGTAGTGCATTATCTTTTTGTCTTTTTTTGCCAAGTTGTTCTGCCTTCCTCCTGGCAATCAATTGTTGTGTTTCCTTGATAGTATTCACTTGTTGCTCGCGGTAAGCACGGTAAGTTTTAAGATAAGAAACCCGTTTGACAGCGTCATTAAAACTATTTGCAGAAAAGATAAAATTCAGGAAATCATAATTGCTCCTGTTCTTATAGGCATATACGACGCTGCGGGAATATTGAGCTTTTAGGGTATCCAATAATTTTGAAAGACGATAAATTTCAATATTGCTCAGGTAAATATCGTCATCGATCATACGAAGTTCTTTGCTGATATTGCTGATATACTTGTTCTGCAATCTTATCTTCCTGTCAATTAAATTGTATTGCCCGACGATTTGTTTGGTTCTGCCTTTTAACTGATTATATTCATTTTGAATTTCCTTTATTTCTTTTTGAATTTCCTGTCTCTCTCTTTCTAATTGAACTTTATCTTCAGGCTGTTGGGCAAAAAGAAAGACAGAGAAAATTGTAAACGTTAGTAGAAAATAGATTCTTTTTTTCATGTTACCTTGTGTTTTAAATTTCGTTTTTACGAAAAGTGGTAAATCAAAAAGGGTGAGGATCAATATAAAACGATAAGTTCGAATTTAAATTTTATTCACTGTTTTCTTTTATAATTTTTCGGCACGGAAAAAGGATAACTTAACGTTTCATTAAATTCATACTGCTTGAAATTAAGCTTTACATCCAGTTTGGTCTTTTCGGTCACCGACAAGTTACGATTCGTTGAAAATTTTACCCCTTTGTTCGTTTCATAATCCGAATAATTTAGAAAGCAGGTTCGGTTGCGTAATTTATCTACATCATCTAATTTACTGTGAAGCACAAGGTGATCATTGTTATTCATTGAGATCAGGTGCCTGAACCACTGCCCTTCGCTTAAAAGAGAAATATTATTGCCTTCAGTGGAATAAGAAACAATGTTGGTATCAAGAAAAACGGGATTACCGATGATTAATTCCTGCACCGTGCGCAGATCCAATGGAAGGGCCGCTATTTCCTGCAAATATTCCAATGACCGGACCTGGTATTCTTTATCCAGCTTATTCAGTATGCGTACAGAGTCATTATCGATCAATACCCGCATACCCTCTATTCCCAATGCACCATTTACAGATACCCAAATAATACTGTCTTTTTTCATACGGACGAAGACATTCACATCATACTTTTTCCCATCGCTGCCCTGGTAATCAGTATTGATCTTTGCAGAAAAGGTCTCAAATTCAATTCGGTTTCCGATAAGCTGATTGTAAGTTTCTTTTATAAGCCGGATAGAGTCTTCATGTGGATCAGAAGTTGGTTGCTTTAATTCCAGTGAATCTTTTTTTGTAGAAATAGCCGATTGGATTTTACGGGTAGAGCGACAGGACGAAACCGCCAATGCTGTTATAATTAATATTAAGAGTAAATGATTCATTTTAATGTTTCCCCGTATGGCCAAAACCACCCTCAGCTCTTTCTGTGACATTTAAAATTTCTACTTGCTCAAATTCAGCTTTTTCCACTTGTTGAATTATTATTTGTGCAATTCTGTCACCTGAATTAATGACTTGTTCGTCAGCAGAAAGGTTGATCAATATTATCTTAATTTCTCCGCGATAATCAGAATCGATCGTACCGGGGGTATTCAGGCAAGTGATCCCTTGCTTAATAGCCAGGCCGCTTCTTGGTCTTATTTGCATTTCATACCCGTACGGTATCTCAACGAACAATCCGGTTGGGATCAATGCTCTCTCAAGCGGCTGCAGTTTTACAGGGGCATGTAACGATGCCCTGATATCCATGCCTGATGATCCCTTTGTCGCATAATCTGGCAAAGGATTATCCGAGGTATTAACGATTTTTATATGTACTGGCTGCATTCGTGCAAATATAAAGTTTCATCAGCACAGGATGAGGGTAGTATCACCAAGAGGTAGTTAATCTTTCTTCAACAATACAGTTGCATAGGCCATGATCCCTTTTCCTTTTCCTATAAATCCCATTGTTTCGGTTGTGGTTGCCTTGACGGACACCTCATTTTCTGAAACACCTGTTATGCCGGCAATAATTGTTCTCATCGCGGCGGTGTGCTCTTTTATTTTTGGTTCCTCCAGGCAAATTGTACTGTCAATATTTACAACTGTATAATTTTTCTTTCTGATTAAATCGATTGTCCGCTGTAATAAGATCGTGCTTTTTATATTCTTATACTCAGCTGATGTATTTGGAAAATGAATTCCAATATCCCCTAAGGCAAGCGCTCCAAGGAGCGCATCCGAAATTGCATGAAGCAGTACATCTGCATCGCTATGTCCTTTTGCTCCTTTTTTAAAGGGAATATTTACGCCGCCGATCCACAACTCCCGTCCTTTTTGTAACTGGTGGAAATCCACTCCGCTGCCGATACGATAAGACATTTAATTTTATTTATTCAAATATAAAAAAAGACGTCCCGCACATGGCGAGACGTCATTATAAAAAATAATATCATTCTTAGTTACCGGTTGAAGTTCCCGCGCCTGTCCCGTCAAAATTAAAATGCAATGAGAAACGTAATGTATTTGATAACGGATTACGGTCAACACCGCTTCCTGACGGAAGAAGGTACGAGAAATCAAGGCCGAAGCTTTCGTACTTAATTCCCACGCCCATTGTAAAATATCTGCGGTTACCTTTTGTTTTGTCTTCATGAAAATAACCCGCACGAAGTGCAAACTGGTCATTATACATATACTCAGCGCCGACGGACAGCTGAAATTCCTTTATTTCTTCGCTAAATCCGTTGGGCGCATCAGCAAATGAACTGAACCAGCTGCTAATTACGCTTTTGCTGCGATAGTCGGCAAGCTGTTGAGGTGTGGCAGGATCAGCCGGCGGTGTTGGAACAAGTAATTTATTCACATCGAGACCAAACATAAGCTGGTTTTGCTCGTTAAACCTTCTTGTATAAGTAGTTCCAATTCCGAGGTTAGCAGGAATATAGTCTTTCTGATCAGCATTGTCAGTATAAGATATCTTAGAACCAAGATTACTTAAAACAGCGCCGGCTGCCCAACCTTGACCCTGATCATTATGGCCATTAAAGAAATAAGCAAGATCGCCGGCAACAGCACTTGCTGCTTTGTAATTATTCCCTGCCGCGGGTCCCTGCGCAAGGTTCGAGTAAATATACTTTAATCCAACACCAATACCTGATTTATCGGAAAGCTTACGTGAATAGCCAACATCGACCCCGAATTCACGAGGACGAAAAGTGTTCAGATCATTACCAAGATTATCCGTAAACTGGATATTCCCAAGGCTGAAATAACGTAACGAACCGGATATCGCTTGCAAATCATCGAATTTATAATATCCTGCTATCGCCGCAAGATAAACATCACTAAGAATGTCCTTTAACCATGGAGTATATGATGCCGAAATACCACCCTTATTTGTATTGTAAGGAACTTTTGCAAGGTTCCAGAATGATGCATTCGCATCCGGGGAAGTAGCAATTGCCAGATCACCCATACCTGCCGCACGTGCATCGGGTGATATGCGTAAAAAGGGGACGGCCGTGGTGACCACGTTAATGGGTTCTACGCTTTGGGCTTTGGTGGTTTCAGTAATGATGATCAGGATCAGCAAGGCAGCAGTCAGTTTAAACGCAATTGGTCTCATTATTAACAGTTTATGTGATTTGTAAAGATAGCGTAATTTTAAAATTATGGTTCGAAAATAATGTTTTTTGTCAGTGTAAACCTATATGAAAATTGGTTACAAAATGACGAGTTTTTCAGTGACAGTACGGGGTTTTGAACCGTTACAGAAGACTTTGATACGATAAATGTAAACGCCTCTGCCTATTTTATCTCCAAAATCATCCCGGCCATCCCATTCAACGTCAGTAGAACGATTTCCAGGGGTGATTATTGTTTTTTCAATCCGTTTTACCAGCTTGCCGGAAAGCGAAAATATATGGATCTGTACTAATAGATCCTGGCCCGGTTTATTATGTTCAAACCAAAACTGTGTTTTGGTTGTAAACGGATTAGGATAATTGAGAACATGATCAATGACAAGATCTTCATCATTAACCACAGAAAAATCAAGGATGACTTCCGACGAGTTATTAAGCACATCCCATACTTTTATCCGAAGTGTGTGAACACCGGGTTCTAACAGCGGCAATTGAAACGTTGCAGTACCTTGTCCATACTTATCGAGGTCTGCTTCATAATGGTTATTCAGGTTGAATACCTGATTGTTGTTATTATCCAATATTGCTGTAATGTCGTGCCCGATGCCGGTGCCTGAAGTATTGATACCTGATGAATCACTTAGTGCTAAAATCAATACTGGCCTTTGATTGACAATACTTCCGTTCACAAACTTCTTATCATTCAGCCATGCTTTTATTTCCGGGCCTTCTTTGTCATTGTCGGGAATGGGTGATGAGCCCCCAGCAACAAAGGCGTCAAAGAAATCACTTCCATCAATTGTTCCATCTTCTGCATAGTAACTTATCTTTCCCGTTCCATGTTGATAGTTAATGTCTTTTGGAACTTTAAAGGAAAAGGTGAATTTTCCATTATTGACCGAAGCTTTCCCTTTAAATAAAACATTCGATTGTTGCTGAAAAGTTGTTTGTTGGCTCCCGGGATCATTTGCTTTTGTCGTGAAAGTTTGCCGTTTATCAAAAACAACCGGGTAAATTGTTCCGTTGAATGATCTCAGAAGCGAACCACTGTTATCGGTTAATTCTCCTTCGATCACAGCTTTTTCGCCGGCGGAAAGTGTATCGGTTTGGACCAAGGGATCAATTGAATTAAATTTCGTTGTGCGTATTTTAAGTCGCGGAAATGCCAGTGTTAAAGCGGGATCGCCGAGCAAAGTAAATTTCCGGTTGTTGATGATATCGCCTGAAGTCTGATACGTATGATTCTTTGCTGCGATCACCGCATCACCAAGACTTCTGTATTTTCCATTTACATCGGGTTGCATTGCGAATGCCATGTAGTTGTCATTCATAATCCGGTTGCTGAAGGAAAATACAAGCCGGGTAGTTGTCATCATTGCAATTCCACCTGTTTTGGGCCTCAGTAAAATATTCTCACCGATCGAATTAATAAAAGGATTGTCATATGGTGCAAAATCACAAGTAGCCGTTATAAACAGTGGCAGCCGATTGAAATTATTCCATCCGTTTATCATCGGCTGATCAAGAATTACTTCTTCCGCAAGTCGTGCAGCACCCCCATGACCAATAAAATTGAAGACCAGTGTGCCGCTTGCAATTTTATTGTTAATAGTTTCATTGACCATTGGATACCTGCTGCCGGCAGATCCACTCTCCTGGGGAAATGCATCCAGATAAATTTTCTGAATAGTAAAAACCGGATTTGCAGATACGGTTCCTGTTATTAACTCAGCATCCTGGAGATGCAAATTATTATCTTCATCGTCTGCAATCACTGAAACACTATTCCGCCAGGGTCCAAAACTTTCCTTAGAATAATAAGCAATTGCCTTATCAACATAATTCTTTGCTTCATTTGAATTTTTTGCCGGAATTCGGCCAATACCAATATCAAGAAGGTTTATAACCAATCCGGAATTGATATCCTCATTATCATCAAGAAAGCCAAAGAAGTCATCACTGGTATATGTACTTAAAGGATCAATAAAGACTTTACTTTGATAAGCAGGAACCAGGTTTGTATTGTTTGCAATCCTGTTTTTATAATCGAAAGAAGCATCCCCAAAAAGCAAAAGATATTTGGGGCGATTCGCCGGCGTGCCGGCATTTTTATCAAAATACATTTTTACAAAATCACGGATGGCTGCGGCATCAGGAGTTCCGGAAGAAAACTCATTGAAAATCCTATCAGCTGTAACTACTGCCACTTTCAAATTGTTTTTTTGCCGGTGAAATTCGGCTAGTCGTTCCGCTTCTGATAGCAGTAAAATGTTTGTGATTATTAAATAATCCGTTTGCTGTGTATTGTGCAGGTCCTGGTTTTGTACGCGACCTGCATTTACCGGTACGATTGCGTTGTTTGGATTAAAGGCAATGTATTCTTTCAAGGTATTCGCAACATTTACAAAGCGAAATTCATTGGTTGAATAATTACCCAGCATTCTCACCGGTGTTAGTGGATCGGTGACCTCCCAAACCTGTGTATTACTTGTTGTATTATTTACTACAAACTCACAACTATTAGACCCCACACTGTTCCAATCACGGAAAGATAACTGAGAACCAAAAACCAGATTTCTTCTTGCATGGATTTCAAAAAAATTGAGCCAGCCTTGAGCATTAAAACTGCCGGGCACATAAGTGTAATTTATCTGCAAAGATTCCTGCGGCAATAAAATATCTGATAGCTGTTGCGATTGTTGTGCGAACAGATCATAAATACCCGCACCCGTTGAAGCAATACTAATTTGCTGAACCAATTGATTGTTGATGCGAACATCAAAACGGCTCGCAACATTAATAGACCTGGCTACGCAATTGGAAATCAATTTGGCCGGTGTACTGACAATAAGATTTGGTATGCTAAGCGAGAATGATTTTGAGAGTGTTTTACCCGGAACATCTGCAAATTCTTCCCCCAGCCATTCTTTTCCGCTGGATAAAAGATTCACCGAGTCAAGCTCATGAAAAATTCTCTCATTAAACGAAGTAACCGTAACTGTCGGTGTTGTACTGATTCGTATAGAAAGAATTCTTTTTCCAATGCCGCCGATTGTAATAAAATAGTAAGCAGAATCGGAATAAAGATTTTTTTGATGTATGAATGTTCTATTTATTGAGTCGTTTAGCCACCTGTTGGGACCAGCTGCATAAAAAAGAAAGTAATCACCACCATTAAAGAGCCCGTCTCCACCATCAACTACCATGATCGCATTTTCGGCAAGGTCATCAATCGGTTTATCAGCATTTGTCTCACTAAGCATATTGCCTCCGTTTCCGAACAACCTGATGGCATTTGATGAAATCCCTGAAACATTAAAACCAAGTGCGGTCAACAGGGCGACATCCACTTTATAAATCCCGGCATCTTTAATGGCTATTTTGCCCCAGAATCCGGAGCTCAAAACTGAATTCGTTTTATAGGACCTTTGTGCACTGGCATTGCCAGCCGCTAAACACAACAGAAATATAGATGCGGCTGTAAATATCCTCATGGTTTCCCTGTAAAATGCCCGGATTTTAACGCGACCTAAAAAAGTATTTCTGCTTAATAAAATCATTATAATGTGCCTATATTCGCAAGTGCGGTAGATAAAATCTTCTTAAGGTGCAATATTTTTATCTCAACCGGCGTTAAATTTATTCCAATTCAAAGGTTTATACAAAAAACTATGAAACTGAAAAACTTAATTATCCTAGTATCCTGCGCCGTTCTGATAGCTTCATGTAAAGGCAAGGGTCTATTTGGCAAAAAAAACAAGTTCGATAAGTCGGAAGTAACTGGCTGGAACTACAACGACAAAAACATGGGTGGATACCAGGTATCCAAAGAGAAAGAACAGGCAACCGGACCTGGTCTCGTGTTTGTTCAGGGCGGTACATTCACCATGGGGCAAACCGATGAGGATGTAATGGGTGATTTTAATAATATCCCCCGCCGTGTCACAGTTCCGTCGTTTTACATTGATAAAACCGAGGTAGCCAATGTTCACTATCGTGAATATCTCTATTGGCTCGGTCGTGTTTTTGACCCGGCAAACGACCCCAGTTATCAAAAAATAAATGATGCTGCAGTACCTGACACGCTTGTTTGGCGCAGTGAGCTGGCTTATAATGAGCCATTGGTCGAATATTATTTACGGCATCCAAGTTTCAACAATTATCCCGTTGTGGGTGTTAGTTGGAAACAGGCTTACGACTTCTGTTTGTGGAGAAGTGACCGTGTTAATGAAGGACAGCTGATTGATAAAGGGTTGGCCTCAAAACAGGGTTTACAGGCTCAGCAAGGTGAAGACAATTTCACAACTAAATCATATTTATTAGGTTTTTACCAAACAACGCCAGGTAAAACCGGTAAAAAAAGCACGTTGAAAACTGCACAAGGCACTCCGCGTATGCAGGTAACGATGGAAGATGGCATTCTTCAACCTGATTATCGTTTGCCAACGGAAGCTGAATGGGAATATGCTGCATTAGGATATATCAATCAAAATCCAAGACCAAGCGCCAAGGAAGGAAAACGCGGTGAAGAGTTGACAATGAATAAGCAAATTTATCCCTGGAGCCATAACCCGAATGGAATGCGAGATACGCGCCATGGAAGCTGGCAAGGTCAGTTCCTTGCAAACTTTAAAAGAGGTAACGGTGACTATGCTGGTGTTGCCGGTGGTTTGAACGATGACGCGATTTACACAGCCGATGTAAAAGCATTTTACCCGAACGGTTTCGGTCTGTATAACATGGCAGGTAACGTGAGTGAGTGGGTAGCCGACGTCTACAGACCCCTGACTTTACTTGATGCTGATGATGTTGCTGCATATCGTGGTAACAAATACCAAAAGATGCTTATCGTTGATTCTACATCCGGTGATCCAACAACTCGTTTTGCAAGAGATAGTATGGGCAGAATAAAATATACTGATGTTACTGACAAGGAAAGCATGCACCGCAGAAACTATCAGCGGGGTAATGTCATAGACTTTGTTGACGGCGACTCCTTGTCACAATCAAATTACGGATATGGTATCACAACACTTATCAGTGATAAATCACGAGTGTATAAAGGTGGTAGCTGGGCAGATTACGCCTATTGGCTTAGCCCTGGTGCTCGTCGCTTTATGGAAGAAGACCAGGCAAGCGCCACGGTTGGTTTCCGCTGTGCCATGACTCGTATGGGTAGTACGGAAGGAAATAAAACAAAAACCGGAAACTGGTGGAAAAGCCGCCGTCAAAAACGCTAGTTTTTTTCAGCTTCATAATATTAAAAAGCCCCGTCATCAATGGCGGGGTTTTTAATTTATGCCTTTACATTTGCCTATCATGATCGAAGAACTTTATACCATTTACCAGCAACATCCATCTGTACAGACGGACACAAGAAAACTAAAACCTGGCGATATTTTCTTTGCATTAAAGGGCCCGAATTTTAATGGTAATTCGTTTGCAAAACAGGCAATAGATAATGGAGCAAGCTTTGCGATAATTGATGAGAAAGGGTTTGAAATACCGGGCAAGACCTATTTAGTAGAAGATGGATTAATGGCCTTGCAGGAACTAGCCCGTCACCATCGCAAACAGTTTACTATCCCATTTATTGCAATTACGGGAAGCAATGGAAAGACAACTACAAAAGAATTAATTTATGCGGTGCTGTCATCTTCCTTTAAAACTTACACTACAGAAGGCAATCTGAATAATCATATCGGCGTCCCTCATACCATATTAAAAATAAGAAGTGATGCGGAAATGGCTGTAATCGAAATGGGCGCAAATCACCTGAATGAAATAGCGGGTTATTGTCAAATTGCGATGCCTACGCATGGCCTGATTACAAACTGCGGCAAGGCACACCTGGAAGGATTTGGGGGAATAGAAGGTGTTAAAAAGGCCAAAGGAGAATTGTTTGATTACCTGCGAACACTAACACATGGCTTTGCATTTGTAATGTGGGATTATGACTATTTAAGGGAAATGAGCAAAGGCATCAGCGGTATCATCAAATATGGGACAGAAATAAATGATCATATAATAGGAAAAGTTTTTCGTAATGATCCTTTTTTGCAAGTTGAGATCACCCAGGGACTTGACGATAAGATCATTTCGACACAATTGGTTGGCGACTACAACTTGCCCAACGTGCTAGCTGCAGTAACCGTTGGTAAATTTTTTGAAGTACCAGAAAACAAAATAAAATCTGCCATTGAGAATTATACTCCGTCAAACAGCCGTTCACAGCTGATTGAAAAAGGCTCCAACAAGATCATTTTAGATGCCTACAATGCAAATCCAAGCAGCATGAAATTAGCGATCGAAAATTTTGCAAAGAAACCCGTCGACAATAAGATCATGATGCTTGGTGCTATGGCCGAGTTAGGTGTGGAAAGCCTGCACGAACACGAGGAAATAATTGGCCTTATCAACAACTATTCCTGGAAGCAAGTTATTCTTGTTGGTGGTGATTTTTTAAAACTCTCCCATCCTTTTCTTTCATTTGAAAATTCTTTGAAAGCAAAAGAATGGTTTGATCAACAGCATTTCCAAAACAGTTATATACTTGTAAAAGGAAGCCGCAGCATGCAGATGGAAAAAGTTTTAGAATCTTAATTTTAAAAGATGGATTGGAAGAAATTATTCCCGCAGTTTGAACCAGAACTCCTAGAAATCCTGGATAAAAATGTAATCGAAAGAAAATTCAATGCAGGGGAGATCATTGTTAGGACAGGTCAGTATATCAAATCAACTGTACTGGTATTAAGTGGAAGAATTAAAATTTACCGGCAAAATGATGAAGGGGGAGAATTCCTGATCTATTACCTGGGGTCTGGTGAAGCTTGCGCTGTATCATTGATATGTGCATTACAATCGCAAACGAGTGAGATAACCGCTAAAGCGATTGAAGATACGGAAGTATTATTGCTGCCGGTACAACTGATGGATGAATTGATGAGCAAATATAAAAGTTGGTCACATTTTGTTATTCAAACATATCGCAAACGCTTCGATGAAATGCTCACGGTCATTGACAATATTGCCTTCAGAAATATGGATGAACGGCTGGAGTTTTATCTTAAACGATATCAGGCGGATACACGAAAGAAGATCGTGAATTTAACTCACCAGGAAATTGCTGACGACTTGAATTCATCGAGAGAGGTGATCAGTCGCTTATTGAAAAAGATGGAGCAGCTTGGAAAAATAAGGCTGAACCGTAATTCAATTGAACTTATCAATTTGTGATTTATATCACTTGCAGGGGATTTA
Source organism: Chitinophagaceae bacterium (assembly GCA_025923075.1). GTDB lineage: Bacteria > Bacteroidota > Bacteroidia > Chitinophagales > Chitinophagaceae > VBAS01. Next base: position 45,126 of record JAICGN010000011.1, read on the forward strand.
TAAGTGTTCAATTTTGCTTCTGAATTTTTATAAATGGAAATAGCTGGTTATATAGCTTCGGTTGTTATTGGAATTGCTTTAGGTCTTATCGGTGGTGGCGGATCAATCCTAACAGTCCCGGTTCTTGTTTATCTTTTGCATGTTGAGCCGGTCATTGCCACAGCTTATTCACTTTTTATCGTGGGCACAACCAGTCTTGTGGGCGCTGTTCCCAAATACAGACATGGATTGGTTAATTTAAGAACCGCAATCATTTTTGGCATACCCTCCATCCTGGCGGTTTTTGTTACGAGAAAATTCCTGGTACCATTGATCCCGCAGCATATTTTCAATGCTGGAAATTTTGAAATTACAAAACCAGTATTGATCATGGTTTTGTTCGCATTCTTAATGGTAGCGGCATCCTATTCGATGATAAAAAATGGCGAAAAAGAAAATGATGGACCGCTTCAACAACGGTATAACTATCCAATGATTATACTTGAAGGCGCGGTGGTGGGAATACTGACCGGTCTTGTTGGAGCCGGTGGTGGATTTCTTATTATCCCAGCACTTGTATTTTTTAGCAAACTGCCGATGAAACTGGCAGTGGGAACTTCTCTTCTTATCATAGCAGCCAAATCACTTGTTGGCTTTACCGGCGACCTTTCCCATTATAACATGGACTGGAAATTATTATTAATCGTTACCCTGGCGGCAATCATTGGAATTTTTATAGGAAATGCAATTAATAAAAAAATTGCCGGTGAACGTCTGAAAAAATGGTTCGGATGGTTTGTACTGGTAATGGGCATTTACATAATTGTTAAAGAACTTTTCCTGAGACAGCCAATGTGACAAAAGTCATAGACAGACTCTGGAAACAACTCCAACTTTACATCTCAAAATATTTAAATATGAAAGTAGAACAGATCTATACTGGTTGTCTTGCACAGGGCGCCTACTATATTGAAAGCAATGGCGAAGCCGCTATCATTGATCCCCTGCGTGAAGTCGAACCTTATATTCAAAAAGCAGAAAGAAACCATGCAAAAATTAAATGGGTCTTTGAAACGCATTTCCATGCAGATTTTGTTTCCGGCCATCTCGATCTTGCAGAAAAAACTGGTGCAAAGATTGTGTATGGCCCCACTGCTAAGCCGGCATTCGAAGCTATCACCGCAGACGATGGACAAGAATTTAAAATTGGTGAGGCCACTCTCAAAGTACTTCATACACCCGGCCATACCATGGAAAGCAGTTGCTTTTTACTAAAAGATGAAAGCGGAAAAGAGATTGGTTTATTTTCCGGTGACACCCTTTTTATTGGTGACGTGGGACGTCCCGATTTGGCGCAGAAAGTAATCGCGGAATTAACACAGGAAAAACTTGCTGCACATTTATATGATTCATTACAAAATAAAATAATGCCGCTGGCTGATGACATCGTTGTGTATCCTGCACATGGCGCAGGCAGCGCTTGTGGTAAAAATATGAGTAAGGAAACCACGGATACGCTCGGGCACCAGAAAGCAACTAATTATGCACTGCGGCCGGGCTTATCAAAAGAACAATTCATTAAAGAAGTCTTAACGGGTCTCACCCCGCCTCCAAAGTATTTTCCATTAAATGTGTTGATGAATATTAAAGGCTATGATAGCATTGATGAAGTATTGCAAAGGGGCCTGCATGAAATGAGCCCCGCTGCGTTTGAAACAGCAGCGAATGAAACCGGTGCCATCATACTTGATACAAGGGATGCACAGGTCTTTACCAAAGGGTTTATTCCTAATTCCATTAATATTGGTGTGGATGGACAATTCGCCCCATGGGTTGGCGCCATGATCCCTGATATTAAACAACAAATATTGCTTGTATGTGAACCCGGAAGAGAAGAAGAAGTAATTACCCGCCTCAGCCGTGTAGGCTATGATCATACAATCGGTTTCCTGAAAGGAGGATTCGAGGCCTGGAAAAATGCAGGCCGGGAAGTTGATCACATTACTTCGATCACTGCTGATGAATTAGCTGGTGTTATGAACAAAGAGAAAGTGAATTTGATCGATGTAAGGAAGAAAAGCGAATACGACAGCGAGCATATCGCCGATGCAGAAAACATACCTCTTGATTACATCAATGATAATATGTCGCAGATCGATAAGAATAAAACTTACTATGTGCATTGTGCAGGTGGCTATCGCAGTATGGCATTTACTTCTATACTTCGTGCAAGGGGTTATGATAAACTGGTTGACATAAAGGGCGGTTTCAAGTCAATGAAAGAGAGCGGCAAGTTTAAAGTGACAGATTATGTGTGCCCGACAACAATGTTGTGATGGTTAGGGTTTCGTGGCAACCGGGGACCGTAACGTTCCCGGTTCTTTCAAAAAAATATAAAAAAATGAAAAACATAAGCGAAATATTAAAAAAAGAAGATGCAGTTGTTGTTGATGTCAGGAATACCTGGGAATATGATGAGGGACATGTAAAGAATGCAGTAAATATTCCACTGACTGAAATTCCTGCAAGAATTGATGAATTCAAAAAATTGAATGGTCCTGTGATTTTATATTGTCGTAGTGGTAACAGAAGTGGCGCTGCAGTACATCTCCTTAAACAAGCCGGTATCACTAACGTTTATAATGGCGGGGGTATTTTCGATTTACAAAAAATAACACTGAACTGAGGTGAGATTAAAAATATTTTATTCGCTTTTGATCGCCGGGGCATTTTCCATCAGCCTTGCGTCAGCACAAGACACTACCGGTCTATCCGTTCAAACTACAAAGTTTGAGCGAATGATGAAAAAGAAGAATACAGTGATGCTGGATGTAAGAACTCCTGAAGAATATAAATCGGGATATATCGGCAATGCGGTGAATTATAATGTGATGGATAGTCTCACGTTTCTAAATACAATTTCCGCTCTTGATAAAAACAAAAAATTCCTGCTTTATTGTAAAAGTGGTCGTCGCTCCGGCAAGGCTTTGGTGATGATGAAAGATATGGGTTTTAAAAAAGTACATCACCTTAAAGGTGGAATCACTGAATGGAAGGGCGAATTGAAAAAGCCCCATTAAAATCTATAGCCTCTCATCAAAATGAAACGATTTTATTTTCTCTTTACCTGCTTATCAATTTTTTTCTCCCTGATTACAAACGGGCAAAAAAAAGAAGATACAACCTCGATTCTTCATGCCTTCAAAAAGGGAAGAATTGAGGGCCACTTCCGATTGTTCTATATGAGTACGAACAACGATGAATCGCTTTCTGACTATTATGCCCTGGCTTTTGGTGGCGGTTTAAGATACCAAACAAAAATTTTTAAAGGGTTCCAGCTCGGTATCGGGGGATTCTATATTTGGAATCTTTCTTCTTCTGATCTTACAAAACCTGATCCGCTTACAAATATGATGAACCGGTATGAGATTGGTCAGTTTGATCAGACAGATCCGTCAAATAAGAAAGATATGCAGCGGCTGGAAGATTTTTTTATCAGGTATAATTTCAAAAGATCATACATCAAATACGGCAAACAGGTAATTAAAACGCCTTTCATTAATCAACAAGACGGCCGGATGCGTCCAACCGGTGAACAAGGAATATGGATGGAGATAAATGAATTGAAAAAAACAAAACTTGAGATCGGATGGCTTACGCATATTTCTCCACGCGGCACTATTGCATGGTTTCGCGGGGCATCTTCCATTGGCATTTATCCTGCGGGAGTTGGAATCAGTGGAGAAAAAAGTGACTATAAAAACAATCTCGAGTCAACAGGCATAGGCATTGCAGGAATTACTTATTCATTGAACAACGAGATAAAACTGCAAGCATGGGATCATTGGATCGAAAATATTTCAAATACAACATTGTTCCAGGCCGATGGAGAATTTTCAATTGAAAAAAATAGAAAGATTATTTCCAGCATTCAATACATCCACCAACAGGGAATCAAACATGGAGGAAATACAGATCCGGCAAAAACTTATTTCGATCCTTCACAAAAAGTGAATATTTATAGTGCAAGTGCCGGTTTGCAGTTAAAAAAATCGACGATCAGATTTAATTATTCACGCATCACAAAAGACGGTCGTTTTCTCTTTCCAAGAGAATGGGGCCGTGAACCATTATTTACGTTCTTATCAAGGGAAAGAAATGAAGGACTTGGTGATGTAAATGCGTTTACCATTAATTTTCTTCAGACTTTTTTCCATCAAAAATTAAATACTGCAGTGGGCGCCGGTTATTATGAACTGCCTGACGTAAAAAACGTGAGGCTAAATAAATATGGGCTTCCGTCTTATTATCAATTTAACCTTGATTTGAAATACGCGTTTGGTGGGCTTCTTGATGGCCTCAATGCCGAACTGTTATATCTTTATAAAAAGAGCGGTGGCAGTACTTATAATGACTTGAGATATGTTATAAACAAGACAGATATGCATCAATTTAACCTGATAATGAACTATAATTTTTGACGGTGTGACAACTGTCACAGTTATCATTTGAGTTACAATTAACTTTGCAGAGAAATAAAGATAAATGTCATGAATTTTATTGAATGGATAAAACAACCCTGGCCCTGGTATGTCGCAGGCCCTTTGATCGGTCTCACTGTTCCGGTATTACTTATACTCGGAAATAAGTCTTTTGGAGTGTCTTCTTCATTGCGGCATGTATGCGCAGCCTGTGTGCCAATGAATATTCCATTTTTTAAATATGACTGGAAAAAGGAAATATGGAATCTTTTTTTTGTCGGCGGTATCTTATTAGGTGGGATAATAGCAGCATTCTTATTATTAAATCCCGATCCCGTTGTCATTGACCCGAAACTGGCATCAGAATTAGCAGGCTATGGTGTTACAAATACAGAAGGCCTGGTTCCAAAAGATCTTTTTAACTGGGAAAGTTTGTTATCAATAAAAGGGCTGATACTTATGGTTGGTGGCGGTTTTCTTGTTGGTTTTGGCACCCGCTATGCCGGCGGTTGCACAAGTGGCCATGCCATTATGGGGATAAGTAATCTTCAATTACCTTCTTTGATTGCCACTTGTTGCTTTATGATCGGTGGTTTCTTTTTTGCAAACATCGTTCTTCCGCTCATTCTTAAACTTTAATAGAACTTATTTTAATAAAAATGAATACAGATATAAAAACATTTAAAGCAGCGGAATTGAATACTGACTTTGAAGTACGATCGCAGAATGCCATCTGTGTGAATAGTTCACAACTGGATAAGCCGCTTTTGTCAAATCTAAAATTCACTTTTGCCGGAATTTTATTTGGGATCATTCTTATCAAATCAGAAGTCATTTCATGGTTTCGCATACAGGAAATGTTTCGTTTACAAAGTTTTCACATGTTTGGTGTTATTGGTTCTGCTATCGTGGTTGGCATTATCAGTGTATTTATTATAAAAAAATTTAAAATAAGGTCTATTGATGGTGAACCGATCCACCTTGAACCAAAAAAATTTAATAAAGGACAGGTATACGGTGGTTTACTTTTTGGATTTGGCTGGGCCTTGACCGGCGCATGTCCCGGACCATTGTTTGCACAAATAGGAACAGGGGCTACCGTAATCATCGTAACTTTATTTAGCGCTATCATCGGTACATGGGTCTATGGTTATCTGAGAGAGAAGTTGCCGCATTGACGTAATTCAAATCGAGATGAAACCACATTGTTTTGTTAAAACAGTTTTCATTTTAGCCTGCTTTGCATTGGTTATTTATGCATGCGACAGCAGCCATGCTCATGGAGTTGCAGGTGATTCACAGTTTGATAGCACACGTTTATGGGTTGGATGGAATAAATATCATATTCCTGAACGAGATTCAATGGCAAGATATGGGCATGAATTAATCGCAAATACTTCCTACTATCTCGGGCCAAAAGGAATTGTTGCGCAAATAACAAATGGAATGAACTGTCAGAATTGTCATTTGAATGGCGGTACATTGCCCTGGGGAAATAATTACGGGGCCGTTGCATCAATGTATCCGCAGTTCAGAGCACGAAGCGGGGGTCTGGAAACCATTGTAAAAAGAATTTCCGATTGCATGGAAAGAAGCTTAAATGCTGACAAAGCGATTGACAGTAATAGCAAAGAGATGCGATCGATTATTGCCTATATGAACTGGCTTGGGGATGGTATTCCTAAGGGTCGCGCACCGAAAGGAACCGGCATTATGAATATTCCATATCTCGATCGTGCTGCTGATCCGCAAAAAGGACAGGCCGTTTATGTAAGTAAATGCCAACGATGCCATGGCGCTGATGGACATGGACAGAAGAAAACTGATGGCTTGTATGAATATCCGCCATTATGGGGAGAAAACAGTTATAACACCGCTGCTGGTTTATATCGATTATCAAGATTTGCAGGCTATGTAAAACACAATATGCCCTTTGGTGAGGTGGAATATCATAATCCTCAACTGACAGATGAAGAAGCATGGGATGTAGCGGCATTTGTAAATTCTCAACCACGCCCCTCAAAGATTTTTAAAGAAGACTGGCCTGATATTTCTAAAAAACCAGTTGATCATCCGTTTGGTCCTTATGCTGATGGCTTTACTGAAGAACAACATAAGTATGGCCCTTTTCAACCTATCATTGAGGCCAGGAAAAAACAGAAAAAATAACTTAATCAAAAACTAATGCATGAAAAAGATAGCCTGCATGTAAACTGCAGTTGTGACAGTTGCCTTCAATTAAATGAAGCTGAAAAAAAACTTCATATTGAAATTTCTCAAAACAGCAGAAGGGAATTTTTTAAAACCGCAGGTAAATTAGGATTAGGTATGGGCATTGGTGGCGGGTTGATCAGTCCGCTTGCAGCATCAACGTTACATACCGGGGAATCTGATTACAAAGCAAGATCATTGGAAAAAAGCAAGGTATTGCAAAATGGAAAAGCACAATTGCTCACATTGCTTCATACAGCAGACATTCATTCACAACTCAACATTCATGATGAATTCTTTATTGAAAACGGCAAGCCGGTTTATAAAAAGAGAGGCGGTTTTGCTACATTAAAGACCATGGTCAATGAATTGCGAAAAAAGAATCCATTGAATACCCTGGTGATAGATGGTGGTGATTGTTTCCAGGGAAGTGGAATTGCAGCACTAACTGAAGGCAAAGCAATCATTCCATTGATGAATAATATTGGTTATGATATTATGTTGCCTGGCAACTGGGAAGTGGTCTATGGAAAAGAAATGATGATGAAAGATATGTTTGCTTATGATGGAGTAAAGGTTTGCGCCAACATGTTTCATGATACAAAAGATGAATTGGATGATGAATTGATTTTTCCTCCCTATTTTATTAAACATATAGCGGGTATCAAAATAGGTTTTATAGGGTATAATGATCCACTGACGCCCAAAAGACAATCACCGGCATATAGCGATGGTATACGTTTTACACCCCCTGAAAAAAATGTAATGAAATATATCCGCCTGCTCAGGGAATATGAAAAATGTGAGATGGTTTTTTTATTGACTCACATGGGACTGGCTCAGCAAGTTGGGCTAGCAAATATGGCGGAGGTGAAAGGGGTAGATTATATCCTTGGCGCCGACACACATGAAAGAATAAGGAAACCAATTGAGGGGAAATACACGAAAGTAACTGAACCCGGCGCCTTTGGTTCTTTCATTTCGAAATTGGATATAGTGATTGAAGATGGAAAAATAAAAGAACAGAATTACCAGTTACTGGATGTAGATCCTTCGCGATATAAAGAAGATGAAGAAATGAAAATGCTGGTTAAAAAAACTAAAGAGCCATTTGAGAAAGAATTGAATAAAGTCGTCGGAAAAACCAGCACCCCGCTTGTAAGGTATTATGTGATCGAAACGCCTATGGATAATCTTATAACCGATGCATTGATGTGGAAATTCAATCCTGACATTGCATTGAGTAATGGTTTTCGTTTTTGTCCACCGCTTGTACCCGACCCGAAAACAGGAATGGCAGATATCACAAAAGATTTTTTATGGAGCATGTTGCCCGTTGATAGTGAAGCGAAAATGGGAACGGCAACCGGCCGACAGCTGTGGGATTGGATGGAGAAAGAGCTGGAGAATGCTTTTGCCAAAGATCCTGCAAACCGGTTTGGCGGTTGGGTAATTCGATTTAAAGGCATGCAAGTAAATTTTACAATTAATAAAGAAATGGGCAAAAGAGTTAATTGGATAAAAATAGATAGTAGCCCGATTGATCATAAGAGGGAATACAAATTTGTAGCATGCGAAAGAGAAGGTGATCCCGACACAACACTTTGCAGGGTAGATGGTGTTAAGGCGCCAACAAGATCAGGCTTTACACTTCATAATGTTATTGAAGAATATTTGAAAAAATTCTCACCTATTGCTCCAAAAATTGAAGGGCGGTGTACGGCTACTGATGCTCCGGGGAATTTACTTACCCAGCTGTCCGGTGTTGGTTATGAGTTCAAATAAAAATGCAGGCAAAAGACTTTGCCTGCATTAAAAAAAGTTAACGGATCTATTACCCTGCAAAAATGTAACCACATCCTTTGTCCTGTGCACGGCCTAATGCCCATACACCTGAAGGTACTGGTTGTATACCGGGCAGTAGCGCATCTGTGAAATCTTTTTTCACATCTTCGTGTTTCAGATTCATAGACTGAGCAACGATGGCACTATAAACATTTATTGCAGCAGCACAGACAACAAACAACACACCATTTTCCTGAAGCTGATTCACACCTATCAATATTTCTCCGATACCAGGCACGGTATAAGCTCCTGATTTTGGCTTCCAGAAAGGATTACGTGTCGCAGGTTGTTTTGTTTCCGGATCGTTTGCTTCAAACACTTTACCTAAATTATATTTTGCCCACACTTTATCATCCATAGCATATCCAATTGATGAATGTCTTAACACCACCATGACGCTGCAATCCTTATTGGGTGAACCGGTGGCTTCATTAGTAAGCAGGAATACTCTTGGCCAGGCAAAAGGGTAAATTTCATGCGGATGTGGTGAATCAAAAACGATCCGATGTTTGCCGGTGATTTTTTTAAATATCTCCTCAGGGTCACCATAAACCTTAGGATCAAAATGAGCTTCCCCTGCTAACGCACTTAATGATGGAGCAATGGTTGTCAAACCAACAGCAGCGGCACCTGTGGCAAGTGTCCCCAAAAAGTTTCTGCGGTTTGTTCCTTCCTTGAATTCGTTGGTATTCATAAAAAAGTTTTAATGATTTAAAAGAAAAAAGATCTGAAAAGCTACAAAAAAAAATGATACTGTGTTTTCCCAACCCAATTTTTCGTTTTTGTTCGTAATTTTTGCATAACACTTGGGATTATGAAACGAATACTTTTAGTCGGTGCAATTTTGTTGGCAATAGTAACTCAGCTATTTGCCCAAACAAGACCTTACAATGTAGTCTTCGACCTTACAACGGGAGATTCGGCCACTCATCAACGTGTAATTCGATGGATAAACAGTATAATTGCTGGCTATCCGGATGCAAAAATTGAAGTAGTGCTTTATGGAAAAGCTTTGCCGATGGTAGAAACAGCTCAATCATCAGTTGCAAGTGATATAAAAAAACTTGCAGCCGGTAAAAATGTGATTTTTACGGTCTGTGAGCAAACGATGAAGATTCATAACGTGGAAAAAAATATGCTGATCCCCGGAGTTAAAATCGTACCGGATGGCATTTATGAACTGATCTCCAGACAGGCGGATGGGTACGGCTATATCAAAGTCACTAATTGATTCAAAATCATGCCCAATCGTGACTTGTATCACTGGATAGTATCCGCTATATATTTAGGTTTGTACAAAATTGCAAACCATGGCACATTTCCAAATATTGATAATTGGCGGCGGAAACGCAGGCATTTCAACTGCCGCACAACTGCTGCGCAGGAAAAAAGATCTTCATATAGCAATCATAGAACCTTCGGAAAAACACTATTATCAACCGGCATGGACACTTGTTGGCGCCGGAGTTTTTGATATCAAAAGGACAATTCGAAATGAAGAGTCGGTGATGCCTCGGAACGTCAAATGGATCAAAGAAGCTGCGGCCTTTTTTGAACCACAAAATAATACAGTTATAACTGCCCAAGGAAACAGTTACACTTACGATTACCTGGTTGTCGCACCTGGAATACAACTTAACTGGCGCGATGTAAAAGGATTAAAAGAAACGATCGGCAAAAATGCTGTTACAAGTAATTACTCATACCAGTATGCACCTTACACATACGAATGCCTGAAAAATATCAAGCCCGGTGATACCATTTTTTTTACAGCGCCATCCACACCAACAAAATGCGGCGGGGCTCCCCAAAAAGTAATGTACATGACTGCTGATTATCTTAGACGTAAAGGAATTTTGAAAGATGTAACGTTAGAATTTGTCTCCGGTGGCAGCATGCTGTTTGGTATAAAGAAGTATGCAGCATCACTACAAAAAATAGTGGATAAGTATGGCATTATACTGCATTTCAAATATGACCTTATTGCGATTGATGGGGAAAAAAGAGAAGCCACTTTTAAACTGATGAATGATGCAGGTGGCGCTACTGTGACGAGGAAATTTGATATGATCCATGTAACACCTCCGCAAAGTGCTCCGGATTTTATTCGTCAAAGTCCGCTGGTAGATGTAAAAGGATGGGTTGATGTAAATAAGTACACGTTACAGCATACAAAATTTCAAAACATATTTTCGTTAGGCGATGTTACTAACACCCCAAATGCCAAAACAGGTGCTGCAGTAAGGAAACAAGTTCCAGTACTTGTAAAAAATCTCATTGCATTGATCGAACACCATTCAATGACAGAAAAATACTCAGGTTATGGAAGCTGCCCGCTCACTGTTGGGTATGGTAAATTAGTGCTTGCAGAATTCGGATACGATAATAAGGTGATGGAGACATTTCCATTTGACCAGGCCAAACCAAGACGAAGCATGTGGCTTTTGAAAAAATATGTGCTACCATGGCTTTACTGGCATAAAATATTAAAAGGCTCCGCCTAACTTCGTAACATTTGTCACTCATCATTCCAATGCTTTTGCAGACCTTTGCGCAATGAAGAATTTTCTTTTTCAAAACAAACTACTAATTATCGGCATTGTGTTGGGAGCTGTTGGTGGTTTTATTTATTGGAAACTTGTTGGCTGCAACAGCGGGACTTGTATGATCACTTCAAAATGGCATAACAGCACAGCGTATGGTGCAGTAATGGGTGGTTTATTTTTAAGCATTTTTAAAAACAAAAAAGATGGGCCCGACAACAAATAAGACGGAAACCTTTAATGACCTGATCCAGGGTGATACACCTGTATTAGTTGACTTTTCGGCGGAATGGTGTCAGCCATGTAAACTTATGAAACCAATTTTGGAAGAACTGCATGAAAAGATGGGGAATGAAATAAGAATAATAAAAGTGGATATCGATCAGAGTCCTGCGGCTTCATCCTTTTATAATGTAACCAGTGTGCCGACACTTATGCTTTTCCAAAAAGGAAAAATATTGTGGCGACAGCCCGGAGTAGTGCCCGCGGTTTCTTTGCAAAAAATAATTAATCAATTTATATCGCAGAATAATGCCAGGTAGAAAGAAGCGCGGTTATCTTACTTCAACTTTAGGATGTCGTTGTCCACGTTGCAGAGAAGGCAGACTCTTCAAAAATAAAGTTAGTATAAGTCTTAAGAAGAATATGGCGATGCCCAAATGTTGCAACGTTTGCGGACAGCCTACCGAAAAAGAACCGGGTTTTTATTATGGTACCGGCTATGTTAGCTATGCACTTGGTGTCGGAATAAGCATAGCTACTTTTATTGCCTGGTTTGTATTGATCGGAATGTCAGTTCACGATAATCGTTTTTTCTATTGGCTGATTGCTAATGCGATCATTCTGGTTCTTTCGCAACCATGGTTGATGCGGGTATCACGCAGCATTTGGATCTCCTGGTTTGTAAAATACGATCCTCATTGGGAAAAGAATCCATTAAAGAAAGAAGAAATAGAGCGAATTATTCCTGAACAACAAATGAACTGAGGCGTATTTTCTTATTTTTGCCGCCTTGATCCATGAATTCTTAGTGAACATGGACCCGGAGACCTGCTCGAGTGGTTGAAGAGGCACGCCTGGAAAGTGTGTATACGGGAAACCGTATCGAGGGTTCGAATCCCTCGGTCTCCGCGATTTTTACCCTGGTTTTTTTAAGTATATAAGATCTCACCCCGCATGAAAAAAATCTGGTTCGTCTTTTTAACCTATTTCTCATTATCCTGCAGCAAAAACAAAATCCATTGTTACGAATGTGATTTTAGTACAATTGATCATCCAAATAGTTCACCTGGAACTTATCAACACGCAGGATGCATGACTAAAGACGAATGGGAAACAATTATATTCACCGATCCGCTGGGAAGCAAAATACTTGACAAGGAAAAATATTGCCGAAAGAACCGATAGGTTTCCGAGTGATTATTGAAGGCTATTAATTAGGTCTCCGCATTTAAAGACAGAATAGGTTCCTTGCATTATTTGTTGTGACCATTTCAATCTCGTTTTTCGAAATATTCTTTATTTCACTTAGTTTTTCAACAACATATTTCAGGTAACTGCATTCATTTCTTTTACCCCTGAATGGAACCGGCGCCAAATAAGGTGCATCCGTTTCTAAGATCACGTGTTTCATATCAACATCAGCCAATACCCGGTCCAATCCGGAATTCTTAAACGTAATGACCCCTCCTATTCCCAAATAAAATCCAAGTTCAATGATCTGTTTTGCCTGTATAATATTGCCGGAAAAACAATGAAATACGCCTTTTAAATTCCCGTTCTGTTTGTTACCAATCACCTTGATGCATTCATCAATTGAATCGCGCGAATGGATCACAACTGGCACATCATAGTGGATTGCCAATTCGATCTGCATCTGAAATGATTCGTATTGTTCTTTTATGAAAGTCCGATCCCAGTAAAAATCCAGACCGGTCTCACCTACCGCCACGAACTTCCTTTGTTCCAAATGATCCTCTACAATTTTTAGCTCCTCCTGATACCCCTCTTTTACCGAGCACGGATGAAGACCCATCATGCCGCGACACGCACCTGAAAAATCCTCCTCGACTCCGAACATAATCGAATGGGTCTGATTATCAATGGCAGGCATCAAAACAAGTCTAACCCCTTCATTTTCAGCTCTTGCAAGCATTTCCGCCCGATCTGTATCAAATTCCGGCAGGTAAATATGACTATGGGTATCGATTATCATAGTTTTGTATTGGTTTTCAATGATCAAGACGCTCAAAATTCTTAACAAAGCCTTAAACGAAGTTCAATATTTCCAGTCACAGACTCGTTATTTGTAAACCTACAAAATCAATATTATGAAACTGTTTTTAAATCCTACCCGTTTAGTGGCCCTGGTTTTTGGTTCATTTATCATTTTTGGTTCATGTAAAAAAGAAACGAGCGCCGACACTGCACAGGAAGAATTTGCCTCAAGAGCATCATCCGAGGGCGATGCGGAATCCGATGAGATTTTCAACGAGGTGTTTGACAACGTAATGGGGGTGAATGCGGATGTCGCTTTTGGCGGCACCGGGGTATTTGGCAGAATGAATGCCGGAACGCCTGGCGAAACCGCCCGCTTAACAGCCTGCCCGGATGTGACAATTACTCATCTCAGCACAACGAGCGTATTTCCCGTAAAAATCACAATGGACTTCGGCACCGGTTGTACCGGTCGTGATGGAAGGAACCGTTCGGGAAAAATAATAACCGAATATACAAATCGACTGATGGTACCTGGGGCTAAAGCAACAACCACCTTTGAAAATTACACCGTCGATAGCATTGAAGTGGCGGGAACTCAGATTATCACCAATCAAAGTGATATTATTTCAACTACTTGTATGACGCATAAATGGAAAGTAGCAGTAGAAAACGCAAAACTCATAAAGCCAAATGGAAATTATGTGGAATGGCACAGCACGAGAAGTATAGTTCAATTGGAGGGTATGTGTACCCCATTTATACCACTTGACGACATTTATAAAATTGAAGGGACCTCGAATGGTAAGGCAAAAAGGGGTAATCTACTTATTGCATGGACAGCTGAAACAGCTGATCCATTGATTAAAAAATTCAGTTGTCGCTGGTTAGTAAAAGGAGTTACCAGAATCATTAGACAAAATCTGGCTACAAATTCGCCATGGGTCGCAACCATAAACTACGGGAATGGGGACTGTGACAACAAAGCCCTGGCAACAATAAATGGGGTACCCCATATAATTACTTTGCCGTAATTAAAAAATTATTATACCTTTAAACCAGTTTTCATAGGGTACGGATTAAAAACGGGCCAGGGTTTCTACCCAGGCC